>NZ_JBSFDF010000004.1:0-253265 GCF_053593795.1 Streptomyces sp. NPDC002104 | reverse complement strand
CCCTTGGCGTTGTTGAGGGTGTCGACGAGTCCGGCCTGCTTGACGGCGGTGACCAGGGTGGAGAGGGCCGGGTTGTTGGAGGCGGCGGTGGCGACGGGGTCCTTGGCCATGCCGTCGAAGGAGCCGGCGCCGTCGGTCGGAACGCCGGCACAGGCCGGGCCGAACGGCTTGTCCATCGCCATCGAAGCGTCCGGTGTCGCGGGCTGCGAGGCCGCGGGCGCTTCGCTGCTCTTGTCCGCGGAGGATCCGGACGCGGAGTCATTGCCGGAGTCGGAGCAGGCGGAGAGGGCGAAGGGAAGGACGGCCGCAGCGGCGACGGCGAGAGCGGTACGACGGAAACGGAGCGTGCTGGACATGAGGTATCTCCTAGGGGTGTTCGAACGCTGAGGAAGGGCTGGGAAGGGCTGGGAAGGGCTGAGAAAGGGCTGAGGAAGGAAGGAATGGTCCGGGGCGGCGCCCGCCGCACACGGCGGCGGCGCCGGGAGCGAGGTCAGCCCGCGGTGACGAAGACGCTGTGCCAGCCGCTGGCACCGTCGGGGATGGTCCGGGTGCGTTCCTCGGTCTGGACCTGGCCGTTGCCGTCGGTGGCGCGAACCGTGAGGTTGTGGCCGCCCGGAGTCGGCTTCCAGGGGTAGGACCACTGGCGCCAGGTGTCCTTGCTCGCCTGCGGTGCGAGGTCGGCGTCCCGCCAGGGCCCGTCGTCGACCCGTACCTCGACGCGCTGGATGCCGCGGTGCTGGGCCCAGGCGACTCCGGCGACGGTCACCACGTCGCCCGTCGGCCGCCCGAAGGGCTTGGGGGTGTCGATGCGGGCCTGCGTCTTGATCGGTGCCTTGCGGGCCCACTTGCGCTTGACCCAGTACGGGTCGTAGGAGTCGAAGGTGGTGAGCTCGAGCTCCTTGATCCACTTGCAGGCGGACACGTAGCCGTACAGGCCGGGGACCAGCATCCGTACGGGGAAGCCGTGGTCGAAGGGGAGCGGTTCGCCGTTCATGCCGACGGCCAGGATCGCGTCGCGGCCGTCCATCACGTCCTCGACCGGCGAGCCCAGGGTCATGCCGTCCACGGACCGGGCGATGAGTTGGTCGGCCTTGCCGCCCCGGGAGGGCGGCTTGACGCCGCACTCGCGCAGCAGGTCGTCCAGTCGTACGCCGAGCCAGCGCGCGTGACCGATGTACGGGCCGCCGACCTCGTTGGAGACGCAGGTCAAGGTGATGTCGCGCTCGATGAGCGGACGCTCCAGCAGTTCCTGGAAGGTGTACGTGCGGGGACGGGTGACACCGGTGCCGCGGATGCGCAGCCGCCAGGTGTCGGCATCGACCTTGGGGACGACCAGGGCGGTGTCCACCCGGTAGAAGTCCTTGTTGGGGGTGGTGAAGGGGCTGATCCCCTCGGCCTTCAGCTGTACCCCGGCCGGCAGTGCGGGTGCGGCGGAGGCGGGTGCGGGCAGCTTGACCGCGGCCCTCGACGCCGAGGCGCCCTGGCCGCTCCGGCCGATCAGGGCCCGGCCAGCCGCGCCCGCCGCGGTGGCGGCCACGGCGGTGGCGGAGGCCGCGACGAGGAAGCCCCGCCGGGACCAGCCGGCCTGCCCCTCCTCCTGCGTACCGGTCGGTGCCACCCCGCGGGTGAGCTTTCCGGCCAGGACGTACAGGACCGCAGCGCCGGCCAGTGCTCCGGCGACCGAGGGCAGGGCGTCCAGCACCCCTTCCGTGTCCGGCCGGGTGAGGGCCGCGGCCGCACCGATCACTCCGAACAGCAGAACCCCCGCCGCACCGGAACGCCGGTAGCGCAGGGAGACGATCCCCAGAACGATGCCGAGGAGGCTGAGCGTGGCCAGGATGCCGAGCTGGAGAACGAGCTTGTCGTTCTCCCCGAACGTGCGGATGGCGAAGTCCTTGACCGCGGCCGGTGTCCGGTCGATTGCAGCGCCCCCGACGGCGGTCACCGGTCCGGCCTGCGGCCGCACCAGCGATGCCGAGAGCTCGGCCACCGCCAGCGCTGTGTAGCCGGCCAGCAGGCCGGACACGGCGCCCAGCGTGCCGCGGGTCAGGGACTTGCGGAAGTTGCTCACACCCCCCATTCGCCGCACACCGTCCGGCGGATTGGTCGGTTCGTATCATCGACCTGGAATCCGGAGACATCTGATGAAGACAGGGGTGCGGTGTTGCCGCTCAGGGCAATCCGCACATATGGCCGCTCCGAAGAAGCGGTAAGACAGCTGAGCACCAGGACCGGCTCCCGGGAGCCGGTCTTTCTCGCGCCGAAAGAGCTGTTGATGACATCCACGCACCACCACCGGCGAATCCACCGGACAACCGCTCCGCGCCAAGGCGCAGCACGGCAGGGGACGGCACGCCGATGACACAGCCCCGCCACGCCCGCCCTCACGGCACGGACGGAGCCCGGCTGCAGGAGGTGATGGAGAAGGTCGGGCAGGGCGACAAGGACGCCTTCTCCGTCCTCTACGAGGCCGCCGCCCCCGCCGTGTTCGGGGTCGTCGTCAAAGTCGTCCGGGACCGGGCGCAGTCCGAGGAGGTGGTGCAGGAAGTGATGATCGACGTGTGGCGTCAAGCCACCCGCTACCACCCCGAGCAGGGCGCCGTCATGACCTGGGTCGCGACCATCGCCCACCGCCGGGCCGTGGACCGCGTCCGCTCCGCCCAGGCCTCCGCCGACCGGGAACACGCCACCGGCGTACGGGATCAGGTGCGGCCCTACGACGAAGTCGCGGAGCAGGTCGAGGCCCGGCTGGAGGGCGAACGAGTACGCCGCTGCCTGGAGGGCCTGACCGAGATCCAGCGCAAGGCGGTGACCTTGGCCTACTACGGGGGACTGACCTACCGCGAGGTCGCGGAAGAGCTGCGTTCCCCGCTCGGAACCATCAAGACCCGGATGCGCGACGGACTGATCCGGCTGCGCGACTGCATGGGGGTGACCACATGAGACACGAAACGGACCTGCACACCCTCACCGGCGCGTACGCGCTCGACGCGCTCACCGGCGAGGAACTCCGTACCTTCACCGCACACCTCGGACACTGCGAAAGCTGCCGGCAGGAGGTGCGGGAGTTCCAGGCCGCGGCGGCACGCCTGGCCTCGCCCGCGCCCCTGCCCGTACCCGCCTCCACGAGGCAGGAGGTCCTGCGCCGCATCGAGGGCGTCCGGCAGCTGCCTCCGCTCACCCGGTCCGTCGCGCCGCCCCGGAGGACCGCCTTCCTCGGACGCAGGGCCGCGGCCTTCGCCATGGCGGCCAGCATCACCGCGGTGGCAGGCTTCGGAGGCCTCGCCCTCCAGCAGCACCAGGAGACGGAACGAGCCCGGGCGCAGGCCCAGTCCGCCGGCCGGCAGGTGCAAGCGCTGGCCGCCGTCATCACGTCCCCCGACGCCCGTACCGTCCACGGGCGCACCAGCACCGGCGCGGCCGCATCCGTGGTCACCTCCGCCCGCCTGAACCAGGCCGCCTTCCTTACCGCGGGGCTCCCGGCCGCGCCGGCGGGGCGGACCTACCAATTGTGGTTCGACGACCACGGGACCATGCGACCCGCCGGCTTCCTCCCCGGTGACGGCGCCGTCCTCATGCAGGGCGATCCCGGTCAGGCCCTCGCCGTGGGCCTGACCCTCGAACCCGCCGGCGGATCCGCCCGGCCCACGACGAGCCCGCTGATCCTGCTCACCCTCGCCGCCTGACCGGCGGATGACGCAGCGCCTCGAGACCCGCAGGCCGGCAGGGTGCGGCATGGGGTGGTGGGACGCACCACGGGTGCGCCCCACCACCCCATGCCGCGGTACGGACGGCCCGCGTACGAGAGGACCACCCCGACGGCGCCGTGGTCCGCCGGCCGGGCTACGCGCCGGTCGGCCCGGGCAGGGGCAGCTTCGCCGTCCGCGCGGCGGTGACGTGGCGCATTGCCCCGGGGAGGGAGAGCGCGCCGGGTGTGAGGACGGCGAGGGTGAGGAAGGCCCAGCAGTACAGGGCGGCGCTCTCGCCGTCGTTCTGCAGGGGGAGCAGGCCGTGGGGCTGGTGCTCGGTGAAGTAGGCGTACGCCATCGTGCCCGAGCACAGCAGTGCGGTCGGGCCGGTGAGCAGGCCGGCGGCGACGAGGGCTCCGCCGCCGAGTTCGACGAGGCCGGCCCACCAGTAGGGCCACAGCCCCGCCGGCACCCGGGCGCCGTCGGCGAACCCGAAGAGCTTGGCGGCGCCGTGGCAGGCGAAGAGGAACCCGGTGACGATCCGGAAGAGCCCCAGCAGGCGCTCGTCGTGGGAACGGGAGAGGGGAGACATGGCCATTTCCTGCGGTCAGCGGACGGTGAGGGTGCCGGACATGAACTGGTGGATGTCGCAGATGTAGGAGTACGTGCCACGGGTGCGGGGAGCGGTGAAGGTGGCGCTGCGACCTGCCTTGATCCTTCCGGTGTCGAAGGTGGCGCGGCCGGTGCCGGTGACGGTGTGCGGGGCGGTGTCCCTGTTGACCACGGTGACGACGGTCCCGGGCGCGACGGCGAGGGAGGCCGGGCTGAACCCGAAGTCCTTGATCACGATCCGGGCGGTCGGCGCGGCCTGGACAGGTGCCGACTGGGCGCTGGCGGGTGCCAGGAACGTCCCGGCGAGGGCGAGTGCGGCGCAGGCGGCCCGGACCGCGACGGAACGGAGTGCGACGGGGAGCGTGACCTGGACGGAGCTGTGTTTGGGCATGGCGAATCGGCCCTTCGGGTGGGGGTGTCGGGAGAGGAGGGGAGGAGCCGGACAGGCCGCGTACGTCGAGGCGTACGCGGCCTGTCCGCGAGCGGGCGCCGCGACCGGGCGGTAGCGGCCGTCGGAGGGCGACCGGCCGGAGCGACCGAAGGTGGCCGAGGGCGGCCGAGAGCGGGCGCGGCCCCGGGGACGGCCCGGTCAGACGGTCAGGAGCGTGGGCTTGGCGGCCCGGTCCGTCTCGAGGAAGGCGTCGGGCACGGGGTACTCGCCGAGGACGAAGTGGAGGATCGCGGCGTGCATGGCCTCGACGGGGGCGATGCTCGCGGCGGTGCGGATCCCGGCGGGGCTGGTGACGTGACCGGCGGCGAACAGATAGGTCTGCGCCGCCTGGTCCTCCAGGGCCAGCGCCAGGCGGGCGACCGCGCCGACGTCCTTGGCCTGGCCCAGTGCCTTGAGGGTGGCGGGCTGGTTCGACAGCGGCACCCCCGTGATCGCGGGCTTGCCGGCGCCGGTCAGGACCGCGTTCCACGCCTTGGCGTGCGCGGCGTGCTGCTCCATGGCGGTCTTCGCGAAGGTGCCCACGGCCGGCGGCACCTTGCCGAGCCTGCCCGCTGCCGCGGCCTTCAGGGCCGCACCGTAGGCACCCACGGCCTGGTTCTCCAGCGCCGCCGCCAGGGCCACGACCTTCAAGTCCCCCTGGTAGGGACTGGGAGCGGCAGCCGCAGAGGACCCCGGGGCGGTGGCGTACGCCTTCGCACCCATTCCGCCCGCCAGCGCGAACGCCGCGGCCGCGGCCGCGATGCCCGCACCGGCGAGGAACCGCCGCCGGTCCGCGCCGGCGGCCCTGATCTCCTCGACGAGCTCGGTCGCGCCGGCCTGCATGGCGGGCAGCGTGTCGAGGTGTGCTTCCTCCATGTCCTTGGTCAGGAGGCTCAGTTCGCGTTCGCCGATGCCGAGCTCCCAGCCCTTCTTCGCGGTGCTCACTTGACGGCTCCTTCGGCGATCGGGGAAGCGTTCTTGACGGGGTAGAAGCCCTCGGGGAAACCGACCGGCCCGGCCGCGGCGGGCAGCGCCGCGACCTTCGTGGGCAGGGCGATCAGCTCCGGCTTTCCGGCACCCAGCAGGGCCCGTACGGCCAGCAGGACCGCCCGGTGCTGCGCCTCGACCGGTGCGATCGACGCGAACAGCGAGCGCAGCCGCGCATCGCGAACGTCCCCGGTGTACTTGGTGTAGGTCTGCGCGGCGACGTCCTCCAGGGTGATCGCCAGCGCCACGACATCGGCCGGCCCCTTGATCCCGGGCAGGGCCTTCTTCACGATCGCCGCGTACCTCGCGTTCGGCGCCGTCTGCGCCTTCCCGCCGGCCTGGGTCGCCGCCGCGTTGAACGCCCGCGCGTGCGCACTGTGCTGGCTGATGGTGGTGGCGATGAAGGCCGCCACCGTCTTGTTGCCGTGCTTGATGAACGGCAGGCCGGCCGCCTGCTGGTAGACGCCGACCGCGAGGTTCTCCAGCGAGGCCGCCGTCTGCAACGCCATGACGTCCTCCCGCGACACCCGGGCCCCGACCTCGCCCAGCGCGGAACCGGTCATGCGCATCGCGGTGCTGTTCAGATCCTGCGACTTCTCGGTCAGCTGTCCCAGCAACCTGGAATCGATACGGCTCGCGCCCATCACGCCCCATCTCTCGTCCCATATCCGCGCAGACGTTGATCGCCGGCGCATCCACGGCAGGTTCGCGGCGGCGGGCGATCTGGATGGCTCAATTCACCCGATCGGGGAAGTACCTAAGATCATGTGACGAAGTGGGGCATTCGACAATGAGGGGTGCGAGGGGCAGCCGTAAGGATTCTGGTGCGTGTCACGAGCCGGATGAGGGCGCGCGATGCGCGATGTTCTCCTGAAAACAGGCACGCCTGTTCCGCCTGCACTGCACGGAGGTGTCCTGCGTGGACGCGAGCGACGGCCCGAGCGGCCGCCCCGACGGCCCGAGCGGCAGGCCGGACGGCCCGGGCGGCAGGCCGGACGGCCCGGTTCGGCAGCCCCCGGCCACGGCGAGTCCGGCGCCGCCGCCCTCGCGGGTGTCCGTCGCCGATCGCGTACGGGCAGCGGCCGAGCGGGTGCGGGCGGCCGGTCCGCCGCCGGGGCCGGCCAGGCCCGGATTCTGGCGCAGTCCGCTGCGGGGGCCGTGGCTGACGGCGGTCTTCGGGCTGGTCCTGCTGGGCGGCGTGGTGGTGCTGTTCGTGACGGGCCTGCTGTCGTACGCGGCCTACAACCCGGACCTCGCCGCGCGCAACGACCAGACCCCCGACAAGGGGTGGCTCGGGTTCTACCTGTTCACCTGGCCCACGTCGCCGTACTGGCTGTACCGGCTCACCCAGGGGGTGCACACCGTCCTCGGCGTGGTCCTCGTGCCCGTGCTCCTGGCCAAGCTGTGGTCGGTGATCCCGAAGCTCTTCGAGTGGCCGCCGGTCCGCTCCGCCGCCCACGCCCTCGAACGGCTCTCCTTGCTCCTCCTGGTGGGCGGTGCCGGGTTCACCTTCGTCACCGGGATCCTGAACATCCAGCTGGACTACGTCTTCCCCGGCTCCTTCTACACCCTGCACTTCTACGGTGCCTGGGTGTTCATGGCCGCGTTCGTGGTCCACGTGGCGTTCCGGCTGCCCCGGGCCGTACGAGCGGTCCGGGCCGGACGGGGGTGGCAGCCCGCGCCGGACTCGGAAGAGGCGGCCGGACTGGTCTCGCCGCGACCGGCGCCGCCGACGATCTCCCGGCGGGGTGCGCTCGCGATGGTGGGCGCCGGCTCCCTCGCCCTCCTCGCCGTGACGGCCGGCCAGAGCATCGGAGGCTGGTGGCGCAGGACCGCCGTACTGGCCCCCCACGGCCGCGACCCGGGCACGGGCCCGAACGGCTTCCAGATCAACAAGACGGCCGCCTCCAGCGGGATCCGGCCCAGCGACATCGGGCCCGCCTGGCGGCTGACCGTACGCGGCGCCGGCCGCCAGGAGGTGCTGACCCGGGAGATGCTGCTGGCTATGCCGCAGCGGGAGTCGGCGCTGCCGATCGCGTGCGTGGAGGGATGGTCCACGCCGGACCAGCAGTGGTCCGGCGTACGCCTCACCGACCTCGCCGCACTCGTGGGGCTCGGCACCGACACCCCTCGGGTGCTGGTGGAGTCGGCCCAGCGCGGCGGGTCGTTCTCCTCGGTGGTGCTCGCCCCCAACCAGGCGCGGGACGACCGCTCGCTCCTCGCGCTGCGGGTGAACGGGGCGGAGCTCTCACCGGACCACGGCTATCCCGCCCGGGTGATCGTTCCGGGGGCCCCGGGCGTCCACAACACCAAGTGGGTCACCCGTCTCACCTTCGGAGAACCGGCATGAACCAGCCCACCGCAAGCACGGTCGCGGCCTTCCGCCGGCGCTACGGTGCTTCCCCGCTCCACCTCCTGCTCACCCTGGCCTGCTTCGCCCTCGCCCTCTACGCCGGCATCCGCCTGCTGAAGGGCGACACCCTGGGGGTGGTGATCTGGTTCGTCGGAGCGGCTCTCCTGCACGACCTGGTCCTGCTCCCCGCCTACTCGGTCACCGACCGCGCCGCCCAGGCCCTCCTCGGCTCCCCGCCCGCCGAGGACGGTGGCAGGCGGCGGCCGAGCGTGAACCACCTCCGCGTCCCGGCCTTCGTCGCGGGTGTCCTGTTCCTCGTCTGGTGGCCGCTGATCCTGCAGCGGGGCGGCCACTACACCGCCTCCACGGGCCTGTCCGCGGACGGCTTCCTCGCCCGCTGGCTCCTCATCACCGCCGGTCTGTTCCTCGCCTCGGCGCTCGTCCTGCTCGTACGGACCTGGCTGCGCCTGCGGCCGGAGCGTCGGGCCGCCCGGGCCGCCCGGGCCCGGGCTCAGGCCCGCAAGGCCACGGAATGACGCTCCCCGAAGGTCTCGTCCCCTGCGGCTGCGGTCGCGGGTGTGTCCCTCGGTGTCCGGGTGGCCGCCGGCACGCGCACCGGGTGGTGCGGGTCAGGCGCCGGGATCCGGGTCCGGGCCCAAAGGCGGCGTCGGGCGACCGGTGCGGGTGCCGTCGGCTTCCGCGGCGTCGGCCAGTGCCTCGGCGGCGGCTTCGGCTGCCTTCGCCGCGTCGTTCGCGGCCTGAACGGCCAGATCGTCCGAGGGGGCCTCGCGCGTGGCCGCGGACTGGGGGAGGACCTCGCTGAAGGCCCGGGTGACGCTCTGGAGGGCGGAGGTGACTTCGCCGGGTATCACCCAGAACGTATTGCCCGGTCCCTGGGCGAGCTGGGGGAGTACCTGGAGGTACTGGTAGGCGAGGAGTTTGGGGTCGGGGTCGTTGCGGTGGACGGCCTGGAACACCTCGTCGATGGCCCGGGCCTGGCCTTCCGCCTTGAGGATCTCGGCCGTCCGGTTTCCCTCCGCGCGCAGGACGGCGGACTGCTTGTCGCCCTCCGCGGTGAGGATCTGCGACTGGCGCTGGCCCTCGGCTCCGAGGATGGCGGCGCGCTTGTCCCGCTCGGCCCGCATCTGCTTCTCCATCGCGTCCTTGATGGACTGCGGAGGGTCGATGGCCTTGATCTCCACCCGGTTGACCCTGAGCCCCCACTTGCCGGTGGCCTCGTCGAGCACACCGCGGAGCTGGTTGTTGATGGTGTCCCGCGAGGTGAGGGTCTTCTCCAGGTCCATGGATCCGACGACGTTGCGCAGGGTGGTGACGGTCAGTTGTTCCACTGCCTGCAGGAAGCTGGCTATCTCGTAGGCGGCCGCGCGCGGGTCGGTGACCTGGAAGTACAGGACGGTGTCGATCTCGACGACGAGGTTGTCCTCCGTGATCACCGGCTGGGGCCGGAAGGAGACGACCTGCTCGCGCAGGTCGATCACCGGATAGACGCGGTCGACGTAGGGGATGACGACGTTCAGTCCGGGGGTCAGCGTGCGGTGGTAGCGGCCGAGTCGTTCGACGTTGCGGGCGCGGGCCTGCGGGACGATGCGCACCGCTCGTATCACGGTGAAGACCGCGAAGACCGCGAGGAGCAGGCCGACTATGAGGAACGCCGATACTTCCATGGCTCACTCCCGGGGGTAGACGAGCGCTGTGGTGCCTTTGATCTCCATGACGTCGACGGTCGTTCCGGGCGGGATGACCAGCGTCTCGTCGTAGGCGCGGGCCGTCCATTCCTCGCCGCCGATGCGGACCCTGCCGCCCTGACCCGTCACCTCGGCGGTGACGTACGCGGCTCCGCCGACCAGGGCGTCGACGCCGAAGCGCTCGTGCTGCGGCGGGGTCAGGCGGCGCAGGGCGACGGGACGCACGAACAGCACCCCGGCCGTGGCCGCCACGGCGAACACCAGGAACTGCCACGGGAGGGGTAGCCCGAGCGCGGCGGTCGCCGCGGTGATCAGCGCGGCCCCGCCGAGCAGGCCGAGCGCGGCGGTGAGCGTGAAGATCTCCGCCACGCCCAGGAGCAGCGCGGTGATCGACCAGATCAGCCAGGAATCCATCTCCGACCCCCTCGTGAGTGGGGTGCAACAGAGCGTGAGCGCGGCTTTTGTCGGTTTCCCGATATTTTACCCGGTTCCGCCGAGGGGAATCAGTGCCGGCCCGCATGCCGAGACCCGAGGGCGTGGTGCTCACACGGCCCCCGCGGCCCCCGGCGCGGATCGCCGGGGGCCTTTCGGAGGCGCTCAGCCCACGGCGGTGGTCCTGCTCGGCGCGTGGACCAGCTGGGTGTACGCCTGCGCCAGAGCGGTCGTCGTCCGGCCCACCGTGAACCCGGTCGCGTCGATGGCACGGACGGGCTGAACCTCGTAGGCGGTGCCCGTGAGGAAACATTCGTCGAACGCGCCGAGTTCCCCGGGACGGATGTGACGTTCCACCACGCGGATTCCGAGCTCGCGCGCCAGCCCGAGCACCGTCGCCCGGGTGATGCCCGCGAGGAAGCAGTCCGCGAGGGGGGTGTGCAGTTCATCCCCGGCCACGAAGAAGATGTTGGCTCCCGTGGCCTCGGCGACGTGGCCGCGGTAGTCGAGGAGCAGCGCGTCGTCGAAGCCGGCGTCGTCGGCGGCGTCCCGTGCCAGGGTGCAGATGTTGTACAGGGAGGCCGCTTTGGCCCGGACGGGCGCGGTGTCCGGATGGGGGCGCCGCCAGCGGGAGGTGCCCAGACGTATGCCGGCGTTCTTGGCGTCGGCCGAGAAGACGTGCGGCCACTCCCAGGTGGCGATCGCCACGTGGACGGAGACGCCGGCGCCGGACACGCCGATCTGCTCGCTGCCGCGCCATGCCACCGGCCGGACGTATCCGTCGCGGATGCCTTGTCCGCCGACGAGTTCGAGCGTCGCTTCGTCCAGCTCGGCGACGGAGAAGGGGAGGCGGAAACCCAGTTCGAGCGCCGACTCGTGCAGCCTCTGCGAGTGCTCGGTCAGCTTGAAGACGTGACCGTCGTAGACCCGTTCGCCCTCGAAGACCCCACCGCCGTAGTGGAGCCCGTGGCTGAGCACGTGCAGGCGGGCGTCCCGCCAGGGTACGAAGCGACCGTCGAGCCAGATGTGTCCGTCGCGGTCGTCGAGAGCGGGAACGGTCACTGCCGCTCCTCGACGGGTGCGTAGTCGATGCGGACGGTCCGCTCGATGGTGCGGTGGAACTCCTCGGCGTCCTCGGCACTGGGGTGGTGCGAGAGGACGAACGCCGGATAGCCGGTGAACTCCGGATAGGGCCGTACGACGTCACCCGGATGCAGCATCTGAAGAACGTGGTCCACCCGGGGGTCGTCGGCCAGTTCGTCGAGGCCGTGGATGGCCGTGATCCGTCCGGAGCCGCCGCAGGGCACGATGTAGTTGGCCGCGGCCCCGGTCGCCCGGGCGGGCTGCGCCGGCGGTCCGGGCAGGGGGGAGGGGGCGAGCCCCGCGGCGATGCGCAGTGCGTCCGCCGCCAGGTCGGCTCCGGTGACGTGCGCGGCGATGTAGTGGGAAACACCGGAGCCGCCGACCCGGGCGCCGAGTTCCAGCAGGTAGGGACGTCCGCCCTCGCGCAGCCGCAGTTCGGTGTGGGTCGGGCCGTCGGTGACCCCGAGGGCGCCGTGGGCGGCGACGACCTCGCGCACCAGGTCTTCCTGCACGGGGGGTGAGAGCTGGGCCGGGGCCCGGTAGACGCCCTCCTCGAAGTGCGGGCCGACCGGCTGGCCCTTGTAGCCGATGGACAGCACCTGCACCTCGCCGCGGTGGGCGAGGGACTCCACGGCGAATTCGGGGCCGTCCAGGTACTCCTCCACGACCAGACCCGCGACGTGGCTCAGGTTGTCCCGGCAGATCTGCCAGACCTCTTCGACGACGGCACGGAGCTGCCGCGGGTCGTCTGCCTTGGTCACACCGAGGCTGGAGAAGCCGTTGGCCGGCTTGACCACCACCGGAAACGCGAGGCGGGCGGCGTCGGCCCAGTTGCCCGGGTCGTCGAGGACGACGAAGTCCGGTACGTTCAAGCCCGCTTCGGCCAGCCGGCGACGCATGATCCGTTTGTCCTGTACGGCCCTTGCCGTCTCGCCGCCGAGCCCTGGCAGGCCGAGTGCTTCGGCCGCGTCGGCGACGAAGGGCACCGCGGGGTCGTACAGCGTCGTGATGCCGTCGAACGGGGCGCTCGCGTGGCGTTCCCGCAGGATGGCCAGCGCCTTGGCCGGATCGCCTTCCACGTCCAGCGGGAGCACCTCCACCACGCCGGGAGGCAGCCGGTCCGGGGACACGGACTCGTCGGGGCGCGGGACCAGCACGATGTCGATGCCGGCCCGGTGCGCGCCTTCGAAGATCCAGGGGAGTGAAAGCCGCTGGTAGACCAGGACGACGACGGGGCGTGGGGGGTGAGGATCGGTCACGGTGCACTTCTTTCGGGCTCGGTCGGGATCGGCGGCTGGTCGGGCTCGGTGGCCGGTACGCGGACCGGTACGACCGTCATCCACACCCCCGCCGAGCACAGTGCGAGGAAGAGGAGGGAGGCGGGTCCCGGGGCGTCCGCCGCACCCCGCGCCCACTCGCCCAGGCGCACCAGGAACGGCACCACCAGCGCGACGGAGGAGGTGAACAAGGGGCCCTTGCGCAGGATGAGTTCATGGGAGATGACGAAAACCGGGGCGGTGAGCAGCGCACCGAGCACCGCCACTCCGGCCCACTCGGCCGCGCTGATGGCGCCGAGCGGCACCCATACGGCCGCGGTCAGGCCGAGCATGACCGTGGCCGCGCCGGTGACCGCCGGAAGGGCGGCGAGCGGCGGCACGTCGGCCATGTGCTTGCGGTAGACGTAGCCGTACAGGGCGTACGCGAACGTCCCGGCCAGGGCGAGGCAGACCCCGGACACGAGCAGTCCGGTTCCGCCGGCGCTGCTCGCCGGGCCGTCGTCCAGCGCGTAGCCCAAGGCCGCCGCCACGGCGAGCACGGTGCCCAGGACCCTGCGGATGCCGGCCTGTTCGCGGAAGGCGACGATGCCGATCACGAAGGTGATGCAGGGCAGGAGGGACACCACGAGACCGACCCGGGAGGCGCCGATCCGGTCGACGCCGAGCAGCGTTCCCGTGTAGTACGCGAAGAAGCCCAGGAACGCGAGCAGTACGACGGCCCGGCGCCGGCCGGCGGTGAGCCGTATCGCCGTCCACGTCCGCGGCCGCAGCGCGGCGATCGCGCCGATGACGAGGAAGCTCGCCGCGGTGCGGCCGGCCGCGACGGCCAGGGGCGGGGTGTCGCTGACCAGCTTGCCGGAGACCACCCATCCCGTGGCCAGGAGCAGCACCATGAGGCAGGACAGGACCGGGGTGCCGAGGCGGGCACTCCAACGGCTCTCACCGTCATGACGCACGCTCACCACTCCGCGTCCGCGAACCGCAGGGCGGGCAGGCCGGCCAGCGTCCGCTTGGCCCTCAGAAGGACGCTCTGATCCTCGGTGAAGCCGAATCGCTGCTTCGCCTCACCGGGAGGCAGGTACGTGCGGACGAACTCCTTGGCCGCGGCACGGTACTCGTCGTCGGTGCGGACACGGTCCTCGATCTCCTCCACGGCGGCGACGTAGGCGCGCAAGGCGTCGAGGGTCTTGTCCCAGTCCAGCCGGAGCAGGCCGCCGGCCTCCGGCGAGCCGGTCAGCGCGTGGTGGCGGCGCAGCCAGGAGTAGAGGAAGACACCGGTGCCCGAATCGAAATTGCGGGTCGCGTCGTCGGCCTGCGGGTACCGGAAGACGCGCTCCAACAGGATCATGGCCATCTGCTCCCGTGCGAAGGGGACTCCGCCGTCGGCGCAGGCGAGTACGGTCCTGGCGTCGACCTTGGTCTCCTCCAGAAGGCCGACGAACCAGTTCATCTTCAGCGCGATGTGCTGGTCGAACGGCCAGCGCCCCTGGTAGTGCAGGGAGTCGTGCAGGTACCCCCAGATCGCCCGGGCCTCGTAGCAGACCTCCGGCGCCAGGCCGGACGAGGCCCTCGGTACGGAACCCGCCGTGAGTACCGCCTCCGCTCCCGGCAGGGCGTAGGTCTCGTGGATCTTGCGCATCTTGTTGTAGAAGAACATCGCGTACGGCTGGTCCCGCACCTTGTCGCGCGCGGCGACGTTCTCGGGGAAGAACACGAGGCAGTTGCCGTGTGCGAACCCGTGGCTCCCCGCGACGAGCACCAGGGACTGGCAGTTGTTCTTCGGGTGGGGGAAGGACGTGGCCAGTTGAGCCAGGGCATCGGGTTCCTTGCGCAGCGCGAGGAAGCAGTCGAGCCGCTTGCCGACGGGCGGCACGCTGTTGGTGGTCTGCGCGGGGGCCAGGAAGAACACGTGCCCGCCGTCGGGCGGCGGTGTCAGCGCGTCCCGGGAGCGGGCGAAGTCCGGTGCGCCGTCCAGGCCTTCGCGGAGCCAGCCGTCCACGTCCGCCGCGAGCGCGGCGGCCTGGCCGGGCCGTCCGTTGCGGACGTACCAGGCGCCGGCCTCGTCCCGGATCTCGGCGAGCAGCTCCTCATCGCCGGTCCGCGGGGCCGGCACCGTACCGTTGTCGGCCTGCCGGAGGCGGAAGCGGTTGACCTTGGGTATGAGAGACCCGGCGAGTTCCCTCGCCTCGGCGCGCAAGGCCGGGCTGAGCGGGGCGGTGGCGGTGCCGGCGGCGGCAACCGTGGCGGTGTCGGCGGTGGTGGTCACAGCGCTGCTCCCGTGGCGACGGGCCGGGGTGCGTCCTCGGCGAGCACCTGGTGGATGGTGAAGACCATGGGCACCGGCCCGAAGTCGCGAAGGATGCGCATCCCGTGGCGCTCGGCGGCGACGAGGGTGGTGATGCAGCCTTCGCTCAGATCGGCCGCACAGTCGATGGCGGCCTGGGAGTTGCTCAGTACCAAGCGGGGCTCGGCTTCCCGCGGGACCAGTCCTATCGGGGCCGGATGCGTGGAGACGGTGCCGGGAGCGTCGGCCCCCATGCTGGCCAGGACCATGTTGTGCGTCGGCATGATGAAGCTGTCGACCATGTGCAGCCGGTGCAGGTTCCCGAAGGTCAGGGTGTGGAGCGCCGGATAGACGGCGCAGGCCACGAGTGCGTGCTCCCCGTCGTGCGGGACCAACTCGAGGGCGTCCTCGAGCGACGGATGGAGTGCGACCGTGCCGGCGGTTCCCCGGCGGCGCAGCCACTCGTGCGCGGCGGCCTCGAGGTTCGTTCCGTGCGGGCCGAGTGTGTGGACATGACGGATGCCATCGGGGCCTAAGCCCGTGCGAGGGCGGGGCTCGACAGTCGTGGTCAAGGTTCCTCCTGGATCTGGACACGGCCCGGGTCATCACCCGGAACAGCCGCTCGTCGGGGCCAAGGATCTCGCTCGTCCAAGCGATCAAACATCCCGGCGCCCTTGGGCACAAAGAAATTCATGTGTGGTTCTTACGAGCCAAGTTCCAAGAGGGCGCAATGCCGGACGATTGCGACCACCCACGCCCCGCCGTCCGGCCCCGCCGCCGCGTACACCCTGTCCGGCGGCCGGGCGTTCGCGGACGAGTTCCACACCTTCGCGGTGGACTGGGCGCCGGGATCGATCACCTGGTCCGTGGACGGCCAGGCTCCGTCTCACAGCCGTCGGGGGCCGACACCGTCCTCGGCGAGGGCGTCTCCGGGGTTCAGCAGGGCGCATGCCTTCATCGAGAGGCATCCGCAGCCGATGCATCCGGTGAGCTCGGCCTCGAGCCGCTCGATGGTCTGCCGGCGCTCCTCCAGCCGGTGCTTCCAGCTCCGTGAGGCGCGCTGCCACTCCTGGTGGCTCGGCGGGCGGTCGAGCGGCACATCGGCGAACGCCTCCCGAAGGTCCTGCAACGGGATGCCGATCCGTTTGGCCACCGAGATCAGCGCGACACGGCGCAGCATGTGCCGAGGGTAGCGGCGCTGGTTGCGGTCGTCGCGTTCGGACGCGATCAGGCCGAGCTCCTCGTAGAACCGCAGGGCGGAGACGGCCGCCCCGGTTCGTGTGCTCACCTCGCCGATGCCCAGCCAGTCGTCCGGGGTGGCCCGGGCGTCGCCGGAGGGGGTGCTCGTCATCAGAAGCCTCCTGTTGACCTCAAGCCTACTTGAGCCCATACCGTCGGCTGCGTCGCAACGGCAAGCAGGAACCACCGGGAGAGGACGGCAGTTCGATGACGTTTGTGATCGCTTTGCCCTGTGTGGACGTCAAGGACAGGGCATGTATCGACGAGTGCCCTCTCGACTGCATCTACGAGGGCGAGCGCATGCTCTACATCCAGCCGGACGAGTGCATCGACTGCGGTGCCTGCGAGCCGGTGTGCCCGGTCGAGGCGATCTTCTTCGAGGACGACACCCCGCAGGAATGGCAGCACTTCACCACCGTGAACGCCGAGTTCTTCTCCGGCCTCGGCGCACCCGGCGGCAGCGCGAAGCTCGGTCCGACCGGACGGGACCACCCGGTCGTGGCCGCCCTCCCGCCTCAGGATGCCGTCCCTTCGGTCCCCGCGGTCCCACCCGGTGCCTGACGGCCGGTCACCGTGAGGACGCCGCCGACCGTGCCGCGAGGTGAGTGATCACCGGGAGCGGCAGCTTCGGCGGGAGGCCGCCTCCCGCCCCGGGTCCCCGGGAGGGGCCTGCGCCCGGTGCTCGGCGCACTGGCCGCCTCCCTGGGGGCCCTGTACGCCCTCCGTGTGCCCGGCTAGCCGCGGGTGGCGCGACGGCCGAAGGCGAACCAGAGGCCCAGCAGCACCCCGCCGCCCACGGCGACGACGGTGGTGGCCGTGCCGGAGGCGAGGCTCGCGGTGACGACGACGGCCAGCGCGTACGCCAAGGGCAGCAGCACGTTCAGGTTGGTGACGGCTGTCTTCGGGCCTTGTGACATGGGTGGTTCCCCCTGCTCGGTGGATCGGTCGTACCCGGCCGCAAGTCGTGTTCGCGGTGGGCGGGTTGGTCGTGGAGCGTGTCGCTCCGGAAGGATCATCTCACCTGCCGGAGGGTGCCGTGGGCGGTCGCGGATGATCTCACGTGTCGTCATGTCGGAGTGATTCAGCGCCGGTTCACGGACCCCGCCATCTGCGGGCCCGCCATCCGGGCGAAGAGTCCGTCCGTGTCCGCCATGAGCTCGTCGAACGTGCCCTGCTGGACGACCCGGCCCCGCTCCATGACCACGATGCGGTCCGCGTCGACCACGGTGGACAGCCGGTGCGCGATGACGATCCGGGTCGCGTTCAGGCGGCGCGTGCTCTCGGCGACCAGCCCCTGCGTCGGATTGTCGAGGGCGCTGGTCGCCTCGTCGAAGAAGACCAGGCGCGGACGTGCCACCAGGGCGCGGGCGATCATGAGGCGCTGGCGCTGGCCGCCGGAGAGGGTGTTGGTGCCCTCGGAGAGCACGGTGTTCATGCTCATCGGCATGGCCCGGATGTCGTCGGCCAGGCCCGTCATCTCGGCGGCCGCCCACGCGTCGTCGAGGGTGTGGCCGCCGGAGCCGACGATGTTGGCGAGGATGTCGCCGGCCTGGAGCGAACCGTTCTGCAGCACCACTCCGCACTGGCGGCGCACCGCCGAGACGTCCAGCTCCGCGAGGTCCTGGCCGTCGTACAGCAGGCTGCCGGACAGGGGGGTCTCGAAGCCGAGCAGCAGCCGCAGCAGGGTGGACTTGCCGCTGCCGGAGGCGCCGACGACGGCGACGAACTCGCCCGGCATCACGGTGAGGCTGACGTCGTCGAGGACGAGCGGGCCGTCCTGGCCGTAGCGGAACGACAGGTGCGAGATGGCGATCCGGCCCGACAGGTCGCCGGGGTCGGCCTTGGTGCCGTCGTTCTCCGGCTCCGCCTCCAGGATGGGCTTCAGCCGCTCCAGCATGGGAACGGTGCCGACGGCGGTCACGGCGGCGGCGGTGAACTGCAGGCCCGCCGAGAGCAGCAGG
This sequence comes from Streptomyces sp. NPDC002104, assembly GCF_053593795.1. Classification (NCBI taxonomy): domain Bacteria; kingdom Bacillati; phylum Actinomycetota; class Actinomycetes; order Kitasatosporales; family Streptomycetaceae; genus Streptomyces; species Streptomyces sp. NPDC002104. Next base: position 235,212 of record NZ_JBSFDF010000004.1, on the reverse strand, counting down.
TTGAAGGCCGCGAAGAACGGCAGGAAGGTGGCGAGCGGCACCTCCCCGTGCAGGGGGCCCGCGGTCACCCCGAAGACGACGGCCGAACACACCAGGGGGAAACCGGCGTTGAAGGTCGTCACGCTATTCTGCACCCGGCGGACGCGGGCGGACAGGCCGTGGCCGCGGGCGGCCAGCCGGGTCCATTCGGCGAAGGCGCGTTCCTCGGCGGCGGCCACGCGCAGCTTCGGCATGGCGGTCAGCATCTGGAAGACCATCGCGGACATCGTCTGCTCGTGCGTGTACTCGCGCCGGGCCCAGCGCAGTTGGAGCCGCCCGGCCGCCCCGGCGAACAGTACGCCGACGGCCGTGAGACCGGCGGCGACCAGGGCCAGGGTGAGGTCGTACCAGAAGACGAGGGCCAGGTTGGCGAGGCCGGTCAGCAGCGCCAGCGTGGCCGTGGTGAGCATGCCGGACAGGAGTTCCTGGGCGGCGGTGACACCGAGCACCGTGGTGCCCAGCTCGCCGGTGGAGTACCGGGTGAAGAACGCGGCGGGCAGCGACAGCAGCCGGTTCCACAGCCCGGCCTGCAGGGCGGCGCCGGTGCGGCTCTCCAGCCGCAGGACGGCGAGGTTCTGTACGACGGACAGCGCGGCGGTCACCAGCCCCGAGCCGACGACGACCAGGGACCCCTGCACGATCAGGTTCCGGTCGGCGTCCGCCACGAACTCGCCGAGCACCTTGCCGGTCATGACCGGGATGATCAGGCCGATCAGGGCGACGAGCGCGCCGGTGAGGGCGAGCCGGGCCAGGTCCCGGCCGTGCCCCAGGGAGGGGGAGAGGCCGAACCTGAGCAGACTCGGGACGTCGCGCACCGTCGCGGGCAGCGGCCGGTACAGGACGACGGCGGCGGGCCGCAGCCGGGCGGCCGTCTCGGCGCCCAGCAGGGAGACCCGGCCCTCGTCGACGAGTACGTAGCCCTGGCCGAGGGGCAGCAGGGCGACGGGCCGGCCGGTGACGTGGTAGCCGACCACCGGGCCCACGTCGCGGGTCCACCAGCGGCCCTCCAGCCGGATGCCCCGGGTGCGGAAGCCGGAGGCGAGGGCGATGGCCCGCAGGTCCTCGGCGGGGCCGCGGCGGCCCGGCCCCGGGCCGCGGACCGGAGGGCGGACCGAGAAGCCCTGCCGGGAGGCGACCAGCCGGACCGCGGCGAGCATCGGCTCGTCGTCGGCGACGTCCGCGAGCTTCAGCCGGGTGCCGGTGTCGTGCAGGACCGCGTCGAAGGTGCGGACGGCCGACGACAGGACCTTCCCGTCCTGGGCCCGGCGCGCGGCGAGTTCGGCGCGCTCGCGGACCTGCTGGACGGAGATCCGGTGGTCGATGGTGGTCCGCAGCCGGGCGGAGTGCTCGGTCAGCGCGTCCGTCAGCCGCCCCTCCCGGTAGACGGAGAGGAGGGAGGCGGTGCTGAGGCGGGCGTCGCCGCGGGCCCGGACCCAGTCCTGCTCGGTCAGGACCAGCTCGGCGCCGGGGCCGACGGGCTCCAGCGCACCGGTGTCCTCCTCCCCGTCGGGGTCCGCGGCGGAGCCCTCGGTGGCCGGGTCGCCCGGGTCGAGGAGGCCGGACTCCACCCGGACGAACTGCACCCCGTCGACGGAGCGGGCCACGTCGCCCTTGGCGAGGTCGGTGCCGTCGGTGGTGCTCAGGGAGGTGAACTGGCGGGGCGCGAGCGCGCCGGGGAGCGCGTCGGCGAGGGCCGTGAGCCCGGAGGTGAGGCCGGCGAGGAGCCGGGCGTGGTCGAGCGCGGCGAAGCGCTCGTCGCCCGGCCGGGGCAGCGTGGCCCGGCCCTGGCGGATCTGGTCGAGGAGGGACAGCGGCAGCCGGGTGAGCCGGGCGTCGAGCACGGGCCGGGCGATGACGGTGTGGCGGCTCTCGCCGCCGGTGCCGCACACCAGCAGCATCCCGGCCTCGGCGCGGCACAGGAAGTAGCGCCGGCCGTGCCCCCGGCCGCCGCCTTCCGGTCCGCGGTCCACGGCGAACAGGTCGGCCGCGCCGGACTCCACGTACAGCAGGGTCGCGGGGTCGTCGAGGCACAGGGTCCGGGCGGGGGAGGCCGCGGAGGAGGCCGCGGCGGAGGGAGTGCTCACAGGGTGTCCTTCTCCTCGGAGCGGCTCGAGTCGAACAGGTCGGCGTAGCTGCCCCGGGCCGCCAGCAGTTCGTCGTGCGTGCCGCGTTCGGCGATGACGCCGCGGTCGAGCACGATGATCTCGTCGGCGTCGCGCACGGCCGAGAGCCGGTGGGCGATGATCAGGCAGGCGCAGCCGCGGCGGCGCAGGTTGTCCATGACGGTGCGCTCGGTGGCCGGGTCGAGGGCGCTGGTGGCCTCGTCGAGGACGAGCAGGGTGGGACGGGAGGCCAGGGCGCGGGCGAGTTCCAGGCGCTGGCGCTGGCCGCCGCTGAAGTTGCTGCCCTGTTCGCACACCCGGGCGTTGATGCCGCCGGGCCGGGACATGACCTCGTCGAAGACGGCGGCGTCCTGGAGCGCGGCGAGGACGACCTCGTCGGGCACGGTGTCGTCCCACAGGGTCAGGTTGTCGCGGACCGTGCCGGCGAAGAGCGCGATGTCCTGGTCGACGTAGGCCATGGAGGCGGCCAGGACGGTACGGGGGACCTCCTCGCGGGGCTGTCCGCTGATCAGGATCTGCCCCGAGCGCGGCTCGTACAGGCCGGTCACGAGCCGGCCCACGGTGGACTTCCCGCTGCCGGAGCCGCCGACGATCGCGGTGCGGGAACCGGGGGCGACGGTGAGGCTGAGCGCGGTGACGACGGGGTCGGAGAGCGGACCGTAGCCGAAGGTGACCTCGTTCAGGGTGAGTTCGCCGTCGAGCCGGTTGGCCGGGGCGCCGGGCCGGCCGGGCAGGGCGGGCAGGCCGGGCAGGCCCGCGGGAGCCTCGTCCGCCGCGCCGTCCGCCCCGGACGCGCCGGGCTGGAAGCTCCGGGCCTGCGGGTACTTCTCCACGTCGTGGATGCGCTTGAGGTCGGCGTTCATCTCCTGGAGCCGGCTGCCCAGGTTGGTGAGCTGGGTGACGGGACGGCTGAGGGAGGCCAGCAGGGTCTGGAAGGTGACGAGGATGCCGACGCTGAGGGTGCCGTCGGCCACCCGCAGTCCGCCGACGAGCAGCATGACGCCGATGTTGACGACGGCCAGCAGGGGCGGCAGGACCGTCAGTACCGCGGTGGTCTGTCCGAGCCGCTGCTGGGCGGTGGTGACCTTGGCGAGGAAGCCGGCCCAGCGGGTGAAGGCGTCGGGCTCGGCGCCGGTCGCCTTGACGGACTCGATGGTGGACAGCGTCGCGAAGGTGGTGCCGATCAGGTTGCCGCGGTCGGCGCGCAGCGCGTCCACGGCGTCCTTGCGGGAGCGCGAGACAAGTTGGAGGACCAGCACGTTGAAGGAGGCCGTGGCCAGGCCCAGCAGGCCGAGCAGGATGTCGTAGCGGACCATCAGGGCGCCGTAGAAGACGACGAGCACGAGGTTGATGGTGGTGGCGGCGACGTCGCGCGAGAGGATCATCGCGACGGTGTCGTTGCTCGCGACGCGCCGGGCGACCTCGGCCGGACGGCGCTGCAGGAAGAACTCGATGGGCAGCCGCAGCAGATGGCGGAAGAAGCGCGCCGACGCCACCAGTCCGGTACGGATCTCCATGCGCAGCAGGTAGTGCTGCTGGACGGAGGTGAGGACGAAGACCATCAGGGCCGTGACGGACATCGCCAGGACCAGTGGCAGCACGGCCGCGGGGGAGTCCGAGACGAGCACCCGGTCGAGGAAGACCCGCGAGTAGGAGGCGCCGACGATGCCCGGCACCACCAGCAGCAGGCTGGCCAGCAGGACCAGCGGCAGGGCCCGCCCGGACGGCAGGCGGCGGTCCAGCAGGGCGGCGGCGGTGCTGCTGCGTCGGCCGCCGGCCGTGAAGTCGGGTCCGCGTTCGAAGGTGAGGACGATGCCGGTGTACCCGGAGTCGAAGGCGGACCAATCCATCAGGCGGGGGCCGCTGGCCGGGTCGTTGACGGCGACCTGGGTGCGTCCGAACCGGGTGGTGATCCCCTCGACCACCATGAAGTGCTGGAACGCCCAGAAGATGATGACCGGCCCGTTGCGGAGCTTCTCCTGGAGCTGGTCGGTCTCCGCCTGGAAGCCCTTGGCGACGAGCCCGAAGGAGCGGGCCGCGGCCAGCACGGAGCTCGCGCGGGCACCGTCCCGGGAGACGCCGCACAGGGCGCGCAGCTCCTCCAGCGGGACGTGCCTCCCGTAGTGGGAGAGGATCATCGACAGACTGGCCGCGCCGCACTCCACCGATTCCATCTGCAGGACGGTGGGCACCCGGTGCGCGCGGCGCCGGGCCCAGCGGCGGCCCCGGGACGCGGTGCGCCTGGTGCGGCGGGCCTCCCGGCGGGAGGCGGCCACGGGGGGTCGGATCTTCGTGTCGCTCATGGCTGCCGTTTCCTCACTTGGCGTCGGATGTCTCGGCGTCAGCGGCGTCGGCGGCGCCGCTCAGCGCCCCAGCACCAGGTCGAACGGCGACTGGGTGCGCAGCTCGATGGAGGCGGACACGGAGGTCTGCGAACTGAGCCGGATGGGCGGGGGCTTGGCGGAGCTCCAGGCGTAGCCGGAGGCGGAGCCCGATTCGGGGATCAGGTCGACGGTGACCAGGCGCGGGGCCTGGTCCTGCTGGAAGCTCTGGGCCGCGAGCTCCCCGCCGGCGATCGCCGCGAGGCCCTCGCGGGTCAGCGGGTACGGGTCCACGCGCGTGACGGTGCCGCGCAGCAGGCCGAACACGGCCGGGGGCGCGGTCGACACGTTCAGGTCCACGGGCCGGCCGGGCACCAGGCGGGCGGCGCGGTCGGCGGGCACGAACACGAGCGCGACGAGGCGGTCGCCGGGGAGGTCGGTGCGCTCGACGGTGGCGACGGTGGCGCCGGCCGGGACGAACTGGCCGGTGGTGAAAGCGGCGCTGATGACCTTGCCGGCGAACGGGCTGGTGATCGTACGGACGTTGCCGTCCTGGTCGGCGAGGCGGGCGACGGGCTGCCCGGCGCGGACCTCGTCGGCGGGGCGGACCAGCAGGTCCTGTGCCATGCCGGTGTACGGGCTCTGGACCTGGCTGGTGCCGCCGGGGTGGGTCAGGACGCCGGGGGCGTCCACGGTGACGTCGAGCCGGGCGAGCACCGCCCACACGCAGGCCCCGACCATCACGATGAGCACGACGAAGACGGCGATCCAGCCGCGCGGGGCCGCGAGCATGACGGCGGCGTCGAGCTCGTCCGGCTCCCGCTTGCGCTGCAGCGCCTGGTAGCGGAACTTCATGGTGGTGTGTCCCTCTGCCGGGTCAGGAGCCCGCGGTGGCGGGATCGGTGGCGGACTCGGACTCGGACTCGGACTCGGTCTCGGGCTCGGTCTCGGGCTCGGACTCCGTGGCGCCGGCGCCCGCCGCGGCCGGCCCGGCCGGGCGGCTGCCCAGGACGAGTTCGCCGACGGTGCCCTCCAGGAGCGGGTCCCGGCCGGTGGCGGCGGCGAACGCGCCGGTGTTGCCGCCACCGAGCCCGCACACGGCCAGGCCCATCGCGGTGGCCACCAGGTAGACGGTCTGGTAGAGCACGCCGACGTGCTTGAGGATCAGCGGGTAGGCGACCGTCTCGTACTTCCACATCACGCGGCCGAAGCGGGCGGCCACCAGCAGTACGACCTGCGGGTCCGCCTCCATCATCGAGCCGCCGCGGGCGTCCTTGACCAGGGTCGCGGTGGCCGGGCCCGGCGCGCAGACCAGCTCCAGCTCGTGCCGGTCGGGCGCGTACCGGTACAGCCCTGGCTCCAGCCCCTCGCAGTGCGTGACCAGCGGGTAGACCTCCAGCTCGTGCACGGCTCCGCCGCTGGGCAGCGGGCGGTCGGCGAGTTCCTGGCCGTCGCTTCCGGTGAACGTGCGGCGGATGCGGACGGTCCGGTGGAGCAGCTCGGCGAGCTGGGCCAGCGTCAGCGGGTGCTCGGGGTCGTGGGCGCGGGTGGAGGTGCGCCGCTCGATGGCCTCGGTGAGGGTCAGGTCCCGGGCGGCGATCGCTTCGGGGTCGGGCACGGGCAGTGCCACGCGCGGCCCGCCGGAGGCGGGGGCCGCGACCGGCTCGGGGCCGAAGCGGTCCGCGTGCCGGTAGGTGCCGCCGTAGCCGGGCGCGGAGGCCGGGACGCGGGTGCGGGTGTGGAAGGCGAGGTCGAGCGGGTCCCACTGGACGCTGCCGCGCTCCTCGGCCTGCGGGTCGGCGCCGGGGCCGCCGGGGGCCAGCGCGCCGGCGGTGGCGAGCAGCCGCAGCAGCGGGGCGGGGACCTCCTCCGTCCAGGTGGTCAGCAGCGGGAGCAGCGCGGCCGCGCGGGCGCCCAGTTCCACGGCCAGCGGGCTGCCGGGGGCGCGCAGCGCGAGGGTGCCCTCGGCGGGTGAGAGCAGGGCGTGCCGGCTCAGCCGTACGGGGCCGTGCGGGGCGGGCTTGAGGGTGGTGGGGCCGTGGCCGACGGGTACCAGGCGGGCGAAGGGAGCGCCGTCCGGGTCGGTCACCGCGTGTTCCAGGAGCCCCGCGGAGTCGAGCTTGGAGCGCAGCATCTGCCAGCGCAGCAGGCCCGTTTCGCCGTCGTGGGCGACGACGAGCGCGCCGATCGCGGCCTCGTCGTGGTCGCCCTCGGCGAAGGCGCCCAGCGCGGCCCGGGCGCCCGGGGTGAGGGCGCCCAGGCGCATGGCGCCGAAGCGGGTGACGAGCTGCCCGTCCTGGAAGGCGTCACCCCTGACCAGCCGGCTGCTCAGGGTGTACGTGCCGGACGCCGCGGTGGCGGGCGGCGTCCCGCCCGGGAGTGTGCTGGTACTGGTCATGGCTCCAGCCCTGAAGAGGCGCGGGCCGGGGTCGTGCCCCGGCCCGCGGTGTGACGGATGGTCGGGATCCGGTCTCAGAAGAAGACGTTCCAGGTGTTCAGTTCGGCCTCGGGCAGCGGCTGCGCGAGGCGTCCCATGCGGACCGGGGCCTCGTAGAGCCGGCCGGGGCCCAGCCGCCGCCAGAAGTGGCGCAGGCCCGGGGCGATCACCTTGACGACGTTGAGCTCGAGGTCGGGGCGCGTCTGGTCGACGACGACGACCTCGGAGCCGGCCTCCTCGATCCGCTCGACCTGCTCGCGGATGCGGGCGGCGAGGTCGAATCCGGCCCGCGGGCCGACCTTCGTGGCCGGCAGCTCCGGGTCGGGCAGCAGCCAGGGCTCCGCGGCGACGGTGGCCGTCTTCAGCCAGGTCAGGGTCTCCAGGTCACCGACGAGGTAGGAGGTGTTCCCGTCGGCGTCGCGGTTCTCGATCATCGGCAGGAACTGGTTGAGCTCGGTGAGGGCGCGGAAGGCGGCGACGCGCGGGTCCGGGTGGGCGCCGAAGCCGACCATGATGTCCTCGATGCTGTGGCGGCGGCGCGAGGCGGCCACGTACACCGGCATGCCGAGGTCGGTGGTGAGGTCCATCATCCACAGGTCGCGGTCCATGGCGCCGTAGTAGGTGCGCAGTTGGTCCACGTACGGGTCTTCGAGCGAGTCCATGTCGAAGGCCGGCAGGCGCAGCCGGTTGTACCACCACACGGCGACGGCGTCGCGCTCGGTCAGCTCGCACAGGCCCTGGAGGATCGCCTCCTCCAGGGAGTTGCCGGCGGCGGTGCCGTTGGAGTCGGCGATGCAGAAGAAGTGCTCCTGGAGGTCCGGGTGGCCGTACCAGGTGTAGGCGGCCGGGACCAGGCGCTCTTCGTCGTGGGTGAGGGACCAGCCGCTGGTCCAGTCGATCGCGACGTCCTCGGGGAACCGGTCCGGCACCTTGTGCAGGCGGTTGGCGGGGTCCTGGTTCCAGGTGTCGCGGCCGGCGATCTGCGCTTCGGAGAAGTGCAGCAGGCTCGCGGGGTGGATGACGCCGGCGGGGTCGAGGTCGCGGTAGGCGGCGCGCCGTACGGCCTCGTCGCCGCGCCAGACGCCGGCGTAGCGCTCGATGGCCTCGCAGACGGCGCTGACCTTGGCCTGGATCTCGGAGCGGCCCTTGCCGCCGCTCTGGCCGCGCAGGTTGCGGCGCAGCAGGTCCATGCTGTCGTTGACCATGGCGAAGTTGTGGCCGGCGGCGTAGCTGTAGGTCAGCGTGTTGGACTCGGGGGTGTGCGAGACGAGCTTGGTGATGGCGCCGAGGTGCGGGCTGATGTGCCGCTCCAGGCGGGCGAGGGTGGCCTCGGGGCTGTTGACGCGGTAGCCGCCGTCGCTGGTGTGGCTGGCGTCGCCCGGGGTCAGGACGATCTTGGGGCTGCGCTCGCTGACCAGGGCAGGGTCGCCGCAGGAACGGCACTGGGGCTGGCGGATCAGCGGGTGCCGGTCGGTGGTGAGGGTGGCGAGGTCGAGGGTGACCATCTGCCCGCACAGGGCGCCGGGTTCACCGGTGGCGGCGATCCGGGCGGCCTCGGCGGCGATCAGGCCGGCGGCGGCCAGGGGCCCGGCGGGGATGGACGCGCGGGACGGGTGGCGGGGCACGGAGTCGCCGCGCTTGCCGGCCAGGTAGCGCTCCAGCTGGCGGTTGCCGGCCAGGCGCTGGGCCAGGCAGGTCCAGCAGCCGGTGTGGTCCGGGTCGAGGAACGGGCCGATCCAGGGCGAGATGCCGCCGGTACGGGCCAGCAGCCACGGCTTGCCCGCCGCCAACTGGCGTGCGTTGCGGGCTTCGAGCACCGGGTCGAGGTAGTCGTCGACGAGGACGACCGAGATGCCCTCGGCGGGCACGGTGTCGAAGTCGCCCGCGGTGGCGGTCAGTCCGAGCGCGCGCAGCGCAGCGAGGACCGGCTCGGGGTCGACCCCCGCGGCCGCGGACACCGTGACGGGCGCGGTGCCCAGGGTGCTCGCGGGGTCGATGCCCAGGGCGTCCCAGTACGCGAGGGTGGCCTCCGGCAGGTCGGGCCGGCCCTCGGCCAGGTGCCCGGCGGCGCCGAAGCGGGTGAGTGCCGCGAGGACGGTGGGGATGGGCAGGGTGCCGGCGAGGGCCTGCACGATCTCCATGACGGTCTTGCGGCCGTCCAGGTGCGGGAGCACGGCCGCGGCCGCCTTGCCGGGCACCAGGTAGTCCTGGCCCTCCGCGTAGAGGAAGACCCGCTCGCCCTCCACCACCTCGACGTGGAAATGGGCCTTGAGGCGCGGCTTTTCCATCTGTCCCCCCTGGTTCTCCGGTCAGCCCTGACGTGGCATCACACCGAGAACCCAAACACGGGGCCGACCCCGGGTAAATGCTTCACCTGATACGCAGGAAGGGCCCTCGAATACGTAGCGCGTACGTGTTTCATACGTACCGGGACGCGCGCGGCACGCGACCCGCCCCGGGCGGAATTCCGACCTCCGGTTGCTCTGTGGGAACCTGGCCCAACTGGGCCTGGAAGACTGCCCATTTGGCTTGATCTGCACCCGGCGGAATGCGACATTGACCCCATGCATTCACCCAATGGGGATCTGTACCACCGCGAGCGTGAGATGGGCCTCCTCCAGGGTGCCGTCGGGGAACTCGCCCTGGGGCGACCGACGGTGGCCACCATTCACGGGTCGCACGGAATCGGGAAGTCCGCGCTGCTGAACGCGGTGCCCCGGCTCCTGGCCCCGGGGACCCTGGTGCTGCGGGCGCGCTGCCATCCGAGCGAGAGCCAGTTCCCGTACAGCATGGTGAGCCAGCTGTTCGACCCCGTCCTCGGCGGCGCCGGGGGCCACGGCACGCCCGGAGCCGGGCTCGGGGAGGCCGGTCCCACCCACGAGGCCCTGCTGGGCCTGCTGCGCACCACCCGCTCCCTCGCCGTCGACCGGCCGGTGGCCATCCTCGTCGACGACCTGACCAACGCCGATCCGCACTCGCTGCGCTGGTTCTCGTACATCGCCCGGCGGCTCGACGACCTGCCGGTGCTGATGGTGGCCACGCTGCCCGCCTCGGCCGCCGCGCAGGTGGCGGAGCAGCTCGGACCGCTGCCCTACCTGCTGCGGCTGTGGCCGGAGCCGCTGTGCCCGACCTGTACGACCGAGCTGGTCGACCGCGCCTTCGACAGCCCCGTCGACCAGGAGCTGGCGGCGCTCTGCCACACCCTCGCGCACGGAAACCCGCTCGTGCTGCACGACCTGGTGACCCGGCTGCGGCGCACCCACGTGCCGCCGGGCTCGCCCGACCCGGACCAGGTGCTGCCGATCGGGGCGCAGGCCCTGTCGGAGACCGTGCTGGCCTGGCTCGACGAGGACGACCCGTGCGCGAGCGAACTGCTCACGCAGCTGGCCGTCCTCGGCCCCGGCACCGACCCGGCCGTGTGCGCCGCGCTCTCCAAGCACGGCGAGGTGCACGACCAGCAGGCCCGCGAGACGCTCGTACGGACCGGGCTCCTGGAAGCCGGAGCGCCCGGCCGCTTCACGCACCCGGCCGTCCGGCCCGCGGTCCTCGCCCGGGTGTCGGCGCACGAGCGGCTGGTGCTGCACGGGCGCGCCGCGGCCGTCCTGGCCCGGCTCGGCGCCCCGGCCCGGCAGACCGCGGACCAGCTGATCCTGGCGGGCTGCGACTGGGGCATCGACGTGCTGCGCGGCGCCGGCATCCAGGCCTCCGGAGTCGGCGACCACGAGTCGGCGGCCCGCTACCTGCGGCGCGCGCTCACCCTGCTGGAGCAGCGCGGCGCGCCCGCGGCGGAGGGCGACGAGAGCGCGGCGAAGGAGGCACGTGAGCGTGAAGAATCGTTTCTTGACCTGACGGTGCGGCTCGGCGCCGTCGAACTCCACCGCGACCTCGACGCCTGCGCCCGGCAGGCCGCGGCCGCCGCCGACAGCCCACTGGGTCCGGTGCGGCGCGCCGAGGCCCTGGCCCGGCTCGCCTCCCCCGTGCTCGTCTCCCGGGTCGAGGGCGCCCAGCCGTTCGTCCGGGTCTGCGGCGAACTGGCCACGCTGCCGGCGCCGCCGCGCGAACACCTGCTGCGGCTGACCGCGCAGACCCTGCTGACCGGGCACCGCTCCGGTCTGCGCCGGGCGGCCCGGCTCGCCGCCGCCGATCCCGGGGACCCGGCCGCGCACGTCTTCGCGGGCGCGCTCGCCGCGGCGGCCGCCGCCAGCGGCCGGCTCGGCACCGCGCGCCGGATGGCCCTGCGGGTCGCGGCCGGCCCGGCGGGCGCACCGGAGGGGACGGTGCCCGCGTCGGCGGCCGGCCCGGTGGGCGCCGCCCTGGCTCTGACCTGGATCGGCGACCTCGACGGGGCCGCGGGCCTCGCCGACCGGCTGATCAGCGTGTCCCGCGCGTCGGACGACCTCGCCACCACCCTGCTCGCCCGCCTCGTGCGCAGCGAGATCCGCCACCGCGGGGACGCGCACGCCGACGCGCTCACCGACGCCGAGGCCGCGCTGCACCTGGCCCGCCGGCTGAACGCCCCCGCCCTGGCCGGCGCGGCCGCGGCGGGCGCGGCCCGCGCCCTCGTGGGCCTGGACCGGGCCGCCGAAGCGGCCGTCCTGCTGACCGCCGAACCGGCGGCCGGGGACGCCCACCCGTTCATCAAGGCACTGTCCCTCCAGGCGCACGGCACGGTCGCCGCGGCCCTCGGCGACCACGTCACCGCCGTACGCCTGTTCCTCGACTGCGGCCACCGGCTCGCGCTGCGCGGCATCACCCATCCCGGGTGCGTGACCTGGCGGGCCCAGGCGGCCGCCTCGTACCGGGCCCTGGGCGAGGAGTCCGCCTCGGCCACGATCCTGGACGGCGCGCCCCGGCAGCGGGGCGCGGCGCCGCGGCCCCGGCAGGGGACGCAGCCGGGGCGCGAGCCCGTACGCACCCTGCTGAGCCCGGCGGAGCAGCGGGTGGCCGAGCTGGTGGTACGGGGCAGCTCCAGCCTGGAGGTCGCGGAGAAGCTGTTCCTCAGCAAGCGCACCGTCGACACCCATCTGGGCCGCATCTACCGCAAGCTCGGCATCCACAGCCGGCACGAGCTGGCGGGCGCGATCGGCGAGGAACTGCCGGTGTGACACCGGCCGGTGGGCGGAGCCGCCGGCCCCGCCCACCGGCCGGCCCATGGGATCAGGCGCGCGCCGCCTGCGCGGAGCGGCCGGAGCGGCCTATGCCCAGCCGGGGACTGGTCGTCAGGTACAGCCCCGTCGCCGCGTCGTGGCCGCCGATGTCGTGCTGCCCGGACGACGGGACGGACATCAGGCCGGACATCTGGCCGGCCAGGACCTCCGCGGGCAGCGGACCCGCGCCACCCGCCCGCCGGGCGTCGTCGAGGTCCAGGACCCCGGCGGTCAGCGCCGCGAACGCCTCGCTGTCCGGCGCGGAGCGCATCGGGACCGGGCTCTCGCGGGGGGCCATCAGCTCGGGGTGGCGGCCGCGGGCGAGGCGCTGGGCGAGCCAGAAGTACGTGGACTTGCCGCGGTACTGCTCGTAGAACCCGGCCACCATCGAGAACATGCGGGCGTAGGCGTTGCGGTAGAGCGCCTCGTAGAACGCCATCGCCTCGTCCTCGGTCACCTCGCCCGCGTCGAGGGCCGTGATCGACGCGGCGGCGAGCATGCCGCTGTACATGCCGAGGTGGACGCCGGTCGACAGCAGCGGGTCCAGGAAGCACGCGGAGTCGCCGGCGAGGAAGTAGCCGGGCCCGCAGAAGCTGTCCGCCGTGTACGAGAAGTCCTGTTCGACGCGCACCTCGTGCTGGAAGACGCCGTCCGCCACCAGCTCGCGCACGGTCGGCGACTCCTGCACGGCGTCCAGGAACAGGGCCTCCAGGCCCGCCGTACCCCCGGCGTAGCGCTGCTTGCGCTTGAGGAAGTGGTCCTGGTGGGTCACGAGGCCGACGCTGTACACGTCGTCCTTGAGCGGGATGACCCAGTACCAGCCCTCGGGGGCGGAGATGACGTTGATGCCGCCGCGGGGGGTGCGCGGCAGCAGCGCGCCGCCCTGGTAGTAGCCCCAGACGGCCACGTTGCGGAACACGTCGTGGGGTGTGCGGTTGTCGAGGTGGCGCACCGACAGCAGGCCGGCCCGGCCGGTCGCGTCGATCACGTGGCCGGCGCGGGTGGTGTGCTCCCGGCCCTCGTGGGTCCACTTCACGCCCGCCGCGCGGCCGTTCTCGAAGAGCACCTCGCGGGCCTGGGCCCCCTCGACGACCTCGACGCCCTGGGAGGCGGCGTGGCGCAGCAGGACGTCGTCGAAGTCCGCGCGGTCCACCTGCCAGGAGGTCTGGGCGTTGGTCCCGAAGATCTCGGGCCAGTCGACGACCCAGTCCTGCTCGGCGCCCCAGCGCAGCAGCAGGCCCTCCTTGACCTGATAGCCGCGTGCCTCCACCTTCTCCAGCGCGCCGGCCAGCTCGATGATGGACCGGCAGGACGTCGCCACGGATTCCCCGATGTGGTACCGCGGGAAATGGGCACGCTCCAGCAGTTTCACGCGCGCGCCCTGGCGGGCCAGCAGCGCCGCGGCAATGGAGCCGGCCGGCCCACCGCCCATGACCACGATCTCGGATGCCATCGCTTTCGCCTTTCCCGTTCCCCGAAGGAATTTCCACCGCATTCCACGCTGCGCGCGGCGTCGCGCGCGAGCACGGGAATTCCGCACGGCGGATGTCTGGCATCGGATTTCCCCGGCCGAATCGACCTTCGCACGACGGACGGCGCGAATGAACGGGAGGCGATGCGCAGCGGGGGATTACGTATCCGGTGGATTGCGTCATCAGCGGGGGAGAGGGGCTGTGCCGGGGCTTCTAGGCGCTGGCGAAGCCGTCGGTCACGCCGAACACCGCCCCCCACGGATCGGCCAGCAGTCCCGGGGCGAGGACGCGGGCGCCCGCCGCGCGGGCGAGGTTCTCGAAGGTGCCGGTGTCGGCGACCCCGAACCGCGGCACCCAGCGCGCGTCCGCCGCCCGCGCCACCTCCTCGGTGTGCGGCCGGGCTCCGCACACCTCCCGGTAGAAGTCGCCCGACTCCACCGGCCGTGGCGTGTGCAGGGCCGCGCCGGTCAGGGCGCCGGCCTCGTCGACGACCACCACGCCCTCGTCGTGGGCGCCCTGCCACAGCCCGAAGGCCGCGCCCAGGGGGTCGACGGCGAGGCTGAGCCGGCCGTTGCCGCCGGCCGGGACGCCCGCCACCACCACGCGGGCGCCGTGCCGCTCGGCCCGCCGCCCCGCGCCGTCGAGGTCCTTCGCCGCGAGGTACACGGTCCAGGCGGAGCCGAAGCGCGGTCCGGCCGGGCTCGGTCCGAGGCCGCCGACGATCTCGCCGCCGAGCAGCACCAGGTGGTAGCCCCGGCCGCCCTCGGGCCGGAACTCCCAGCCGAAGAGGGCCGCGTAGAAGTCCTTGGCGCCCGTGGGGTCGACGCCTACGTGGTCGATCCAGCAAGGAGTTCCGTCAACGTAGGAGGTGCGACGGGGCACGGCACGGTTCCCTTCGGGGTGGTCGCGGTCAGTCGTCCGTCGAGCAGGTCGGCGGCCTCTTCCGCGGCGCCCGATTCGGGCAGCAGGAGGCGCATCCGGGGGGTGGCCGCGAAGGCGGGGTCCGCCGAGGCGTCCGGGGGCCACACCGAGGCGGCGAAGTTCCAGTCCTCCAGCCGGGACCGCTGCGCGCCCCTGCTGCAGAGCCGGACCAGGGTGGCCGGGCCGAACCGCTCGCGGATGTCCGCCGTGGCGATCAGCCGCTCCGGGCGGACCATGACGGACTCTCCCGTCAGCGGCGAACAGACCGTGCGTACGTCGTTGCCGGGGCCGCCGTCGGTGAGGCCGGCGGCCCGGGCCGCCTCCAGGGCGGGTCCTCGGAGTTCGAGGGGCAGTTGGTAGGGCAGCGTCTCCCCGGTGGTGCGGTCGACGACCAGGTATTGGCCGGAAACCATGCGCCATCCGCGTGCGCCCAGGGCGAGCGCCACGGAGTTCCGGGGCGAACCGATGCCGCCGACCAGTGCGACCACGCCGGCGCCCTTGGCCAGCACGGCGGCCTGGAGGACCGCGTACGGATGCTCCAGGACGGCGAAGGGCGGCAGGACTGGCGGGATTCCGCCTGTGCCGTGGTAGGCCCAGCGGCGCAGTACGCGCCCCTCGCCGTCCAGCACGCGCACCTCACGCCCCACGTGGCCCACCCCGGTGGTCGAGGCGAAATGCAGGCTCACCGGGGTCCGTACGGGCTCCGCGCGCTCCCCGAGCAGGTGCCGGCCGAAGTGGAAGGCGAGGTCGGAGCCTTCCACGAGGCCCATTACTTGGAGGATCATCCCAAAGAACTCAAGCGCGAATATCGGCATGTCCCCGCCCCCCTGATGTGGTTCCCTTGATCACTTTATACGGGCATCGATAGGCTGATTAAGTGCCTAACAGGCCAACAGGTGGTCCAGCAGCAGCGGCGCCACGGCCCACGGCTGCTCGAGAAAGGGCAAATGGCCGGCATCGGGAACGACATGGATGCGGCAGCGGGGCACGGTGCGGGACAACAAAGCGGCATTGGCATGGAATGCGGGCATGTCGGCGCTGCCGGTTAGTGCGAACGTACAGGCCTTGATCCGTGCCAGGTCCTCCGCGGAGTGCACGTGCGCGCTGAGCCCCGCCATCGCCCCGCTGTCCAGCTCGGCCCAGGAGTGGCGGGCCACGACGGACCGCAGCTCGGCGCGGAGCACCGGATGGGCCTCCGTGCCCCGGAAGATGTCCGGCGGCGCCGCCATCCAGAGGTCGGCCAGCGGCTCGGCCGCCTCCGCCCCGCGCATCCGGCGCAGCATCAGCATCTCGATGTACCGCTTGCGGGCCGCCGGGTCGGGCGGTCCGCCGGCCGGCGTCGGCGCGCCCACGACGAGGCGGTCGACCTCGTCCAGGTGGGTGAGCGCCGCCTCCAGCGCGACCGTCGACCCGAAGGACAGGCCCACCCACCGCCGGGCCCCCTGCTCACGGGCAAGTCCCATGATCCGTGCGGCGAGTTCCGGCATGGTCAGCCCGGGGCGCAGCGCCTCGGAGCCGCCGTGCCCCGGGAGGTCCACGCCGACGTGGCGCAGCCCGGGGAGCAGCCGCCACAGGGGCCGCCACAGGGTGGAGTCCATGGTGTAGCCGTGCACCCACAGCACGGTGGGGCCGCTGCCGTAGGTCAGGGTGCGCAGCCCGTCGTACGCGCCCTCCTGCTCGCCGGGCAGTGGCTCGCGGGAGACGTGGCGCCTGTCGTCGCCCGTCACCCCGGCTCCGGTCGCGGTCCCGGTCGCGGTCCCGGTCCCGGCCGCGGTCCCGGTCACGATGCCTCCCCGTCGCCGAGGTCGGTGAAGCCCGCGCAGAACTCCCGGTAGGCGACGACCGCCACGTCGGCCGCGTCGTAGCGCGGCGCCACCCGCGGGTTGAGGTGCTCCCAGACGGCGATGTCCTCGGCGAGGGCCCGCTCGCTGCCGGCGATCAGCAGGGGCAGCTGGTTCTCGCGGCCCTCGCGCACGCCGACAGCGACCCGGGCGACGCAGCCCCCGCGCCCGTCGGGCACGGCGCCGGTGACGATGACGTGCACCTCGTCGGCGGGCCCGAACTCGGTGACGACGACACCGGGGCTGTACGCACGGGCGTGGAAGCGGGGAACGTACGGCTGCGCCGGGCCCGCGCCCCCGCGGCCGGCCCAGGGCGAGGCCGACATCGGGAACTCCCCGTCCATCACCAACTCGCCGTGCACACCGGTGGAATGCCGCATGCCGCGGATCCGGTGGACCTTGTGCAGCGCCGTGAAGTGGTCGGTGTCGAAGGCGTTCTCGACGACGAGGTCCGCGGCCGCGGCCACGGGCCGCTCCACCGCCTTGACCAGCGGCATCGACCCGGCCAGTTCCTTGAGCACGGTGCGCAGCCCGCGGTCGTCGTCGGGCCCGTCGGTGAGGCGTACGAAGACGGCGTCGCCGCACTCGACGACCTCGTGCTCGCGCACCCAGGGCCGGCTGCCCTCGCCCGAGGGCTGCCCCAGCCCGATGCGCCGCCCGTGGAAGGGGCACACCAGGCAGCCGCCCTCGACCCGGCCGCCGTGGCCGAGATGGGCGCCGCGGTGCGGGCAGTCCGCGTCGAGGACGCGCAGGCCGCCCTCCGCGCGCACCGCCACCAGGCGGCGCCCGCCGATGTCCAACGGGGCCACCTCGCGGTCCAGTTCGGACGCGAAGGCGGCCAGGTACCACCCCGAATGGACGTTCAAGGACATCGTTTCCCCGCTTCCAGAACCTCGTGTGCGGCGCGCCGCCCGTCGGCGTACGCGCCCTGCAGCCACGGCAGTGCCCGCCCGGTCACGGCGGCCTCTCCCGCGAAGAACAGCCGCCCGTCGGGCCCGTTCAGGGGACGGGCCCAGTCCCGGGCCGCCCGTTCCGTGCCCGGACCGGGCGCGCAGAACGCCCCGCCGCTGTACGGGTCGGCGGCCCAGTCGGCGGTCACGACGTCCACCACCGCCACGCCCCTGGTCCACGGCAGCGCCACGGCCAGCAGCTCGGCGAGGTG
This sequence comes from Streptomyces sp. NPDC002104, assembly GCF_053593795.1. Lineage (NCBI taxonomy): Bacteria > Bacillati > Actinomycetota > Actinomycetes > Kitasatosporales > Streptomycetaceae > Streptomyces > Streptomyces sp. NPDC002104. The sequence goes on along the minus strand of NZ_JBSFDF010000004.1, from coordinate 217,749 downwards.
GCCCGCGGACCCGGCGGCCTCCCGTACGCACGCGGCCGCCGCCGACTTGGCGACGATCAGCACCTCGGGGCGGCCCCGCCGGCAGGAGACGAACCCGACGACGCCGTCCGCGTCGAACACGGCGGCCGTCTCGGGGGCCGGGCCGGCCAGGGTCACCACGGCGCAGAACCCGTCGCCCGGTACCAGCGCCTTCGCGGCGGCGGTCTTCTGCGCGCCGAGCCCGTCGATGGCGAGCAGGCCGCCGGCGACGACGGCGGGCGGTACGGCCAGGACCGCCCGGTCCGCGGTGAGTTCGCCGTCATCGGTGACGATGCGCACGCCGCCCCCGGGGCCGGCCACGATCCGCCGGACGGGAGTTCCGGTGCGCACGTCCAGCCCCTCGGCGAGGGCGCGGGGCAGCAGGTCCATGCCGCCGGGCACGGTGAACTCCCCACGGCCGCCCCCGTCCTGGCGCACCGCGGCCGCCACCCCGGCGGCGTCGAGCCGGTCGGGGTCCGCGGCCCAGGTCTGGCGCAGCCACTCGCGGGCCGTGGCCGCCTCGGCGGGTGCGGCGCCGCTCGCCGCCAGCCAGCCGCCGACGCTCAGCCCGGCGCCGGGACCGCCGGGGGCCGGGGCATGGCCGGCGAGCCTGCCCTCCAGCAGCCACGGCGGGTTCGCGCCGCGGGCCAGGACGCCCATGGGGCGGGCGACGCGCCCGGTCACTACGTACGCGGCCGGCGGGCGGGGCGCGGCCGGGAGCGGGCCGAGGACGGAGTGGGCCGGGTTCCGGTCGCCGTGCACGACCTGCGCGCCGAGTTCGAGCGCCGGGCCGCCGTCGGCCGGGCGGAACGTGCGGACGCGGCCGCCGATCCGGGGACGGGCCTCCAGGACGAGGGCGTCGACGCCGGCCTGTGCCAGGCGTTGGGCACAGGCCAGCCCGGCGACCCCGGCTCCGATCACGACGACCTCAGGCATGCACGTCCTCCAGCCCGGCTGCCTCCCGTACGCCCGCATCTCGTATCCCCGCCTCCCGTACCTCCGCGCCCAGGTCGACGGGGAGCGAGGTGAGCCGGCGCGGGATCAGCGACGGCGCCCAGCGCGGGTCCGGGCCGGCGATGACGGCCTCGGGGAAGCGGCGGACGATCCTGCCGAGCAGGATCGCGCCGGACTGCTTGACCAGCCGGGCGGCCAGACAGAAGTGCGGGCCGCCGCCGAAGGCGAGGTGCGGGTTGGGCCGCCGGTCCCACACCAGGCCGCCGGGGTCGGCGAAGACGGCGGGGTCCCGGTTGGCGGCGGCGAGCACCGCGAGGACCCGCTGCCCGGCCGGGATGCGCCCGCCGGGAAGCGTGGCGTCGTGGAGGGTGACGCGGGCGGTGAAGGGGATCGGCGCTTCGAGGCGCAGCAGTTCGTCTACGGCCGTCTCGGCCGCGTCCTGGCCGGCGGAGCGCAGGGCGGCGCGCACCTCGGGGCGCGGCAGCAGCCAGTACAGGGCGTTGCCGACGGCCTCGGCCAGCGGCTGCCAGCCTCCTACGACGGCCAGGCCGAGGATGCCGAGCATCTCCTGCCGGGTCAGCCGGGTGTCGGCGGCGAGCCGGCCGAGGGGGCAGTGCGGGTCGACACGGTCGGTGTGGCCGTCGAGGAACCGGGTCAGCTCACCCATGGCGGCGCGGCCCAGGCGCGCGATGTGCGGCGGGGCGAGCGGATCGAGGTTGACGGACGCGGCACGGGCCAGCGCGGCCAGGGTCTCCCGCGCGTCTTCGGGCAGGCCGAACAGCCGGGCCAGTACGGAGGTGGCCAGCGGCGCGCCCAGCTCCTCCACGGCGTCGACGGGCACGCCGTCCTCCACGGCCCGGTCGAGCAGGGCGTCGGCGTCGGCGGCGATCGCGTCGGCCACGGACGCCAGGGCGGCCGGGCCGAGCAGCAGGGCGCCGGGGGCGCGCAGCCGGGTGTGGTCGACGCCGTCCGTGGTCAGCATGGACACGGGCAGGTCGTCGTCCCGGGACCGCTCGCGCTGCCCCGAGGCCGCGGAGAAGGCCGGGTCCTTGAGCAGGGCCGTGCAGTCGGCGTGCCCGGTGACCAGCCACATGCCGGTCATCGGGTCGCGGTGCACGGGGTCGTGGGTCCGCAGCCACTCGTAGGCCGGGTACGGGTCGATCCGCCCGGCGGGGCTGAAGGGGTGGGCGAGGTGGGCGGGCAGCCCGGCGGCCTCGGTCATGTACGGGATCTCCTCGTCACGGCACTTCTCTCGCCCGGCTCCCGCCCGGCCATGGTCATCCGGGGACCCGCTCAGCGCACCCGCGGGCCGCGCCAGCCGAAGGTCAGGCCGGTCGCCAGCAGGCCGCCGACCGCCCACAGGGCCAGGACCAGGGCGATGCGGCCCAGCTCCCAGGAGCCGGCGGGCTCGACGGCGGCGAAGGAGTCGGGCAGGAACACCGAACGGAAGCCCTGCGCCATCCACTTCACGGGGAACAGGGCGGCGGTGTTCTGCATCCACAGCGGCAGGTTCTCGAACGGGTAGAACACGCCCGAGATGAACTGCAGCACCATGAAGACGGGCGTCACCACGGCGGCGGCGGAACGGCTGTTGGGGATCAGCGCGCTGTAGGCGGTGCCGGCCAGCGCGCAGGCCGCGGTGCCCAGCGCCAGGCACCACGCGAGGGTGCTCCACCGCTCGGGGGTCTGCGGCAGGGGCAGTCCGAACGCGGTCACGGCGATCCCGATGAGCAGGGCCGTCTCCAGCACGGTGGTGACCACCACGCGCACGAGCTTGCCCACGAAGTACGCCGACTTGGGCATCGGGGTCAGGGCGAGACGGCGGATGGTGCCGGTGTCCCGCTCGATGGCCACGTTGATGGCCAGGCCGGAGAACGCGGTGCTCATGACGCCCGCCGCGATCACCCCGGCCATGAAGACCTGCCGGAAGTCCGTATCGGTGCCCTCGACCTTCCCCTCGAAGATCGAGCCGAAGACGACGAGCAGGATCACCGGGAAGAACAGGGTGAACACCAGGGACTGCTTGTTGCGGAAGAACGCCCGCAGTTCGGCCGACGAACGTGCCGCGCAGGCCCGTACGTACCCGCGCGCACCGCGCGCGGCCGGGCGTGCGGGCACGGCTCCGGCGCGGCGGACCGCACCGTCGCCGGATAACTCCGGGGTCGAGGTCCTGGTTTCGGGCACGGTCGCGGTCATGCGGCGGTCTCCCTGCTCTCCCTGGCGATCAGACTCAGGTAGATCTCTTCGAGGGTGGGCCGGTGCACGCGCAGGTCCGCGAGTTCCAGCGAGCCCGCCTCGCGTGCCCAGGGCAGCAGCAGGCTCAGCGCCTGCGAGGGCGCGGCGGTGCGCAGCGTCACGGTGCCCGGTCCGGACGGCAGCACCTCGGTGCCGGGCGGCAGCGCGGGCAGCGCGACGCCGGCCAGAGCTTCGCCACGGCGGAAGGAGACCGTGGCGGGGGTCTGGTCGCGCCCGCCGAACGAGGCCAGCGGCCCGTACTCGACGAGGCGGCCGCCGACGACGACACCGGCCCGCTGGGCCAGTTCCTCGGCCTCGTCGAGGTAGTGCGTGGTCAGGACGGTCGTACGGCCGCGGCCGGCGAAGTAGCGGACGAGCTCCCAGGCCTCGCGGCGGGCCACCGGGTCCAGGCCCGTGGTCGGCTCGTCCAGGAAGATCAGCTCGGGGTCGCCGACGACCCCGACCGCGACGTCCAGGCGGCGTTGCTGGCCGCCGGAGAGCGCGGTGGCCTGGCGGGAGTGGAAGGAGCCGAGCCCCACCATCTCCAGCACCTCGCCGACCGGCAGCGGGGCCGGATACATGGCGGCGAAATGCCTGACGACTTCTTTCACGGTCAGATCCGAGTAGGCGCCCGCCGTCTGCGGCACCACGCCTATCCTCGCCCGCCATTCCCGCGGGTCCTCGGCCGGATCATGGCCGAGGACCCGCACTTCTCCACCGGTGCGTCTGCGCACTCCCGTCAGAATGTCGACGGTCGTGGTCTTTCCGGCGCCATTGGGCCCGAGCAGTGCGAACACTTCGCCGCGATGAATATCGAGGCTGATGTCGCGCACTGCCTGGACGTCACCGTATCGCTTGGAAAGTCCGCGTACGGAAACGGGGTGTTCCGTCAGCGCATTGGGCATGCGACGCTCCAGCGGAGTGGGAAGGGTTGCGGGCACCGCACCTGTCAGGTGCAGCAGCAGCAGGGGCAGCAGCAGTAGTTGCAGGCGTCGAGCACGCCGGCGGCGACGTCGGACAGGTCGCCCTCGCTGAGCTCGACGGCGTCGACCGTCGGGGTCGCGGGGATGTGGAACTCGTAGCGACCGGTCTCCAGGCCCGTCTCCCACAGGGCGACCTGCACGTCCAGGTTGCCCTGCTCGTGGCCCTCGGGGGCCTGGGTGACGATGACGACCTCGGACTCGGCCGGGAGTTCGAGGCCGGCCTCGGCGAGCGCGGTCCGCGGCTCGGTGGCGAGCTTGGCGGAGAACGCCTCGTCGGACCAGGCGCTGATGAGAACCCGTGTGTAGGAGTTCACGAACTCAGCGCGCTGCTGCGGGTCGAGTGCCATGTGGACTCTCCATTCGATGCGGTTGCTGCGGATTCGATGCGGTCGGTGTGCCGGCGACAACGCAAGATTCACACGGCGGGAACCGCGCCGCCAAGACGCAATGAAACGTAATCCGAAGGCCCCCGCGGATGAGTATCCGGCCGCCCTCGATAAGCATTGAGCCTATTCTTTAAGGGAGTTACTGTGACCGAACCACCCGCGCCCGCAGGCCCGGTTGCCGTGCCCGCGTAGGCATGCTCTCACGCAGGGCGCCGTACGACGCCCGCCGGGAAGGCAACCGGGGTAATCCCAGCGGCGATTACGGAATTACCGACAGCCGGTACGTAGCGCCGGACCGGCTTGCGTAGAGGGCGTACGTACATCGGCTCAACCATCCACGGAGGTTCACGTGACAGCCACCACCGCACCGGCGGGCACCGTCCCACCGGGGCCGGATACCCCTGTGGACATGGAACTTATGCGCGCCGACCCCCTGGCCTTCGTGACCGCGATGAACCGTCGCCACGGCGACATCACCAGCCATGTCGGCGACGGCGAGCGGGTGGTCATGCTGCACCGGCCCGAGCTGGCCAGGCACGTGCTGAAGGACAACACCGCCAACTACACGAAGGCCGGCACCCCCGACGACGCCATGCTGCGGCCCCTCCTCGGAAACGGGCTGCTGACCAGCAACGGAGCCGACTGGGCCCGCCAGCGCAAGCAGTGCGCCCCCGCGTTCCGCCGCACCGAGGTCGCCACCTTCGACCGCATCATCACCGAGGAGACCGAAGCCCTCCTGGCGCGCTGGCAGCCGGCCGTGCGGGACGGCAGCGCCCTCCCCGTCGAACACCACCTGACCTCGCTGACCCTGGCGATCCTCACCCGCGCCGTGCTGGGCGTGGACCTGGGCACGGCCGGCGAGGGCTTCGGGCGCGCCGTCGACGCCACCAACCGGTTCATGGGGCACTACGTACCGAGCCCCGATCCGGACCCCGAGGACACGGCGCTGCGCCGCAAGGGCTACGTACAGGCGCGCATGTTCCTCCAGTTGATCGCCCGCACCGTCATCGCCTCCCGGCGGGCGGTCGCCGGGGCGCAGCCCCCCGCGCACGGATCCGCGTCCCTGCTCGACGCGATGATCGGCGAGCTGGACGACGAGGAACTGCGCGACCAGGTGCTCACCCTCGTCATGGCGGGCCACGAGACCACGGCCAAGGCCCTGACCTGGACCCTGTACCTGCTCGACCGGCACCCGGAGGAGGCCGAGAAGGTCCGCGCGGAGCTCGACGCGGTCCTCGGCGACCGCACGCCCACCGCGGCCGACCTGCCCGACCTGGTGCGCTGCCGGCGGGCGATCGAGGAGGCCATGCGCCTCTACCCGCCGGTATGGCTGATCTCCCGGCGCGCCAAGGGCCCCGACACCGTCGGCGGGTACGAAATCCCCGCCGGGACGCTGGTGTGCGTCAGCCAGTGGGTGCTGCACCGGCACCCCGACTACTGGGACCGGCCCGATGCGTACGTACCCGACCGCTTCGAGGACGCCGACCTGCCCAGCCACCTCTACCTGCCCTTCGGCGGGGGCGAGCGCATCTGCATCGGCCAGCACCTGGCCCTGATCGAGGCCACCCTGGTGCTGGCCGTCCTGATGCGCTCGACCCGCCTCGAACTGGAGCCGGGCTTCACGGTGGAGCCGGAAGCCCTGGTGACCCTGCGCCCCAAGCACGGCATGCGGATGACTGCGAGGCCCCGATGACCGCCCCCCTGACCTCCCCGCTGCCGTCGGCCCCGGCCGCCGCGGCGGTCGCCGACCGGGCGGGCGCCGCCGCCGGCCCGGTCGGCGGCTCGTACGACCCCGCCGCCACCACGGCCGGCGGGCTCACCGGTGAACTGGCCCGGCTGGAGGCCCAGGCCGAGCTGTCCTTCGCCGCCGAGCTGCGCATCCTGCGCGAAGCGGGCCTGGACGCGCACGCCGGCCCGTTCCTCGAGATCGGCGCCGGCTCGGGGGCGGTCACCCGCAGGCTGCGCGCCGCCCTGCCCGGCCTCGCCCACACCGCCGTCGACATCGACGGCGACCTGCTGTCCCACGCCGCCGGCTGCGGAGCCGAACTCCTCGTCGCCGACGGCGCGGCCCTGCCGCTCCCCGACGACTCCGCCGGCTTCGTGCTGCTGCGCTACGTACTCCAGCACCTGGCCGACCCGCAGGCCGTACTCGCCGAGGCGCTGCGCGTGCTGCGGCCCGGCGGGCGGATCGCCGTGACCGAGGTCGACGCCTCCTGCTGGGGCCTGGCCGAGCCCGCGTACCCCGAACTGGCCGCGATCCACGGCAAACTGGCCCGCGCCCAGACCTCGGCCGGCGGGGACCGGACCATCGGACGCCGCCTGACCCGGCTGCTGCGCGGCGCGGGCTACGAGGACGTGGCCCTGCGGCCCTTCGCCAGCACCAACGACGACCACCCCGTCGAGGCCTTCGCCCCGCACCTGGGCCCCGGCCGCCTCCAGCCGCTCGTGGCCGCCGGTGTGGTCAGCCTGGCCGAGTTCGCGCTGGCCGCCGACCGCTGGAACCGCTTCCGCGGCGACCCGGACGCGTACGTGATGCTGCTCGGCTTCACCGCCACGGGCACCGCCCCCCACTGACCCGCCCGAACAACCGAACCGATCCGATTGGACCCGCCCCCCATGAACCCGAGCCTCAAGATCTTCCTGACGATCTTCTGCTACATCAGCGGCGTGATGGGCGTCGTGACCGCCGTCCTGCACGCCAGCGACCAGCCCGCCCAGACCACCGCGGCCGTCATCGCCGGCACCCTCGGCGTGGTCTTCCTGTTCGCCGGCATCGCACTCGGCCGCCGCCCCCGCCACTGACGGCACCGGGCGCCGCCGCACCGCACCGCGGAGGGCCACCCCACCCGGGTCACCAGGTCCGGCAGAGCAGAACGGAAGAACCGCATGTTCCCTCTCGACTCCGTCGGCCACTTCTTCCTCGGTGCGGCCGTCGTCCTCGCCCTGTCCCGGGTCGCGGGCGGCCTCGCCGCCCGGGTGGGACAGCCGCGCGTGATGGGCGAGGTGCTCGCTGGCCTGGCCCTCGGCCCCTCGCTCCTGGGCGCGCTCGCCCCCGAGGCGGCGCTGTGGCTGTTCCCGAAGGCCGTGCTGCCCATGTTCTCCGGGCTCGCGCAGATCGGCCTGGCGGTGTTCATGTTCTTCACGGGGCAGGAGCTCTGCGCGATGCGGGTGCGGGGCACCGCCCGGGAGGGCCTGCTGATCAGCCAGGCATCCCTGCTCGTCCCGTTCGCCGGTGGCGCCCTGGCCGCCCTGCCGCTCGCGGACCGCTACACGCCCGCGGGCATGCCGCGGTCCGTCTTCGTCCTGTTCATCGGATGCGCGATCAGCATCACCGCGTTCCCGGTGCTGGCACGCATGCTGGAGGACCTGGGCCTCTCCCGCACCCGGCCCGGCCGGCTGAGCCTGTTCGCGGCCGCCGTCGGAGACGGCGGCAGCTGGCTGGCGCTCTCGGCGATCCTCGCGCTGTCCCAGGGGTCGAACCACCGGGACGCGGCCGTACGCGCGCTGGTCGCGGTGGTCGTCGTCGCCGTCTATCTGGGGCCGGTGCGCCGGGCGGCGGCCTGGTGGTTCGCGCGCAAGGGCGACACCACCGACCTCGCCACCCTGCGGGTCGTGCTCGTCATCGCGATCGCCGCCTCCGCGGCGCTGACCGCCGCCCTCGGCGTGCACCAGCTCATCGGCGCGTTCCTGGTCGGCCTGGTGTGGCCGGCCGGCAACCCGTTCGCCGTCGCCGCCGCCGAGCCGCTGGCCACCACGTCCAAGACCGTGCTGCTGCCCTTCTTCTTCCTGGGCTTCGGGCTCGGAGTGGACCTGTCGGCCCTGGACCTCTCCTCGGGCGGGGCCCTGGTCCTGCCGGCCCTGCTGGCCGTGGCCGTTCTCGGGAAGACGGGCGGCGCGGGGCTGGCCGCGCGGTACGCGGGCCTGCCCTGGCGGGAGTCGTTCACCGTGGGCGTGCTGCTGAACACCCGCGGGCTGACCGAGCTGGTCGTCCTCCAGATCGGCCACGAGGCGGGCATCATCGACGGCCCGCTGCTCGCGGTACTCACCGTCGTCGCCCTGGTCACCACCCTGATGACCGGCCCCCTGGTGAAACTGGCGGGCCCGCCGGCCCCGGCCGCGCACACCCCGCACCCCGCACCCGCGCACCACTGAGCACCGCCGACCGGGCCGCGGCGGCGCGCACCACCGTCCCGGGCGGGACGGCGGGCCGGTCGGGTGGTCCCTGCGCCGTACGCGTGAAACGGTCCTCGGTGCGTTCGGGGCCGGGTGTTCAGCCGTCCGCTCCGGCCGTGTGGCGGGGCCGCCGGGCGGGGGACATCCTGCTCGCTAAGAGCCCGCCTCCGAGGAGTCCGCGCATGTTCCGCAGTCCCGCCCTGGCCCTGGCAGCGGCCGCCGCTCTCTCCCTGACGGCCGCCGCCGCTCCTGCCTCCGCCTCTCCCTCCGCCTCCCCCTCCGGCATCGACACCGGCATCGACAGCGGCAAGGCGGGGGCCGAGCGCGCGATCGTCTACCGGGCGACCGCCCCGTTCCAGCAGCACGCGGCCGCGGTGAGAGCGGGCTACGTCCCGGACAAGCACTGCGTCGAGGACAGGGCGGGATCCGGCGCTCTCGGCTACCCGCACTTCAACCACGCGTACGACAACTCCGTCGACCCGGCGAAGCCAGCGGCGCTCTTCTACGAGGACGACGGGCACGGGGGCAAACGCCTCGTCGGCGCCCAGTGGCTCGTGTACGACCGCGACCAGGACACGGCCACGGACGACGACCGCCCGAAGCTCTTCGGCCGCTCCTTCGACGGCCCGACGCCCGGGCACTTCCCCCGCCAGCCCGTCCACTACGCCCTGCACCTGTGGCTGTGGAAGAAGAACCCCCGCGGGACGTTCGGGACCTACAACCCCACGGTCGCCTGCCTCCCCGGGACCACCAAGCCGAAGCGGCCCGCCACCCGCCCCGCCGACCCGGGCGGGGGCGGAGTGTCTGAGACCGCGCCGGGCGGGTAGCCGCTCGGGGGAGGCACGACACATGGAACGCAGTGACTGGATGCTCACCGCCGGCGAACGCGGCAACACGTCCACCCGGGTGGACAGCCGTCACCCCGACGGCGCGTCGTGGACCCGGGGCAACCAGGCGCGCCCGCTCGTGCACGGAGCCACGTACTTCGCGGAGCTCCTTCGCAACATCCGGGCACAGCGCCGGGGAGACCTGCTCCTCTTCACGGACTGGCGGGGCGACCCCGACGAACGGCTCGACGGCGAGGGTACGGAGATCGGCACCGTGCTGGCGGAGGCGGCCGGGCGGGGCGTGATCGTCAAGGGCCTCCTCTGGCGGTCCCACCTGGACGGACTGCGCTACAGCGAGAGCGAGAACCGGCATCTCGGGGAGGAGATCGCGGCGGCGGGCGGCGAATGCCTGCTCGACATGCGGGTGCGCCCCGGAGGGAGCCACCACCAGAAGCTGGTCGTCCTGCGCCACCCCTGCCGCCCTTCCCTGGACGTGGCCTACGTGGGCGGGATCGACCTGTGCCACAGCCGCAACGACGACGCCGACCATCACGGGGACCCGCAGGTGATGCCGATGGCGGCCGCCTACGGCCCCCGGCCGCCCTGGCACGACGTCCAACTGGCCGTCCGGGGACCCGCCGTCGGTGACATAGAGGCGGGATTCCGCGAACGCTGGGAGGATCCGGCCGCGCTGAGCCGCAGCCCGCTCGTCAAACTGCGGGCGCTGGTCAACGGCGAGGACACCTACGCGGATCCCATCCCGCCGCAGCTGCCCGACCCGCCGCCCTGCGGCAACCACACCGTGCAGGTGCTGCGCACCTATCCCAACCGGCTGCTGCGCGGCTACCCCTTCGCGCCGGACGGGGAGCGCAGCGTGGCGCGCAGCTACCTCAAGGCGCTCAAGCGGGCCAGGCGGCTCATCTACCTGGAGGACCAGTACCTGTGGTCCCCCGAGGTGGTGGAGTCCTTCGCCGGGGCGCTGCGCGAGAACCCCGAACTGCGGCTGATCGCCGTGATACCCACCGTCCCCGACCAGGACGGCCGGCTGTCCGGGCCGATGAACGTGGTCGGCCGGGTCAAGGCCCTGGACAAGCTGCGCGAGGCGGGCGGCGGGCGGGTGGCGGTGTACGGGCTGGAGAACCGCGCCGGCACTCCCGTGTACGTGCACGCCAAGGTGTGCGTGGTGGACGACGTGTGGGCCACGGTCGGATCCGACAACATCAACCTCCGGTCCTGGACGCACGACTCGGAACTCAACTGTGCCGTCCTGGACGAGGAGGCGGACCCCCGCGCGCCCGCCGACCCCGGGGGACTGGGCGACGGCGCCCGCCGCTTCGCGAGGGAACTGCGGCTGGAGCTCTCCCGCGAGCACCTCGACGCAACCGCGCCCGGTCCGCCCGAGCCCGGCGATCCGGACGCCACGGACGCTCCGGGCACCTCGGATCCGCTGTGCGACCCCGTACGGGCCTTCGAGGCGTTCGCGGCGAGCGCCGCCGCGCTGGACGCCTGGCACGAGGGCGGCGGCCGCGGGCCGAAGCCGCCGGGCCGGCTGCGCGCGTACAGCCCGCCCGACCTCTCGTACGCCGAGCGGCGCCTCACCATGCCGCTCTACCGGCTCGTCGTCGACCCGGACGGCCGTACGTTCGGACTCCGGCGGCGCAACGCCTTCTGACCCCCGGCCACCCCCCGGAGGGGGGGGCGGGGCCCGGGCGGCCGGTCAGGGCAGGATCTCGACGTAGCCCCCGGTTCCGTGCACGCGGATCCGCTGCCCGTCGCGGATCAGCCGGGTGGCCCGGTCCACGCCGACGACGGCCGGCAGACCGTACTCCCGGGCGATCACCGCGCCATGGGTCATCAGGCCGCCCACCTCGGTCACCATGCCCGCGATCCCGACGAACAGCGGCGACCAGCTCGGGTCGGTGAAGGCGGTGACGAGGATGTCGCCCGGTTCGAGATCCGCGTCCGCCATGTCGAGGATCACGCGGGCCCTCCCCTCGACGGTCCCGGCGGAAACCGGCAGGCCGGCCAGGGCCCCGGCCGGCACGTCGTCGCGCCGGTAGGCCCCGGTGAGGGCCTCGCCGTCCGAGGTGAGCACCCGGGGCGGTGTGAGCGCGTGGTACGAACGGAACGCCTCCTTGCGCCGCGCGATGAGCCCCTGGTCCGCCCGGTGCGTGCGCACCACCTCGTGGAACTCCTGGAACGTGAGGTGGAAGACGTCCTCCTGCCCGGCGAGCACCCCCGCCCGCACCAGGCGCCCGGCCTCCCGCAGGAGGGCCTGCTTGTAGACGAAGTAGCGGCTGACGATGCCGTACTTCGGGTACTCCCGGTACCCGATGAAGGTTCTGACCCGGTCGATCATCCGCTTGGTCTCGGCGGCCCTGCGGTCCCCGTCCGGCAGGGACCGCAGGCGCGACAGCACGTCCCGTTCCTTGTGCTGCGCCTTCTGCCGTCCCTCCTCGAAGCGCCGTGCGGCGGCGCCCGGCCCGAAGTTCCTGACGTTGTCCAGGATCAGGGGGACGAGGGTGGAGGGGCGCTCGCGCCAGCGCGGCCTCGTGATGTCGATCTCGCCGACGCAGCGCATGCCGTACCGGTCGAGGTAGTCCTCGATGGCTTCGCGCGCCCCGGCCCCGCCCGGGAGCTTCGCGAGTCCGTCCAGGAACCCCTCGTCCTCGACGCCCCGCAGGAACTCCACCAGCTCCGGATGCGGGCGGATCGCGTCCGCGACGTCGAGCAGTTCCAGGCCCATCTCCGACGTGATGTTGTCGGGGGCGGACAGGGTCAGCGTGTCGGCGGCGTTCTTCTCGCCCAGCCACTCCTCCAGCCTGTCGTTGAGCCACCAGGTGGCCTCCATCCCGGCCATGACCGCCTGGATGTTCAGCGGATCGCCGAGGACCCGCTTGTGCTCCTCGAAGGCCTCCAGCAGGAAGTCGAAGAGCTCCGGGCCCTCCTTCGTGCGGATCTCGCGCGCGAGCTCGGCGACGGACGCCCGGCTGCACTCGATCAGCGCGGTGACGACGGCCGGGTCGGTTTCGACCGGGGCGGGCGCGGCGCCGGCCGGCGGCCCGGCGGGGGCGGGGTCCGGGAGCGGGGGGACGAAGTCCTCGTCGGCGAGGACGGTCTCCAGGGCGTCCCGGACGAGCGGGTCGCCCTTCCCCAGGAGGTCCAGGAGTCCGGCCCGGCTCGCGGGCGCGGCCAGGCGCCGCGTGACGTCGACGAACAGCCGCCCGCCCGCCTCGTGCATCGGCACCATGGCCGTCAGCTGCCACATGGAGAGCCCCAGGGGCCTCATGGGGTCGGTCATCATCTGCCCGTGGCCGACGGACACGTAGACGTGGTTCTCCCGGTCACCCCTCTCGGGTACGGGGAACAAGGTCGTGATCGGCCGGCTCTGGACGATCCGGAAGCCGTCGTCGGCCAGACACCATTCGATGTCCTGCGGGCGCCCGAAGCGGGCTTTGATCCGGCGTCCGAGCCGTACGAGTTCCAGGACCTGGGCATCCGTCAGCGCCGGCTGCTCCTGGAGCCGCGGGTCGACGGTCACCTGCTCCGTGCCGCCGCCCGGCAGGGCGTGGACGGCACGCTGCTTGGCGGCGATCGTCCTGGCGGTGATCTCGCCTCCGCGCACCTCGAAGACGTCGGGGTTCACCAGGCCGGAGACCAGGGCCTCGCCGAGACCGAAGCCGGCCTCCACGGTGGCGGCCTTCCGGTGGCCCGTGACGGGATCGGCCGTGAACAGGACTCCGGACGCGTGCGGGAAGACCATCCGCTGCACGACCACGGCCATGTGGACCGTACGGTGGTCGATGCCGTTGCGCTCGCGGTAGGTCACGGCCCGCTCGGTGAACAGCGAGGCCCAGCACCGGCTGACGTGCTCCAGGACCGCGGTCGGACCCGTGACGTTAAGGTACGTGTCCTGCTGACCGGCGAAGGAGGCCGTCGGCAGGTCCTCCGCCGTCGCGCTGGAGCGGACGGCGTAGGCGGCCCGCTCTCCGTGCCGGGCGAGCGCGCGGGCGACCGCCGCCGCGACATCGTCCGGGACGGCGATCGACTCGATGGTCCGGCGGATCCGCGCGCTGAGCGTGCGGATCGCCTCCCGGTCGTCCGGGCCGGAGCGCGACAACCGGTCGAGCAGGTCACTGATCGACGGCGCGTCCGCCAGGGCCCGCCGGAAGGCGTCCGTCGTCACGCAGAAGCCGGCCGGCACGCTGATCCCGTCGATGCGCGCCAGACCGCCCAGGTGCGCCCCCTTGCCGCCGACGAGCGCGGCCCGGGTCTCGTCGACCTCTTGAAGATCCGCCACGTACTGCTCGGCCACCGGTGACTCCCACTCCGTCGAACCTCTCGCTCTCCGCGGATCGCGGCAGCGAGCGACGATTCTCCGCCGTGACCGGGGCCTTGCGGCAAGCCCCCCGGCCCGCTATAAGTTGAAAGTGGCAAGGAGAGAGCTCTCCTTGCCCTTTTTCATGGCCCGGGCGGCGAGGGCGGGCGGGCGGCGAGGGCGGCCGGGGCGGTGGTCCGGTCCGGCACCGGCGGTGAACGTCTCGAAGCGGTCCGGGGTCCGGCCGGGTGCGGGGGGTTCAATCCGCGTAGTCGTTGCCCTGGAGGTGGAGCGAGCGGAGGGCCGCCTCCAGGGTGAAGCGGTGGTCCGGGTCCGTGATGCGGTCGCCCAGGTGGGCGTCCAGGTTGCGCAGGCGGTAGCGGACCGTCTGCGCGTGGACGCCGAGCACCTCGCCGACCTGTTCCGCGGGAGCCCGGGTGGAGATGTGCACGCGCAGCGTCTCGACCAGGCGCCCGCGCCGGGAGCCGGTCAGTCCACCGAGCGGGGCCAGTTCGCGGGCCGCGATGTGGGTGACCAGAGCGGGGTCGGACAGGAGCCACAACGTTGTCAGATGGTCCTCGCAGTGCACGACGGGCCGGTCGGGCACGATCCCGTCGTCGATGAGCTGCAGCACCCTCCTGGCCCACCGGATGGAGTCGGCGGCCTGGGCCGGCGGCACGGTCAGACCGATGACGGCCGGGGCTCCCGCGAGGGCGGTTTCGAGCATCGCCAGACGCTCGGGGGTGAGCGGCCCGGGGATCAGCAGGTGCGGGTGCGGGATGCCGAGGTCGGCGAGGACGTCCCGGTCGAGACAGGCCCGTATGTGGTCGGGAGCCGGAGCGCGCAGGGCCACCATCGTGCACTGGGCGGGGAGTTCCCAGGCGGCCTGCTCGCACAGTTCGGCGATGGTCGCATGCGGTAAGGGCGATCCGACGAGGATGAGGTGGAGCAGCTGCCTGCGTAACGCCGAGACCTCGGAGGCCGCACGTGCCTGGACCTCCGCGTACCCCTCGCGCGCGAGGGCCTCCAGCTCGTCGACGTAGGCGAAGAGCGCGTCGGCGAAGGCGAGGATGAGGGCGGGGGAGAGCTTGTACCGGCGGCCTATCGTCCTGGCCCGGCGCAGCGCGATGCGTGCGCCGAGCCGGTAGGCGCCCTGGAGGGTGTCGAGGTCGCGGCCCTCGTACGCCTCCACCCGGCCGAACTTGCGCAGCAGCTCGTCGCGCAGGACCGAGCTCGTGGCGGGGTCGGCGACGCGGTCCACGAACGTGGCCAGCGCCTGCTCCACGCCCTGGCGGATGGCGTCCGCGTTGGGCCCGTTCAGGAGGCGGGCGTAGACCGGATAGGCACGCTGGACCTCGACGCGGATCTCCTTGATGAGGCCCGGTACCTCGGGCCTCATCAAGGCGGCGAACTCCTTGGGGAGCGGATCGAGCGGCTCGCCGAGGTCCGGTGCTTGTGCGATTGAGGGCATGACTGATCCCTTGCTCTCCTGCGCCCCGGTGGGGAGCGGCGCGGCCGCGCCGTGCCGGCTGGACGGCGCGGGCGCGACCGTCAGGTGCATACCAATGTTGGTTGCAGACGCTAAATCAAGTTAGCTGTGGTGTACACAACTTGGACAGGAGTAGCGCCGGAGGGAGGGCGGAGGGAGAAGACGCGGCCGAGAATCGCCGCTCGGTGACCGTTACTTGACTGCGGAGTGCCAGTTCTGGGCGAATCGCTTGCCGGCGTCGGGGGCGATGGTCCCCGGGGCGTAGAGCCCGCTCAGGTAGGTCTGGGTGTTGTTCAGGGTGAGACTGTTCTTGCCCGCCGCCGACGGGAGACCGGTCTTGAGGTTGACCGCCGCGTCGATCAGCCCGAGCAGGCCGAGGCCGCAGCCGCTGGCGCCGGGGACGGCGAAGGAGGTGTCGATCTGGGTGGAGCCGAGCATGTTGAGGCGGCTCATCTCGCCCTCCTCGTTCGGGCTGCCGTCACCGTTGAACAGCTCCACGGAGAACGCCGGGTAGTCCCGGTTCTTCGGCTTGAGGACGATCGGGTTGCTCTTGGTGCCGATGTAGCAGTTGCTGCCCAGGAACGGGTTCTCCAGGTGGATGCGGACCGGGATGTTCACGATGGTCTGGTCGGTGAGGACGCCCGCGATCTGGTCGAAGTTCGAGGGGGTGCCCACCGACTCCAGGGTCGCGGTGATCTTGTTGAGCTTGCCGTCGGCGAGCTGCTGGCAGATGGCGGTGATGCCCGGGATGTTGCTCGGACACATCAGTCCGAGAAGGCCGCCGGGCACGGTGGCGGAGTCCGCGATGATCGCCCCGGAGGCGGGCGCGACGACGGTGTTGGTGCCGTCGGCGTTCTGGACGACGCCCATCTGGAGGTTGCTGTTGCCGGTGATGACCGTGGTGTTGCCGAGTTTGATGGACCCGCTGGTGGCGTACGAGACGACGCACTGCGGTGCCTTGTCCAGACCGTCCGCGGCGAGCATCGCCGGCGCGTCCACGGGGCAGCGGGTGAACGGCGCCCACGCACCGTTGAGGGCCGGCGTGGCGGCGGCGGTCGCCGTACCGAGGGCGGCGAAGGCGCCGAACGCGGTCAGCGCCGAGACGGTGGCGAGCCGGGTGCGTGCGGAGGCGAGTGGCATGGAGGTGCCTTTCGGTGACGGGGACGGTCAGGTCTGTGGTGCGGGGGTGCGGGGGTGCGGGGGTCAGGGGGTACGGGGTGGGACGTGCGGGGTGCGGCGGCGGGGATCAGCGCTCGGGTGTCGGTACCACGACCGGCTGGCGGTCCGAGGTGCACTCGACCTCGCTCCCTACCGCCACACCGCAGGTCTGGCCCTGTATCTGCTTGATGTAGTTGCCGGAGCCCGAGATGGACGCGGTCAGCAGCCGGTCCAGGTCCTCACCGCCCGCCCCGCAGCCGGTGAACGCGGGGACGGTCACCTCGCCGGTCAGCGGCCCGCCCGAGGTCAGCAGGTAGCCCGTGGCCGGCTGCCCGGCGAGGATCACTCCCTTGCCCAGCATCACCAGGTGCGGACCGGGATGCTTGGCCGGGTCGGGCTCGGGGGAGCTGAGCGGGGTCGCCGTGCGGCAGGAGGGGCCGACGTCCAGGCGCGTGCCGTTGACCTTGACGTCCAGTACGCGCAGGACCAGCGGGACGCGCACGTAGGTGGTCGCGTAGTTGTTGCCCGTGGCGAAGTCGAGCAGGATGTCCGACGAGACGTTCATGGGCCCCGCCTGCTCCAGCACCATGGTCGCCGTCGTCGGGGCGAAGCCGAAGGTGAGGAAGGTCGACGTGAACGGCGGGGTCTGCTTGCGGCCCTGGTAGTCGAGATTGCCTTCCGAGGTCTGGAGGACGTGGAAGGTTCCGTCCGGGAACGGGGTGAATTCCGGAGTCCCCTGCTCGATCTGCACGCAGGACACCGGGATCAGCGAGGCGCCGTTCAGCTTGTTGACGTTGGAGTAGCCCGTGATGTACCCGGTGAGCGACAGCGGGGTCGGGTTCTCCTTGACGCAGCGCGGTGCGGGCGGCCTGTCGGCCGTGAGGCCGGAGCGGGTACCGCCGATCCTCGGCGCCTTGCCGTTGCCCTTGCTCTTGTCCTTGCCCTTGTCCCCGGGCGTCGGCGCCGCGGGGGCACCGGGCGTCGTCGACCCCTTCGGAGCGCCGGGGCCCGCCGATGACGCGGGGTCCACCGGTCGCCCGGGCGCCGGGGCCGTGGCGCCCGGCGGGGAGGGCGAACCGCTCGGAGCCGGGGTGTGGGTGGCCGGACCGACCGGGACGGTGGCCAGGAGGCCGTGGCCGTCCGCGTCCTTCGCGAGGGCGCAGTCGAGGGAGAGGGACGCGGGAGCGGTGGGCGCGCCGTCGGCCGCGGCGAGGGCGAGGTCGACGCCGAGGCCGGTGGCCGTGAGCGTGAGGTCGCCGTCGGCACCCGCCGTCACGGTCGGGACGTCGCCGGTCGTGGTGAGGGTCAACGGGCCCTTCGCCGGAACGGCTACGGGCTGGGCGGCGCCGGTACCGCGCCAGAGGGCCTGGGCCTTCGCCCCCTGTTGCGCGACGTCGAGGGCCAGCCTGGTCTCCGGTACCACGGTGGCGGCCTTGAGGGCCGTCAGGTCGGCGACGGCCGCGGCCGGCAGCTCGACCGTCGTGGTGACCCCGGTCGGACGGATGGCCTCGCCGGCCGCGACCCGGTCGGGGAAGGTGGCGGTGACCCGTACCGCGGCGCGTTGCGGTCCCGAGGGCAGCGCGCAGTCGTAGGCCAGCTTCGCGGTGATCTCCTGCGAACCCACCGCGGCAGCCGCCGACGGGATCAGGGGGGCGAGTGCCGCGAGGGCGGCGAGCGCCGCACCGCGCGCGCGGACGCGGGGTGTCGGCAGGGCGGGAGGGTGGCCTCGCATCGCGTGCTCCGCTCGGGCATCGTCCGGGCGCCGACGGCCGGCGCGGCCGGTCGGCGTGTCTGGTCGGCTTCGTGGACCGGGTTTCATGGACCGGGTTCGTGGACCGGCTTTCGTGGACCGGGTTCGTGGACCGGCTTCATGGACCGGATCCGTGGATCTGCGTCGTGGGTCGGCGAACGCCCGGCCGGGTCCCACCGGTCGGGCGTACGGACCGGGGAGTGCCGGCGGCACTCCCGCACGCCTTACGGGTTGGAGCCGACGATGGTCGGGATGACCGAGGTGCCGGTCTTCTTGACCAGGTAGGCGCCGGTGAAGATCGGCTTGGCGCCCACCGGCACGGCACTGCCGCAGTTGGTGGAGGAGACGACGGTGAGCTGACCGGTGGTGCTGGCGACCGCGAGCTTGCCCGTCGAGTTGGTGTAGGTGCCGGACGCCGTGCCCGTCACGCGGAAGACGCAGGCGCCGACGGTGACCTTGGCGTCGACGTTGCCGATGTAGCCCTTGGTGACGCCGGTCGCGGCCGTGTAGTCCTGTGCCACCACGGTCCACGGGGTGGTGGCGACGGTGGTCACGTTGCCCAGGACGCTGGTGCAGGGCGAGCCGGAGGCGCCGAAGTTGATGGCGTTGATCGACGCGACGGTGGCCGGGTTGCCGGTGGCGCTGGCCATCGAACCGGAGGCGCCCGAGGTCGTACACGTCATGGCGATGCCGTTGACGCTGAGGACGATGTTCCCGCTGTTCGTCGCCGTGAAGGCCGCGGGGGACGGGTTGACGGTCCACGTGGTGGACGGGACGGCCGAGGCCGGGCCCGCGGTCAGGGCGAGCGCGGCGGCAGCGGCACCGGTGACGACGGCGAGGTTTCTGATGGTCTTCTTCATGGCTGTGGGACTCTCCTTGGGATCGTTCGGCAGAGGTGGGCCGCGGCTGTGCGATGGGGGAGACACAGAGGGCCCGCGGCTCGGTGTTCCTCGGCCGCGACGCTGACGTTACTTGCGGGAAACTTGGCTGAACAATGGCGCAGTTCAAGATTCTTTGAACAGCCCGAATTACCTGTTCGCCGGGTGAGTGGTCCTCGGTGACGCCTTAGTCCTCCAGTGCGCAATGTCGACATTTTTGATCGATCGCGCACCGTGCTGCCACATTTTCCGCGGGGCGGGTCGTGTGCATCTCGACATGAAGAGAAAACACTCTCGCCTGTGACAAGAATCGGCGCGCGTGTGTAATCCGCGTGACAAGGGACGAAGGTGGGCGGGTCGCCGCGCGAAAAACTCCACCCCGCTTATTGCCGCCTGATGTTACCCACCCGTAGCGTTTCGGGTGCGCTGTTCGCCCCTGGTTGGCGGCCCCTGGCGACAGGGGCTCCGGCCGGCGTTCCGGCCCGGTCACCTGCCGGGACGGACGCTTCCCGGCGGGTCCCCGCGGATACGCCTCAGGGCCCCGCGAAGCCCCGTCGTGTCTCCCCGGAGACAAGTGGCGCACCCGGATTTGTCCGCGCGGTGACAAATTTCGGCACACCGGGCCGAATTGACGTCGCGCCTATTGTCCCGGTGATCGTGAACGACCTAACGTGCGGCCCGCGACGCACACGCGACACACGCCTGCTGGAGGTGGTATGGGAATCGAAGTGGCTGTCGAAGGTCTGACCATGTCCTTTGGCAAGCAGAACATCTGGCAGGACGTGACCTTGACGTTGCCCGCGGGGGAAGTGAGCGTCATGCTCGGTCCTTCCGGTACCGGAAAGACGGTGTTCCTCAAGTCCCTCATCGGTCTGCTGAAACCGGAACGGGGACGTGTCCTCGTGGCCGGCGTCGACATGGTGAACAGCCCCGAGCGCGACATCTACGAAGCCCGCAAACTCTTCGGCCTCATGTTCCAGGACGGCGCCCTCTTCGGGTCCATGTCCCTCTTCGACAACATCGCCTTCCCGCTGCGTGAGCACACGCGGAAGAAGGAGTCGGAGATCCGCCGGATCGTCATGGAGCGCATCGACGTCGTCGGGCTCCTCGGCTCCGAGGGCAAGCTCCCCGGCGAGATCAGCGGCGGGATGCGCAAGCGGGCGGGGCTGGCCCGCGCGCTGGTACTCGACCCGCAGATCGTGCTGTGCGACGAGCCGGACTCCGGGCTCGACCCCGTCCGCACCGCCAACCTCTCGCAACTGCTGATCGACCTCAACGCGCAGATCGACGCGACGATGCTCATCGTCACCCACAACCTCGACATCGCCGCGACCGTCCCCGACAACATGGGGATGCTCTTCCGGCGCAACCTCGTCACCTTCGGACCGCGCGAAGTGCTCCTCACCAGCGACGAGCCGGTCGTGGCCCAGTTCCTCGCGGGACGCCGCGAAGGGCCCATCGGGATGTCCGAGGAGAAGGACGAGGCCACGCTCGCGGCCGAGGCCGCCCTGCCCGCCGCCGCACCCGTCACGCCCCGGGTCATCGTTCCGCAACTGGAGCCCTCGCCCGGACTGCCGCCGCGCCAGGCGGTGCTCAGGCGCCGCGAGCGCGTCCTCGGCATGCTCGACACGCTGCCGCCCGCCGCCCGCGCCGCCATCGAGGACACGTACGCGGCGCACGGGCCGCAGGCACCGACCCTGCGGCTTCCGGCCACCGGGAGCGGTTCGTGATCACAGGGGCACTGCGTCAGACCGGCCGGCTCTTCGCCCTCGCGGCCGAGGTGGGCCGGGCCATCTTCCGACGGCCCTTCCAGTTCCGGGAGTTCGTCGAGCAGTTCTGGTTCATCGCGAGCATCACGATCCTGCCCGCCGCCCTCGTCTCCATCCCGTTCGGCGCGGTGATCGCCCTCCAGGTCGGCTCGCTCACCCAGCAGTTGGGCGCGCAGTCGTTCACCGGAGGTGCCAGCGTGCTCGCCGTCATCCAGCAGGCGAGCCCGCTCATCGTCGCCCTGCTCATCTCCGGCGCCGGCGGCTCCGCCATCTGCGCCGACCTCGGCTCCCGCAAGATCCGCGAGGAGCTCGACGCGATGGAGGTCATGGGCGTCTCGCCCGTCCAGCGTCTGGTCGTGCCGCGGGTGCTGGCGACGATGGGCGTGGCCGTGCTCCTCAACGGCCTGGTGTCCGTGGTCGGCACGCTCGGCGGCTACTTCTTCAACGTCATCCTCCAGGGCGGCACCCCCGGTGCCTACCTGTCCAGCTTCTCCGCCCTCGCCCAACTGCCCGACCTGTACATCAGCGAGTTCAAGGCCCTGATCTTCGGGTTCATCGCGGGCATCGTCGCCGCCTACCGCGGCCTCAATCCGCGCGGCGGCCCCAAGGGGGTCGGCGACGCCGTCAACCAGTCCGTCGTCATCACCTTCATGCTGCTGTTCTTCGTGAACATGGTGCTGACGGCCATCTACCTGCAAATCGTCCCGCCGAAGGGAGGCTGAGGCCGATGGCCTCCCCGTTCGTCTGGCTCGACCGCTCCGGCGACCAACTGCTCTTCTACGTCAAGGCATTGGCCTGGATCCCGCGCACCCTGCGCCGCTACCTCAAGGAGATCCAACGGCTGCTCGCCGAGGTGGCCTTCGGATCCGGCGGCCTCGGCGTGATCGGCGGCACCATCGGTGTGATGATCGCGATGACGCTGTTCACCGGCACCGTCGTCGGTCTCCAGGGGTACGCCGCCCTCGACCAGATCGGCACCGCCGCGTTCACCGGATTCGTCTCCGCGTACTTCAACACGCGCGAGATCGCGCCGCTGGTCGCCGGGCTCGCCCTCTCCGCGACCGTCGGCGCGGGCTTCACCGCCCAACTCGGCGCGATGCGGATCAACGAGGAGGTCGACGCCCTCGAAGGCATGGGCATCCGCTCCATCCCGTACCTGGTCACCACCCGCATCATCGCGGGCGTCGTCGCGATCATCCCGCTCTACGCGCTCGGCCTGCTCTCCTCCTACATCGCCTCCCGCTACGTGACCGTCCTGTTCAACGGCCAGTCCCAGGGGACGTACGACCACTACTTCAACCTGTTCCTCTCCCCGACCGACGTCGTGCTGTCGGTCCTCAAGGTGCTGATCTTCAGCGTCATGGTGATCCTCGCCCACTGCTACTACGGCTTCCGTGCCTCCGGCGGCCCCGCCGGGGTCGGCGTCGCGGTGGGCCGCTCCGTGCGCAACGCCATCGTGCTCATCAGCGTCACCGACTTCTTCCTGTCGCTGGCCCTGTGGGGCGCGACCACGACCGTGAAGGTGGCGGGGTGAGATGAGCAGTCCACGGGTCACGTCCCTGCGCCGCCGGCTCGCCGGAGTCGTCTTCCTGCTGGTCCCCGCCCTCCTCGTCTGGCTGGCGATCGCCGTCTACGACAAGCAGTTCACCGACAGCGCCCCGGTCACCGTCGAGACGAGCAGCGTCGGCAACGAGATGCACCCGGGCGCCGAGGTCAAAATGCGCGGCGTCGTCATCGGCGAGGTCCGCTCCATCACCGCCACCGACACCGGTGCCCGGCTCACCCTCGCGCTGGAACCGGGCGCCCTCGGCCGCGTCCCTTCCGACGTGAGCGCCCAGATGCTCCCGACCACCCTGTTCGGCGAACGCTTCGTGGCACTCGTCCCGCCGCGGACACCCTCGCCGAAGCCGATCGACGCCGGAGCCGTCATCCCCGAGGACCGCTCCAGCAACGCCGTGGAACTCCAGCAGGTCCTGGACAACGTCCTGCCCATGCTCACCGCCGTCCAGCCGCAGAAGCTCTCCGCCACCCTGTCCGCGGTCTCCCAGGCGCTGTCGGGGCGCGGCGACACGCTCGGCGCCACGCTCGCCCAACTGGAAGCCCACCTGGAGAAGTTCAACCCCGAACTGCCCGCCCTCAACCGGGACCTCCAGCACCTCGTGAAAGTCAGCACCGTGTACGCCGACGCCGCCCCGGACATCATCACGGCCCTCACCGACTTCACCACCACCAGCGGCACCCTCGCCGAGAAGGAGAGCGAGCTCGCCGCCACCTTCGGCGCCACCACCCGCACCGCCCAGGACATCACCGCCTTCCTGCGCCAGAACAAGGACAACATCATCCGGCTCAGCGCCACCGGCAGGCCGACCCTGGAACTGCTCTCCGAGTACTCCTCCTCCTTCCCCTGCACCCTGCGCACCCTCGCGGAGTTCGTACCGGCCATGGACAAGGCGCTCGGCAAGGGCACCGACCAGCCCGGGCTGCACGTCAACGTGGTCACCGTGCCCTCGCGCGGAGCCTACGTACCCGGCCGCGATGCCCCCGCGTACACCTCGGGCGGCGGCCCGCACTGCTACCCGGTGCCCTACCTCGGCGTCCCGGTGGCACCCGCCGCGCGGGCCGCGGCGGCGGCCGAACAGAACCTCGGGCCCGCCAACTCCGCCCAGGAGAACGACTTCCTGAACGAGCTCCTCGCGCCGGCCGCCAAGAAGCAGCCCGGCGACCTGCCCGACTGGAGCAGCCTGCTGGCCGGCCCCGCGTACCGCGGCACGGAGGTGGTCCTCAAGTGAAGGACGACCTCGCCCACACCCGGCGCCGCCCCCTGACCGGCCCCCTGGTCAAGTCCCTGATCTTCGTCCTGGTCACGGCCCTCGCCACGACCGTGCTCGCGCTCAGCATCGCCAACACCGGCGTGGGCTCGGACACGCGCTCCTACAGAGCGCTGTTCACCGACGCCACCGGGCTCATCGACGGGGACAGCGTACGGATCTCGGGCGTGAAGGTCGGAGAGGTGACCGACGTCCGCGTCGTCGACCGGCGCACCGCCCAGGTCACCTTCAGCATCCGCGACGACCGCACGCTCCCCGGCTCGGTGACCGCCGCGGTGAAGTACCTCAACATGGTCGGGCAGCGCTACGTCGCCCTCGACCGGGGCAGCGGTGACGTTGGCGGCACCCTGTCGCCCGGTTCCACGATCCCGCTGGACCGCACGACGCCCGCGCTCGACATGACCCTGCTCTTCAACGGGTTCAAGCCGCTGTTCGAGGGCCTGTCGCCGACTGACGTCAACGACCTCGCCGAGTCGCTGATCCAGGTGCTCCAGGGCGAGGGCGGCACCGTCGACAGCCTCATCCGGCACGTCGGTTCGCTGACGCGGACCGTCGCGGCCAAGGACCAGGTGATCGGCCAGGTGATCACCAACCTCACCACCGTCCTGGACACGCTCAACACCCGTGAAGACGCCTTCGACGACCTCGTCGTCACCCTCCAGAAGCTCGTCACCGGCTTCAACGACGACCGCAAACCCCTGGGCGAGGCCGTCCAGGCGATGGGCGACCTCACCACCACGACCGCAGGACTCCTCCAGGACGGGCGCGCCCCCCTGAAGCAGAGCATCGGCCAACTGGGCCGCCTCTCGGCCAACCTCGGCGACCACACCCCGCAGATCGAGGACTTCCTGGCCAGGACACCGGCCAAGATGACCGCCCTGGCGCGACTGTCCTCGTACGGGTCCTGGTTCAACCTCTACCTCTGCGAGGCCCGCGTGAGCGGTGTGCGCACCTCCGACGGCTCCAAGCCGCCGACCGGCATCGTCGTCACCGAACCGAGGTGCCGAGGATGAGCCGTCCACCCGGGTTCACCCCCGTCAAGGACCACAATCCCGTCGTGGTGGCCGTCTTCGGACTCGTCGTGCTGGCTCTGCTCGCCGTCCTCGCCTACAACGTGGACCGCCTCCCGTTCGCCGGGACGGGTACCGCCTACAGCGCCGACTTCACCGAGGCCGCCGGACTCGGCACCGGTGACGAGGTGCGCATCGCCGGGGTCAAGGTCGGCTCGGTCACCGGGGTCGCCCTCGACGGGCCCAAGGTGAAGGTGACCTTCGAGGTCGCCGGCGCCTGGGTCGGCGACCGCTCCACCGCCGCCATAGCCATCAAGACCCTGCTCGGCGACAAGTACCTGGCCCTCGACCCGCTGGGCTCCGGCCGCCAGGACCCCGGCCGCCGCATTCCGCTGGCGCGCACCACCTCCCCGTACGACGTGACCCAGGCGTTCCAGGACCTGAGCGGCACCGTCGACGCCATCGACACCAAGAAGCTCGCCGAGAGTTTCGAGACGATCTCCGACACCTTCAAGAACTCGCCGCCGAACGTGCGCAGCGCCGCCACCGGCCTGTCCGAGCTGTCGAAGTCCGTCTCCAGCCGTGATGTCCAGCTGTCCCGGCTCCTCCAGGGCAGCGCGGCGTTCACCAAGACCCTCGAGGGCAAGAAGTCCAGCTTCGAGACCCTGATCGAGGACGGCGGTTCGCTGCTCGGTGAGCTGAAGGACCGGCGCGACGCCATCAGGGCCCTGCTCACGGGCAGCCGGGCCCTGGGCACGGAGCTCAGCGGCATCGTCGACGACAACGACCGTCAGCTCGGCCCCACCCTGGCGGCGCTGAGCCGGGTCACCGAGGTACTGGAGAAGAAAAGCAGCCAGCTCGAGAAGACCCTGGCCCTCGTCGGCCCGTACTACCGGCTCGTCGGCAACACCCTCGGCAGCGGGCACTGGTTCGACAGCTACCTGTGCGGAGTCGTGCCCCGGAACTACCTGCCCGAGGCGTCGCAGCCCAAGACCGGATGCCGGCCGCCGCAGCAGAAGACGGCGGCGCAGGGGAGCGGTGAAGGATGACCATGACCATGACCCGACCCGGAAGGCCCTTCGTCATCGGTCTCGCGATCGTGGTCCTCGCGGCCTGCGGTCTCGTCGCCGTGCGCGTCCTGGGATCCGACGGCACCCGCGTCACCGCCTACTTCGACCGCGCCGTGGGCGTCTACGCCGGGTCCGACCTGAGGATCCTCGGTGTGCGCGTCGGTGAGGTCGAGTCGGTGGAACCCGAGGGCACCAAGGTGCGCGTGCGTCTCCACCTCGACGACGGGGTGCGCGTCGCGGCCGACGCGCGGGCCGTCATCGTCGCCCCGAGCATCGTCGCGGACCGGTACGTCCAGCTCACCCCGGCCTACAGCTCGGGGCCGGCCCTCGCCGACGGCGCCCGGCTCGCCGCCTCCCGCAACCGGACCCCCGTCGAGATCGACCAGCTGTACGCCTCCATCACCGAGCTCGGCAAGGCCCTCGGCCCCGACGGCGCCAACTCGACCGGCGCCCTGTCCGGCCTGCTCGACACCGGCGCCGCGAACCTCAAGGACAACGGTGACGCGATCGGCACGTCCATCCGGGAGTTCGGCAAGGCGGCCAAGACCCTCGACGGCAGCAGCGGCGACCTGTTCACCACCCTCAGCCAGCTCCAGACGTTCACGACGATGCTCAAGGACAAGGACACCGACGTCCGCACCGCCCAGGAACGCCTCGACGACGTGGTGACCTTCTTCGCCGACAACAAGGACGACCTCGCGGGCGCCCTCACGGAACTCGGCAAGGCCCTCGCGCAGGTCAAGACCTTCATCCGGGACAACCGGGCCGGGCTGAAACAGAACGTCGACCGGCTCGTCCCCCTGACCCAGACCCTCGTCGACCAGCGGGCCTCCCTCGCCGAGGCACTCGACGTGGCCCCGCTCGCGGCGTCCAACGTGGTGGGCGCGTACAACAAGGACACCCGCACCCTCGACGGCCGGGCCAACCTCAACGAGATCAGCATGGGCGGACCGCTGCTGCCCCTGCCCGTGGCCGGGGGCTCCTCGGCCGGGGGCTCCTCGGCCGGCGGCGGGAAGGGGGACCGGTGAAGCGCCGCACACCGTTCACCGGCCGGGCCGCCGGGGCCGGGATCGGCGGGATCGTCGCCCTGGGCGTCGCCGTGGTCCTCACGGTGACCATGCTCCCCGCCGACCTGCCGCGCTTCGACGGCATCGAGGACCTGCCGCTGCCGGGCGGCGCGGACCTGGGCTCCCACCCGTACACGGTCACCGCCGAACTCGCCGACGTGCTCAGCCTCGTCCCCCAGTCCGCGGTCAAGGTCAACGACGTGGCCGTGGGGCGCGTCACCGAGATCCGCCTCGGCACCGGCGACTGGACGGCGCGCGTCACCATGAAGATCAACGGCGACATCCACCTGCCCGCCGACGCGGGCGCCCGCCTGCAGCAGTCCAGCCTGCTCGGCGAGAAGTTCATCGAGCTCACCGCCCCCGCCAAGGACGCGGGCGGCGCACGCCTCACCGACGGCAGCACGATCCCGCTCGCCCGCACCAGCCGCAACACCGAGGTCGAGGAAGTCTTCGGCGCCCTGTCCCTGCTGCTCAACGGCGGCGGAGTCAACCAGCTGAAGACCATCACCAAGGAGCTGAACTCCGCCCTGGGCGGACGCGAGCCCGAGGTCCGCTCCATGCTGGAGCGGGTCGACACCCTCGTGAGCGACCTCGACGCCCACCGGGAGGACATCACCCAGGCGCTCGACGCCGTCAACCGGCTCTCCGCCACCCTGGCCGGACGCAAGGAGGACGTGGACAAGGTCCTCACCAACCTCTCCCCGGGCCTCAAAACCCTCGAGAACCAGCGGGGTTCGCTCCTGACCATGCTGCGCGCCCTCGACACGCTGTCCGGTGTCGCCGTGTCCACCATCAACGCCGGCAAGGACGACATGGTCGCCGACCTCAAGGCCCTGGCACCGACCCTCAAAGCGCTCGCCGACGCCGGCGCCGACCTGCCCGACTCGCTCCAGGCGCTCGTGACGTACCCCTTCACCGACGAGGTGATGCGGGGCATCAAGGGCGACTACCTCAACACCTACCTGTACCTCGCCGCCGAACCCGGCACGCAGGTCATCCCGCCGCTCGTCCCGCAGACCGCGCCCACCCCACCGGCCGATCCGCCGACCGGTCCGCCGGCCGATCCGGGCAGCGGCGCCCGCAACGGCAAGCCCACCGGCAAGCCCACCGGAACGCCCACCGGCACGCCCACGAAGCCGGCGTCACCCCTGCCCCTGCCACCCGTCCGGAGCGCCGGCCCGACCGCGCCGCCCGCCTCCCCGAGTGCGGGGAGCACCGCCACCGGAGCGAAGGACGGAGGGAAGAAGCCGTGATCACCCTCGCCGTACGGCTGAAGAACCTCGCCTTCCTCGTCATCGCCGTCCTCGTCCTCGGCTTCCTCGGCATCCGATACGCCGACCTGGGCCGCTACGTGGGCGTCGCCGACTACTACACCGTCAACGTCCACCTCGCCCGCACCGGCGGCCTGTTCCCCCACTCGGACGTCACCTACCGGGGCGTCTCCGTGGGACGCGTCGGCGACATCGACCTCACCGACGACGGGGTCGTGGCCCGGCTGCGCATCAAGAAGTCGGCGGCGCGGGTACCCGCCGACGCCAAGGCCGTCGTCGCCGGGCTGTCCGCCGTCGGCGAGCAGTACATCGACCTGCGGCCCCACAGCGACCAGGGCCCCTACCTCGGGGAGGGAGCCCGCATAGACCAGGCCGACACCGAGGTCCCCGCCCCTGTCACCGACCTCCTGACCAGCATGAACGACCTCACCCGGTCCGTTCCGCTCGACTCGCTGCGCACGGTCGTGGAGGAACTGGGCAAGGCGTTCGAGGGGAACGGCGACGACCTCCAGGCCCTGATCGACAGCGGGAGCGCGTTCGTCCAGGCCGCCGACCGCTCCCTGCCCGAGACCACCCGCCTCATCAACGACGGCGAGGTCGTCCTGCGCACCCAGGCCGAGGAAGGCCGGGCCATCCGCGACTTCGCCACCGGCGCACGCGAGCTGGCCGTCACCCTCAAGGGCTCCGACAGCGACCTGCGCCGCCTGCTCACCGTCACGCCGGACGCGGCCACCCAGGTCAGCGGTCTCCTGCGCGACCTCGATCCCAGCCTCGGCGTGGTCCTCGCCAACCTGCTCACCACCTCGGAGATCGCCGTCACCCGGCAGCACGGCATGGAGGAGCTCCTCGTGAAGTTCCCCGCGGCCGTCTCCGCGGGCGCCACCACCGTCGACGGAGGACGGATGAACCTCGGCATGGCCGTCACCTTCTTCAAGCCCCTGCCCTGCACCTCCGGATACGGGGGCACGCGCTACCGCAACGGCCTCGATCTCGGTACCGCACCCGCCCTCAACACCGGAGCCTCCTGCACCACCGCGGCCTCGTCCGGTACGAACGTCCGCGGCTCCGCCAACGCCCCGAAGGGCGGCCCCGTGCCCACCCCGGCCCGACCGGGCTCCCTGCCCTCGGGCAGCGCCGGCCCCGCCACCGCGCCGGCCCCGCACGCGCTGCCGGGGGCACTCGCGCTGCCGGGGGCACTCGCGCTGCCGGGCCAGGACGGCGGGCCCACCGACCTGGCCGGGCTGCTCGGTCTCGGCGCCGGGGGCGGCCGATGAGGCGGGCACGCGTTCTCGCGGGCGCGGGACTGGCGGTGGCGCTCGCCTTCTGCGGGACCGGCGCCTGGACGTACGCGCAGGCGCGCACCGACGACGCTCTCGCCTTCAGCCGGGAGCGGGACAAGGTCCTCGCCGCGGGCCGCGAGCGCCTCACGGTGCT
This sequence comes from Streptomyces sp. NPDC002104, assembly GCF_053593795.1. Lineage (NCBI taxonomy): Bacteria > Bacillati > Actinomycetota > Actinomycetes > Kitasatosporales > Streptomycetaceae > Streptomyces > Streptomyces sp. NPDC002104. The sequence continues at coordinate 188,131 of NZ_JBSFDF010000004.1, read as the reverse complement.
CCACACCCTGGACGCGTCCACCCGCGAACAGGCGGAAGCAGGGATCAAGGCGTGGAGCGAGGCCTCCACCGGGCCGCTGCACACCGAACTGGGTTCCACCAAGGCGGCGGTGGGTGCATCGGCCCGCGCCACCGTCACCGAGGCCGCCCTCACCGCGCTGGACGCCCGGGCGGGTACGGCGAAGCTCATCGCGACCCTGCGGGTCGACGTCACGCCCCAGGGCGCCTCGAACGCGACGAGCGACCGCAAGCGGCTCGAAGCGGTCATGGAGCGCACGGGCCACGACACGTGGAAGGTCAAGGCGCTGAGCGCCGTTCCGGTGGCGGGGGCCGACGCGGGCACCGCGGGTCCCCTGCCCACCGGCGGGGGGAGTGCGGCGCGGTGACACGGCTGTCGTGGAGGACGATGGACAGGCGCGTGGAGGGCGGAGCGCCGGTGGGGGAGCAGGACGGAGCTGACGCGGACGGCTCGACCGACCCGGAGGCGCGAGACGCCGGTTCCGGTTCTGGTTCCGACTCCGGCTCCGACTCCGGCTCTGGCTCCGACTCCGACTCAGGCTCCGGCTCCGGCTCCCGCTTCGGTGAGCGGTGGCGCGCGGCGACCTTCGCGGTGGCCGTCACGGTGCTGCTCCTGGGCGGGAGCGCCTTCTTCTACGGCGCGCACCAGGTGCGCTCCGCCCCGTCCGCCCGCAACCACGCCCTCACCGACACCGCGGCCACGGAGCGGGTCAACGGCGAGGTCAGCGACGGGCTGGCCAGGATCTTCTCGTACACCCCCACCGGCGCCGACGCCACCGCGCGATCGGCGCGGACGGTGCTCGGGGGGAAGGCCGCCCGGCAGTACGACGACCTGTTCGCCGAGCTCCGCGCGAAGCTGGAGACGCAGAAGATCACCCTCAACACGCAGGCCGTCCGGACCGGGACGATCGCACTGGAGGGGGACACCGCACGGCTCCTGGTCCTCCTCGACCAGACCTCGCAGCGGGACGGGGGCACCGCCACGTCGGCCGCGGCCCAACTGACCGTCACGGCCCGTTTCCACGACAACCGTTGGCAGATCGTCGACATCAAGGCCCGCTGAGAGATGAGCGGGAGACGGGAACACCCCATGACACGCACGGTCCGCACCCTGGCCGGCACCCGGCCGGTCCTGGCCGTCGCCCTCGTACTCACCCTGGTCGCGGGCGGCTTCGCCGCCTGGGCGGCCCAGGACTGGTACGGGGCGGGCCACGACGAGTCCGCCGCGTACGCCGTCCAGCGCGACCGGGCGCTCACGGAGGCGGAACAGGCCGTGCAGAACCTCAACACGCTCGACCACACCAAGGTGGACCAGGGGCTCGACCTGTGGGAGTCGTCCACGACCGGCGATCTGCACGACCAACTCGTGCAAGGGCGCGCCGAGTTCGCGAAGCAGGTCAAGGCGGCGAAGACGGTGACGACGGCCCGGGTGCTGTCCGGTGCGGTCACCGAGCTGGACGACCGCGCGGGGCGGGCCAGGGTGCTGGTCGCCCTGCGGATCACGGTCAGGGCGGCGGACGACAAGAGCAGCGACAAGGACAGCCGCATGCTCGGTGAACTCACCCGCACCGGGACCCACTGGAAACTCAGCGCGCTGGGCCAGGCCCCCGTGGGCGGCGCCGCGTCCGGCTGACCGGCCGCCGCGCCCGGAGAGCCGCCCGCACCCGAGAGCCGCCCGTACCAGAGAAGGACAGGCACGATGACGACGACCCGCCACCTCATCAACCGTCAGCGCCGCCGTCAGGCCGCCGGCGACCAGCCGGTCCCCGCCCCGCATGCGACCGAGGACACCGGCTCGGCGAAGGCCCCCGGCACGCAGGAGCCGCCGGAGCAGCGGGACGAAAGGGCCGGGGCGGCCGGCCCGGGCAAGGGTGCGAGGAGACACCGCACCTCCCTCCTGATGCTCTGCGCGCTCACCGTCCTCCTCGGCGCCTTCGCCGGCTTCGCCCACAGCCGGGCCGTGGCGCTGCGCGACGATCCCGTACGCGGCAACACCGCACTCACCGACCTCGCCCGTACCAGTGAGATCAAGGGCTGGACCGCCAAGGCCGTCGCCTCCCTCTTCTCGTACGACCACGCGAAGCCCGCAGCCTTCGAGAGCGCGTCGAAGACCTTGCTCACGGGCAAGGCCGTCGCCCAGCACCAGGCGCTCTTCAAGGAGGTCCTGGCCCAGGCGGAGAAGCAGAAGACGGTGATCACCACGACGGTCACGGACAGCGCGGTCGAGCGGATCGACGGCGACCGGGCGCGCGTGCTGATCTTCGCCGACCAGAGCAGCGTGGGCACGGCGGGCGCCGAGAAGCAGAGCGCTCAGGACCAAGGCGTCTACGCGGGGGCGATGTTCGCGGTCGATCTGGTGGATCGCGACGGGCACTGGCTCGTGGAGGGCATCGACACCCTCGGCCGCTGAGTCCGGCTGTCCGCCCCACCTGGGCGGGCGGGAGCCTCACGTCTCCGTGGGCTCCTGATCGTCGCGCTCCTGCGCCTGCGCCTGCTCCTGCGCCTGCTCCTGGTCCTGCGCCCAGGTGATCGCCCATTCGTCGAGCGGACGCAGGGCGTGACGGAGTGCTGTCCCCAGCTGGGTCAGCTCGTAGCCGTCGGCCGAGGAAGCGATGATCCCGCTCGACGAGAGTTCACGCAGCCGCTGGTAGAGGACGCTGGACGACAGTCCTTCGCACCGTGCCAGCAGCGCGCGGGCGCCGAGCGGGCCCGCACGCAGCTCCCAGAGGATGCGCAGCGCCCACCGGCGGCCGAACAGGTCCATCGCGGCCATGATCGGATGGCCGGTCGTCGATCCACGAACCGGTCTTCCTGGGCGCGGTGTCGGCATGACCCTCCTTGCGTTTCGTTATTCGAAACACTAGCATCCACCAGTGTTTCGGATTTCGAAACGAACTCGACGGGACAGCCGACGTCGCCACGAGCTGGGCAGCCAGCTCACCTCTGGACGGAGCCCTTCATGCACAAGCTTGTTGTCCTGTATCCCGCGCCCGCCGACCCTGACCACTTCCGCGCGTACTACGTGGCCCACCACATCCCGCTGATCAAGGATTGGCCCGGCCCGCTCGCGTGGCGCTACAGCTTCGACGCCGCGGCGCTCGAGGGTGAAGCGCCGTATTTCGCGGTCTTCGAAGCCGACTTCGTGGACGCCGCCGCGATGGAGGCGGCGCTGGCGTCGCCGCACGGCGAACGGCTGGCCGCCGATGTCGCCAACTACGCCACCGGCGGTGCGGTCATCATCCACTATCCGGTACAGGACGGCACCGGCTGACGCCGGCGCCATCGCCCGGGGCGTACTCTCACGTCACGTCACGTCACGGCAACGAGCGCGTGAGCCAGACCACTTCGCCGTTCTCCTCCGTGGACACGTGGTCCCGCTCGAACCCGAGCTTCTCCAGGACGCGGAGCGACGGTGTGTTCCACGTGCCGACGGTCGACCAGAGCCGCTTCCGCCCGGTCGCGACAGCGGCATCGAGCACCGCGCCGGCCGCCTCGGTGGCGTAGCCCTGCCCATGTGCGTGCTGGAACAGCTCATACGCGATTTCGGGCTCCTCCACGGTGGCACGGCCGATGATCAGGCCGCAGTAGCCGATGAAGTCCCCTTCGTCACGGCGCTGGATGGGCAACAGGGCGATCCCCGTGGTCGCCGTGGCGCTGAGCAGCCCCGCGATGGACGTCCGGATGTGCTCGACGGTGGGAGTCCCCTTGCCGCGTTCGGAGAGGAGGGCGCAGAACTCGGCGGCGTCCGATTCGGCCCACGGACGCAATATCAGGCGCTCGGTCTCGAGGTGGAACTGCATGGTCTCGTACGTAGTCATGCGCCCACCTTGCCCCACGGATCGTCACGCCCTCCCGATGGCGTCGAAGCGGCGGCGGGAGGCCTCGATGTGGCCGAAGTGCCGGTGGGTCCAGTCGCACAGTCCGTCGATCGTCGCCCGCAGGGCCTGGCCCGGCTCGGTGAGGGTGTACTCGACGCGCGGCGGCACGACGGGGTGGACGGTCCGCTCGAGCAGCCCGTAGCGCTCCAGCATCCGCAGGTTCTGGGTGAGCATCTTGTGGCTGATGCCCTCGACCTCGTCACGCAGCGCGCTGAAGCGCAGGGTGCGCTCCCCGAGGGCCTCGATGATCAGGAGCGCCCATTTGTTGGCGACGTCCGAGAAGATCTCCCGCCCCAGCGAGTCCGCCCGCCTGAGGTCCGCATCGTCGGGCGAGCCCGTGAGCTGCTTGGTCACCATGGGGTTCCCCAGTCACTGAAAAGTGCGTTCTTCCCTGTCGGAGGCCACTCTCCTACGGTTCCTGAGTAACCACAAGAGAGCATCAATGGAGGCGGACAGCATGGCCATCACCCTGGTGAACCCCGAGGGACTGCCGGAGATCGACGCCTACCGGCAGGTGTCGATCGCCACGGGATCGAAGCTCGTCTTCATCGCCGGACAGGTCTCCTGGAAGGCCGACGGCACCACGGTCGGCGAAGGCGACCTCGCCGCCCAGGTCGAGCAGTGCTACCTCAACATCGCCACCGCCCTGTCGGGCGTCGGCGCCTCCTTCGCCGACGTGGCGAAGCTGACCGTCCACGTCGTGGACTGGACCCCCGACAAGATGCCCCTGCTGATGGAGGGGATCGACCGGGCGGCCGCGAAGCTCGGAGCCGTACCGGTCCCGCCGGCCTCCCTGCTGGGCGTCGCCGCGCTCGACGTACCCGAGCACCTGGTCGAGATCGAAGCCACCGCCGTCATCGACTGAACCGGGGCGATGCGGACGAGCACCTCGACGCCGGCCGCGCCGGCCGCGACCCGGCCGGCGCGGAGAGCGGTCCCCGCAGCGCCGCCGTGCCCGCCACGGCGGCGCCCGCGTGCCGTCAGGCGTGAGGACCGAGGCCGTGTGCGGCCTGGGCGATGACGGCGGCAACGACGGCCGGGCGGGAGACGTAGACGGCGTGGCTGCCGGGGGTCTCGGTGACGGTCGCCCCGGCCCGTTCGGACATGGCGCGCTGGGCGGCCGGCGGGATCATGCGGTCGTCGGTGGCGACCAGGTACCACGACGGCTTGGCCTGCCAGGCCGGTTCGGATACGGCCCCTTCGAGGGCGTCGACGCCCCAGGGGACCTGGGAGTCGGCCATGAACGCGGCCGTCGCTTCGGGGACGTCGGCGGCGAAGGAGGCCGCGAACCCGTCCCGGTCCAGGAGGAGGCGGCCGTCCTGGGGCGGCAGGATCGGCGGGACCGGCGCACCGGGCGCCGGGTCGGCGATCAGGGAGGCAACGGACTCGCCCTTGTCCGGTGCGAAGGCGGCGATGTAGGCGAGCGCGGCGACGTGCGGGTGGTTGCCTCCACGAAGCCGCCGTGTACCAGCACGATGTTCCTGAGGGCTGCCATGATCGTCTCCGATGCGGAGGAGGGACGGGCCCGATGCCCGTCCGGCTCCTCCATCCAAGTGGCCCGAGGGGCCGGAGAACACGCAGAGCAGCACGCAGAGTTGGAACGCCATCCGTGTTCCGTACGTCAGGCCGCGGTCGCCAGGGCCTGGCACCGGCTGCTGGCGCGCGGCGGAGGGTTTTGTCAGTGCGGAACACCCCCGGCGCGAGGTTGCGCCGGGGGCGTTGTGTGACTACGTGGGGCAGCCTGCCGTTCGACGCGGACAGGTCTGGCTGCTCAGGTCTCGCGGTTGTCGAGCATCTCAGCGAGGTGGCGCAGGCTGGGCAATGGCAGTGGCCGGCTAGCGGCGGTCCTTCGGGCCGCCGTCCTGCGGCCGCCGCCACGCGGCGTAAAGCACTGTCGCGGCGGTGGCGTATCCGGCGAGGTCCTGAGGGGCGCTGTGTCCGACCAGGACAAAGACACTCACGACCAAAAGCACCGCCAAGAAGACAAGAAGGTCACTGGGGATACGAGGGTCGCGGGACTTACGGTTGAACGCCGTTGTACGAGCAGCAGCACGCGGCCGCACTCGACGAGGCGGGGCGAGCGTCGCGCGCCTGTACCGAGGCACTGCGCGGAGGCTGGGAGGCCCTCACCGGGAACCCGCACGTCTCCCTGCTCGCGCGGGGCGCAACCCTGGTCCTGCCCGAGGACGCCCAGTCCATGGACGCCATGTTGGAGACGCTGCGGCAGCGAGTCCCCCTGCTGGCCGCCCGCCTCGACGACCGTGTCACCGAGGACGTTCAGCAGCTCCGGGCCGGCGCCGCGGCCCAGAACACGGCGGCCGCGCGGCACCGCGCGAAAGCGGTCGCGCTGCAGCAGGAGAACGCGCTGCGCGAGGAGATGCGCACTGCGGCACCCGTCGGCCACGCCCGCGAGACCGGCGACCGCGCCGCAGCCCTTCGGCAGTTGCACGGACAGGTCACCCCCTCGCCGTCGAGCCGAAGCACCTCCCCTTCCCCCTTGCCTTCCCCGACGCGGCAGGTGGCCCGCCGGCCTGAGAACGGGATGCAGAGCGGCAGCACACCGCCGCAAGCACGGCCATGACCGGGCGTGCAGCGCCGCCCGCGCACGACGGTCCTCCCTATCAAGGCCGGTGGGTCCGCCACCGGACCGACCGGGAGAAAGATGAGTACGTGACCCTCGTACCCGAGCCCCGGGGCTACGTGATCCGCGATCCGAGATCCTCCGGCGTTCGTCCAGCTAGGACTTGTCCGGCCGATCATGTTCGCAGCCAGATGACGAGGGTTGCTGCCGTGGCGGTGCCGAGGTAGACGTAAAGGAACGCTGGTCCTGCGTACTGACTTCGGTGACGAGGGAGCCTGGGACGCGGTTCGTGCCGCACTCGACGCGGCGGGTGAGTACCCCCATGCCACGTAGGTCAGCGAGCTCCGCTTTGCTGGCGTGGGAGTCCAGGCATTACTGGAAGCAGAGGCTGCTGCCGACGAAGATGAGCAGATCGTCTACATGTTTCTGGCGGACGCAGTCACGATGAAGGATCCGGGTCACCCGCTCCTGGTCGTGGACCTCTCGGACGAGCCTGGGCGGACGTTCAGGGTCCCCGTGCAGTGGTTTCCTGACATCTCGGCCAACCTCAGCATCGCCAACATGGACTGTGCGGAGTTCGCCGACGCCGCTGATGGATCAGGGATCTTCCGCGGCTTCGACGAGGGCTGACGGCTTCTCGTGGCGGCCCGTCTGGGCGGGCTATGTCCCGCGTCAGGTCAGCGTGGCTTCGCGGGTGATGAGCCGCAGGCTCACACGAGAATCGACTCCGAACTGGAAGGACTCATAGCCGCCGAGTCACGCTGACGCGCGCGTCCTGGACCCTCATCGCCCGCGGCCAGCGGTCATCGATGACACCCGCCACTTCCCGGCAGGCGCCACAGGCGTTCTCCTTCTCCGGCTCCCACTTGTGGTCGAACGACGGCGACATGCTGGCCTCCTCAATCCCGCACAGCGTCCTGCCAGAACTACCGAAGGCGTGGGACAAGTCGGCGGGAAGGCCGTCCGCGACCGCCAGGTCCCAACGCATCTCGATGGGCAAGTACGGCGGCCGCACAACCTCGAACCACTCGCCATCCATATGGGTGGTGGCGTGGCACCAGGAACAGGACCAGATCTCCGCGTGCGTCACTGCCGGCAGCGACGGCCATCGCCCCATCGCCCGTCCACACACATCGCAGTCCACAGGCGCATCCTCACACGCCTCCGTACCTGGCCCCAATCCGCTGACACCGTGTGCCTTACCTGACCTCGGACGTCCCGGTCGGGCTTGCTGCGGCGGCGCGGCGCGGTGACGGGTCCAGTGCGTCGCGGGGCGTCGGGCGCTTTCTCCCGACAGTCAGCGAGCGGCCGGTTCGGGGAGGATGTCCGGAGCTCCGGGCGCCTGCCAGATGCGCGAGAAGTCGGCCGAGCAGGCGTCGAACACCTCTGCCGAGGGGCCGACGGAGGAGCCCGGGCCGGCAGTGAGCGTGAGGGAGGCCGCAGTCGGGTGGAGTGCCGAGGCGCCCAGGGTGAGCGCGCAGTCGAAGGTGGAGAGCGGCCCGGTGCTGGTGGGTGGCGGCGGTATGGAGAGGCGCAGCTCGGCGCCTGCGACGGGGACACCCGCGATCGCCAAGGCCTCGGCCATGGCGTGGGCGAGGGGTCCGGCCGAGGCCTCCAGGGAGCCCCTGGGCAGGGGGAAGGACCGGTCGAGAGCGACTGCGCCGATCCCGCGCAAGGTGGTGGCGCGCAGCTGGAGCGCGCGGGCGCTGTACGCGCCGTGGCGGTGAAGGACGTACACGGCGGTCAGCCCGACCCGGAGTGCCTCGGCGATCCGGTCCTCGGGTCGGAACGGGCCGAGAGGCCAGGATCCCCGCCGGGCGGCGAGCCGTACGGGCATCCGCCCCTCGGTGAGCGCGCTCAGACCGTCGGCCACCGATTCACCGAGGAGCCGGAACCCGCCGTGGTCCACGGTGAAGAGGCGCCCGAGCTCGTCCACGGCGAGAGGGGCGTCGGCGGTGGTCCGGCCGAAGGGGAACAGGCGGAGGCCGACGTGCCCTGCGAGGGCGTGGAAGGTACCCGCGGTGTACTGGGCCTCGCGCGGGTCGACGACCGCGCCGGTCGGTGCGACGGCCAGTCCAGCTCCGGTGGGATCCACACGTACCCCGTACCAGGCGCGCAAGGCTTCCACCGCCGTCGGGAACGGCTCCCAGCCCAGGGCTCCGACCTCCAGGACAGCCAGCATGGCCGCTTGCTCGCGGCCCATGGCGCTCTCACCGCCCGTGGCCTTCGGGGTGTTCGGGGAGTTCCGGGTATTCGGGGTGATGTCAGCGGTCATGGATAACGTCGATGCCGAGCCGGTCGAGCAGGGCGGAGCAGGATCGGCAGACCTCGGCCTCGGCGCCGTGCTCGGGGTCCCCGTGGGGTCGGATCTTGCGCGCGACGATGGCCGACCCGGCGAAATGCGACAGGGCTTCGTCGAGGTCGGTGGTTCGTCCGTCGTTCCGCTGCGCGTCGAGGGCGTGGAACTGGTCCGAGATCAGCGCGCATTCGGCGCAGTAACCGATGAACGGCTCCCGCTGGGCCGGTGGGAGCTCGTCGAAGAAGGCCTGCACGGCGGAGTGCAGACGGGGCTCGCCGTCCCCACTGAGGTTGGTGTGGCTGAGCACCCTGCCGCCGACGAGCAGCGAGGCGGCCACACCGGGAATCACGTCAGACAAAGTAGGCTCCGGCTTCCTGCAGCGGTCCGCGCAACAAGCAGCTGACCGCCTCATACGTGTTGCTTCCCAGGAAGTAGCTTCCTGTGTGGTGGATGAGGAAGAAACGTCCCGTCGTGTCGATGAGGATCATCGAGCGGTCGAAGGTGTCGTATCCGACCGGGAACACGGCGGTGCCGAGGTCGGCAGCCAGTTCGGCCACGTCCTCGCCGCTTTCCTCATAGATCCAGTGCGGGGTGAAGACCGCCGCGTCCGGTGGATCGCCGGGGATGTCCAGTCGCAGGTTCCCGTACTCGCGTACGAAGTCCACCGCGGTCCGGATCGGTTCCAGGGGGAAGCCCTCGGCCTCGTACTTGTCGGTGACGACGCGCACCAGGTCCTTCACCTGGTCGCCGATGTCCCGTCCGGGGTGCCAGCCGGCTCCCGTGAGGGCTGCCTCGACCTGCTCGGGGGTCATCCTTGCCATGCCGTTCCTCCTTTCAGTGCTGGTGGGGGGTCACCCCGGCCATGGGGAGCATTCTCGTACAGGACCTGCAGGGAGGTTTGTACTCCCCGTGCAGGATCTGGTCGTCGCCGGGGCGCATGTCCCCGATCTGCCGGGTGTGGATGAGCGATCCGCGCATCGCTTCCTGGACGTCGGAGGGAGTGACGATCCTGGTCCCGGTGGGATCGAGCTGGTGGAGGCGGTCCGATATCAGCGCGACTTCGGAGCACTTTCCGTGACCGTTTCCCGCATTGACTCCCTCGGCGGTCAGCTGTTGTTCGACTTGATCGAGGACGTTCTGCAGCGCGGGGTGCCGGTTCATGGCGGCGGTTCCGGTGGACGAGCTGCTCGAATGCGCGGTGAGTACCCCATCGTGGAGGAGGGTTCCGCCACAGGCCGTCTTGAGACGGTGCTTCCCGTCGGGATAGGGATTGGTCGCGGGTTGGTCCCGCGCGTCGTCCGCCAGCCTCCGGGCTTCCTGGACCATGAGCGCGCGCTGCTCGTCCGGACTCAGATGGTCCACGGTGAGGGTGTCTCGGCGGTGGTGCTTCATCTTCCCCGCCGTCTCGCCGTGCCACTTCGGCTGCGGATCCATGCGGCGCCCTTCGGGGCCGTCGTCGGCGGCGGGGCTCTTTCCGTCGCCACCGTTCCCGCCGCCACCGTTCCCGCCGTTCCCACCGGCCCCGCTGCCTCCCGCTGTGCCGCCACTCCCTGCGGTGCCGTCGCCGCCCGGGTGCTTCCCGCCGCCGGAGTGCGCTTCCTTCTTCCCCTTCAGACGGTTGAACTCGTCGTGGATGGCCTGGTCGTTCTTCTTGTGATCGGCCGATATCAGCCGTACGGCCCTGGGGAGGGTGGTGCCCACGTGGTCGCCCATGGCCTTGGTGGCTTTGGTGAGGGCGGCCATGGCCTTGTCGGCAACGGGGTCGATGGCCTGGGCGATGGAATCCCGGCCACGGGTACGGCCGTGGTGGGACTTGGCCTTGGTCAGGTGGGTGGTGGTCTTGCCGTGGATGCCGCCGCTGACGATGTTCAGGCTGGTTCCCGCGCGGGTGTGCTCGACGTGTTCGATGTGTACGTCGACCAGACCGGTACCACCACCGCTGTATGCGCCCGCGCCTCCTCCCGCTGCTGATCCCGAGCTGCCGGCCGAGGCGAGGTGGAAGGCTTCCTTGCCGGACTGGACGCCGTCGTTGAACCCGTCCTTGCCCGCCGTCCCGGTCTGGCCGAGGTCGACCCCGTCCTGGAATCCCAGCGCCATGGAACCGAGCTGGACCACGAGGTCGGCGGCCATTCCCTCCAGGGCGGCGACGGCCGGCTCAGCCATGGCGGAGACGATGTAGCCGACGGCTTCCTCGACGCATTCCTTGATGAGGCGCTTGACGACCTCTTGCGTGGCCCGCATTGCGGCGGCGCCGAAGAGCGTGGAGAGTCCCGCGGTGACGGGGATGAGGGAGATGGCTATACCGGCCTCGGCGGCAAGGTAACCGAGCTGGACGAGGGCCGCGACCTTCATGGCCTCGACGGCACCGGCAGCAGTGTCCATCGCGCTGGCGATGGTGCGGGCCGCGTCCGCGATGTCCCTGAAGTGCTTGCCCTTGACCTTGTTCCAGTGCTCGTTCAGGGCCGCGATCGACTCGCCCTTGCTGGCGGAAAGAAGCCGCTCGACATGATTGTTGGCGAGCTGACCGTCGTCGAGCAGGTCCTCGGCGAACTCGCGGAGCGAGTCGGCCATGGCGCGGTAGGCGTCCTCGTCCACGTTCGGCCAGGCCACACCGATCAAATCCAGCAGTGTGTCGGCCCAGTCGGGCACCGTGACAGCCACGTGAACTCATCCCCCATGAGCCAGAACCGATCAAATGATCGAACAGTCCTATCACGCAGTCGATCTGACAGCTAATCCGCACCAGCAAATTTCGGTCACTCGGTGATGAGGTTCTAGCCGCTCCTCCGAGTTGAGTGAGGCCCGGACAACATGCGCGGACGTGCGCATCGCAGACCTGATTGCGGGCGGGCTCATCCCCGCGGGCGACCGACCGGAACGGGGTAGGGCGGCACTTGGCTTCACCGTTCCCGCTCTGCCGGAGGCCTGGGCCTGGGAAGGCGAGCCCCTCGCCGAAGACCACGACGCGCGCGTTGCCGACGTCTTCGGCCACGGCTCCGTGGTCCGGGCACCGATGATGGACTCTCCTACTGGATCCTCGTCGTCAACAGGCCCCAGAGGGGCAGGGTCTGGCTGGTCAGCGACGTGGGCGCCTACCCATATCCCGGGCCGGAAGCCTTCGGCTTCCTGGAGTGGGTCCGGCGCTGGCAGACCGGCGCCGGCTGGTGGGACTGACCACCTCGGTAATTCGCCCACTCCACCCCAGGACCGCCAGGAAACGTCACCCGGACGAGGGGCGGGGCCCCCACCGCAGACCGATTCAGTAGAGCAACAACTCGTTGGAAATGCCGTTCCCGCACCCCGCAGCTTGGTGAAGGGCTCGATCAAGGTCCCGGCGAGGCGGACCGCGTCCTGGGGTGGGAGTTTCTTCCACAGGCTGCATGCCCGGCGGATCGCGAGGTCCGTCTCCGGGTGTTCCGGGCCGTGAAGAGCGGCGTGCAGGCGGACTACGTGGAGGTACCAGGTCACCGCGACGGCGGGGTGAACGTCGGTCAGGTGCGCGAGGTAGGCCCGGACTTCCTCGCGCTCCGCCCCCGTCCAGAACCGTGGGTCGACGATGCCCCAGGGGCGGAAGAGGGCGTGGTCCTGGTCCTGTTCCTGCATGTGTGTCCCCGTGCTCGTGCCGGTCAACCGGGTCACCAGTTCGCCACCCGACGCATGCCCGTCACCCGGGTCAGGTAGTTCGTCGAGTTCCGCCAGCTCGCGTACGGGACGATCCGCGTACGGATCCCCGTGCGCGGGGCCTCGATGAGCATGCCGGATCCGACGTGCATCCCCACGTGCCCCGGCCTGGCGGCCGAGCCGTCGGAGCCCGTGCTGAAGAAGAGGTCACCCGGCTTCGGGTCGTCCAGGTCGACCTGGACGGGCAGTTTGATCTGGTCGTACGTCACGCGCGGGATGGTGATCCCGGCAGCCCCGTAAGCCTGCTGCACCAGGGACGAGCAGTCGCACCAGTGCTGCCGGTTCGGTCCCAGGCGTCCGTGCAGTCACCGCCGAGCTGGTACCAGCCGCCCCGCCGGCCCAGGGCCCAGGCCACCGATGGGCGCGGACCCGCGGTTCGTCGTCGTGCCGCTGGAGCCCGCCATCCGCTTGCGGAAGGTGCTCGTATGGCGGGCGAGCACCCGGCCGAGTGCGCCACTGCGGGCGTTCCTCGACCTGTGGACGGAGCTGCCCGAGTAGTGCGGCGACCGAACTGGCCTTCTGCGGACGGCCGGACGGCCGGCCGATCGAGGTCGTGGTCGCCACGACGGCCGGGGCCGCGGCGCGCGGCCCACGGAGCCTGGAAGACGGCGAGCTCACGCTCTGGGGCACGTCCCGGTGGGTCCAGGGCGTGGCGACGCCATCCGCGCCTACGGCCACGTCATCCTGGTCGCGTTCGCGGCGCGGCAGGCCGGACGGCCGTCTCTCCCTTGACCGTCTTCATCGCCCGGGCGAAGACCGCGACCAACTCGCAGGGCATGGCGTAGCCGCGGATGCGCCGGTCTTCGTCGTGGTGGGCCGTGGGGGTCAGGGGGACCCGGATTCCGGCGGGCCACAGTCCGCGCCGGGTGCCGCGGGTGACCGCGTTGGTGAGGGTGGTGTTGAGGCCCTTCCAGACTTCCTCGCCGTTCGCGCCGCGAAGCGTTTCCACACCGGCCCAGCCGGAACCCTCGACGACGTGGTGCAGGACGTGGACGGCGCGGGCCGGGAGGTCGCGTACCAAATGGGCGGCGCGCTCGGTCGTCCAGTCGCTCTCCATGAACACGGTGGGGCCGTCGGTGCCGGAGGAGACCGGGGCGTGGCGGGCGACCAGCCCGATGACGCCCAGGGCGATTTCGCTGCCGAGGTCGTCCGGGATGTCTTCGATGACGATCCGCATCGGCGCTCCTCCTCGCATCGGTCCGGTGAGGGATGGCGGCCCACGGTGTGGGTCCGAGCGCTCGCGTCTACATGGACGTAGTCGCCCGCTTCACTCTAGGTGATCCCCCTGGGGGCAGGTCCCGCGGGGTGCGCCGCGGTCGCCCGAAGCGTCGTTGCCGAGGCCGCACTCGTCCCGCGATCGTCTACAGTGCAGTAGACCGTCTACGGGAATGTAGTCGCTGGGCGTTCTGCTCGGCTGCCCTGCCCCCGTCTCTCCGAGAGGCCCTCTCGCCATGGCCCCTTCCCTTCCCCTCGCGACCGACCTCGCGGTCAACCTGCTCGATGCGCAGTCGCTGCTGGCGGCCTTCGGGGTGCTGGGCATAGCGGTCGTGATGTTCGCGGAGACCGGGTTGCTGGTCGGGTTCTTCCTGCCGGGGGACTCGCTCCTGTTCTCCGCGGGCCTGCTGTGTGCCGGACACGCGGACAAGGCATCGACGCTCTCCCTGCCATGGGTGCTGGCTGCCGCCGCGACCGGTGCGCTGGCGGGCGCGCAGGTGGGGTACCTGATCGGGCGCCGCGCCGGCGGGGCCCTGCTGGCGCGCACGGGGAACAAGCGGCTGCGCGAGGGCGCCGAGCGGGCCGAGGTCCTGCTCGAAAGGTACGGGCACGCCAAGGCCATCGTCCTCGCCCGCTTCGTCCCGGTGGTGCGCACCGTACTCAACCCGCTCGCCGGTGCACTCGGCGTTCCGGCCCGCGTCTTCACCCTCTGGCAGGTCGTCGGCGGCCTCGCCTGGACGGTCGGCCTCGTGCTGGGCGGCTACGGGCTCGGCTCGTCGGTCCCCGGCGTCGAGCGCTACCTCCTGCCGGTCGTCGCCCTCGTCGTCGCCCTCTCCCTGTTGCCGCTCGCGATCGAACTGCTGCGCTCCCGACGGGCCGGCAAGCACCAGAACGGATCTGCCCGATGACCCCCGCGTACGACGGTTCGCCCGTCGACGGCTCCGCCTACGCCGACGTGATCGGCCTCGCCCGCCGCGCTCCGGGCTGGCTGGACGCCCTGATCGCCGCCTGGTCGACCTACGGGCTGGCTGTACTCGCCCTGCTGATGCTCGCCGGGTGGTGGACGGCCCGGCGCGCCGGCACGCACGGGGTGGTCACCGCTCTCGCCGTCCCGGTGATCACGGTGCTCGCCTTCGGCGCGGATCTGCTGCTCAAGAGCGTGGTGCGTGAGGACCGGCCGTGCCGGAGCCTTCGGGTGTCCACGCTGGAGGCCTGTCCGGCTCCCGGTGACTGGTCCTTCCCCAGCAACCACGCCGCCATCGCCGCGGCGGCGGCCGTCGCGCTGCTCTTCGTCTCGCGCCGGCTCGGAGCCCTTGCCGTGGCCGCGGCGGTACTGATGGCCGGCTCCCGGGTCTGGGTGGGCGCGCACTACCCGCACGACGTGCTCGCCGGGCTCCTCGTCGGCGCGCTGGTGGCCTACGTCCTGGCGCGCTCCGTCCGGCGCCACGAGGGCGCCTGGGCGCGGAAGTTGAAGAGCGGCCCGCTGCGTCCGCTCCTGGCCGGCTCGTGACGGGGGCCCGGTTCGTGACAGGGACCGGCTCGTGATGCGGCCCGGTTCGTGACGCGGGCCCGGCTCGTGACGCGTGCCCGGCTCGCCCGCCGCGCGAGGTGGGCGGCCCTGGCCGCCGGAGTGCTCTTCGGGCTGCTGACGCTGTGGGTCCTGAGGGCCTCCGGGCGCCCCCTTCCCGCCGACGCCGGTCTCCACCGATGGTCCGTGGCGCACCGCCCCGCCGTCGCCGAGGCGCTCGCGCGCGCCCTGACCGACACCGGCACCGGTCTCATCCCGTACCTGCTGCTCCTGCTGGCCGGCCTGTACGCGGGGCGCACCACCGGGCAGCGGGCCTTCGCGGCGGCCGGTCTGCTGCTCTGCCTGGGAGCCGGACAGGCCCTTCGCTACGCGGCCATGGCCTCGATCGCCCGCCCGCGCCCTCCGGTGGGCGACTGGGCCGCGCACGCCTCGCGCTGGTCGTTTCCCTCCGGGCACGCCACCACCGCCGCGCTGACCGCGGGCCTCCTGGTGGCGGCGCTGGTTCTGCGCGGTCCGCGGGCGCCCCGGGCGGCCGTCCTCGTGATCGGGCTCTGGGGCGCGGCTGTCGGCCTGACCCGCGTCTACCTGGGGGTGCACTGGTTCAGCGACGTGATCGGCGGCTGGCTCTTCGCCGCGGTGTGGCTCTCCGTGCTGGCCTGCGCGTTCGGGTGCCGGGTGCCGGGTGCCGGGTGCCGGGTGGGGAAGGGATCCCGCCGCGTCCGGTCTACAGTAAAGTAGTCGGTCTGCTTTTCCGCAGCCGTCCGGTAGCGCGGTAGCGCGGTAGCTCGATGGATGGAGGACTCCATGGCGGAGGGGGACGGCGAGCGCAGGCCCGCCGGTGAGCTGGAGGCCAGCGTGCTCGCAGCGCTGTGGGCGGCCGGAGGGCCGCTGTCGGCCGCCGAGGTACGGGTGGCGATATCCCAGGACCTGGCCCGCACCACGGTGGCGACCCTGCTGGGTCGGCTGTGCGAGAAGGGGATGGTGGGCCGTCGCCCCGGCGGGCGGGGGTTCGTCTACTTCGCCGTCCAGGACGCGCACGGCCTGACGGCGCGGCGCATGCACCACGCACTCGACGAGGTCGGCGAGGACCGCGGCATCGTGCTGGCCCGGTTCGTGCAGGGGCTCAGCTCCGGCGACGAGGCCGAGCTCCGGCGGCTGCTGGAGGAGGGCCGCCCGTGATCGTGCTCCTGCTGGTTCCGCTGCTGCTGCCCTGGCTGTTGCCGCCGCTGGCGCGGCGGACCGCCGAGCGGATCCGGCCCGACGTCGCCCTGTGGTCGGTCACCGGCGCCACCACCGTCATGGCCCTCGGTGTGCCGGCCTGTCTGGGCGCCCTCGTCCTGCCGGTCGCCCTGGACCTTCCCGTACTGGCCGGACTGGCGCACCTGCTCCGACCCGTTCAGGCCGGCCCGGCGTCCCTCGTGCTCGCGTTCTCGGTGCCGGCGCTCGGCGCCCTCGCCCTGGGCGTGGTCCTCGGGGTACGAGGGGTCCTCGCCGAAGTGCTGCGGCTGCGAGCGGCCCACGGTCGCGTGGCCGGTGTGCCCGAGGCCGGGGGCCTGAGCGTGATCGACGACGAGCGGCCGGACGCGTTCGCGCTGCCCGGCGGCCTGGGGGCGGCGGGCAGGGTCGTCGTCACGGCGGGCATGCTCAGGGCCCTGGAACCCGGGGAGCGCGAAGCGCTGCTCAGCCATGAACGGGCTCACCTCGCCGGACGCCACCACGTGTTCCTGGCGTTGGCGCGACTGGCCGGCTGGTGCCATCCGGCCCTGGCGGCGGTGATCCCGCACGTGTCCTTCGCCGCCGAGCGCGCCGCGGACGAGGCGGCGGCCGCCACGTGCGGGGACCGGCGCCTGACGGCGCGAGCCGTCGGGCACGCCGCCCTGGCCGCCACGTCCCGCGGAACCGGGCGGCTGCTGCCCACCGTTGTGGCCGGAGCCACCACCGGCCCCGTCCCCGCGCGGGTCCGGGCCCTCCTCGCGCAGGCCCCCGCCCGCCGCATCGCACCCGCCCTGCTGGCCATGGCGCTGGTGACCGCCTCGGCGGGAGCATCGACCCTCGGCGGCGCCGTATGGCTGCACCGCGGAGTGGAGATCGCGCAGGGAGAGCATCCCGCCGACTGATACGGCCCGGGTCCGGACCACCGGCCAAGGCAGGGGGGCGGCTTTTCCTCAGTGACTACATGTATGTAGGCTCCGCGACGGTTCGCGACGCACTCGGCCGGCCGCCGTCCGGGTCGGCCGCCGCAGTCGTCGAGTGAGCCCACGGCGCGGAGGGGACTCTCGCGAGCCCCGCACGGAGTCGTCCTGGGCCGGCACGTCCCCAAGGGCGCCCTCGGGATCGACCTGGCCGGGGTCTTCCGCCGGCCCGGCACCGTGCTCCACGTCGCGGTGGCGCCCGTCGGCGCGAGTCCGGCGGAGGCGCAGGAGAGGCGGAAGCCGCCACTGAGTACGAGCGGGGAGGGGACATGTACGAACCGAGGAAGTCCGGGCCCGCGCCGGACCGGGGCGAGCCCGGCCCCGGCCCCGGCCCCGGCCCCGGCCCCGACCAGGTCATCGCCTGGCTGAAGGGCGGCAGCACCGTCGACCAAGCGCTGCAGACCGCTCTGGGCGGCATGGCGAGTGAACGCGACTCCACCCTGGCCCGGATGGGAGAAGTGCTCCAGGCGGCCGCCCAGGGGCTCCGGCCGGAGGCCGCGGCAACGTGGGCGGGGGTCTCCGCATCCGTCCTGCGGAGCTGGATGGAGACGGACCCCGCCTTCGCGGCAGCTTTCCACGGTGCCGCCGCCCTCGCCGCCGCCCACGGGGTGGGGCCGGGCAAGGAGGACACCCCGGCGATGCTGCGTGCCCTGCTGGTGGCCATCGGCAACGGCGCCACCCTGCCCGAGGCCATCGGACTCGCGGGTCTGCGCCACAACCGATTCCAGGCACGGGCCAAGAACTCGCCCGCCCTGGCGGCCCTGCTGGACGCGGCACGCCGTGTCCGCCCGTCCCCCCGCGGCCGTGGCGCCTACCTCCCGGCCGCCTACCGGCCCCGTCGGCCGGACAAGAAGGTCCGAACCCGGAGCGGCTTCCGGCTCATTCAGCGCACCGGGACGGACGAGGGGCCCGACTGAGCAGGCCGCCCGGCCGCGGTGCCGGACGCCGCGGGCCCGGCAAGATACGGAACAGCCGGGCGTCGCGACGCAGTCGGGACTTCACGGACACCCCCTAAGGCGTCACGGGCCCCAGACGCAGCCGTCGGCTCGGCCAGGGCGCCGGCGCGGCCCGGCCGAACCAGACCCGGACGTCCTCCCCCGTGCGGACGGGCAGGCGCGGGAAGTCGTTGTCGGCGTGCTCGGTGCGGTGCAGCGCGTGCTCCGGGCGCAGGTGCCGGGCGGCGTACGCGTCGAAAGCGGCCGCGTCGGCGGGGTGGCACACGGTGGCCGGCACCTCACCCGTGCCCGGCTCCGGTGTGAAGCCCGGACCGCGCAGCAGCAGTACGTCGTCGCTGCCGCCGTCGATCATGGTGGCGTTGGCGGCGTCGCGGTGCTCCCGCCAGACGGGGCCGGTGTAGAACGCCTCCAGCGCGCGCCGGCGGTGCGCCATGTCCGGGAAGGCCCGCAGCCAGACGAAGCGGTCCGGGTCGTCCAGGTCGCGGAACCGGCCGCCGACGGTGATGCCGACCGCCTGCTGCCCGGTCACGAACTCGCGCTCGAACAGCTCGATCAGCGCCTCCCGGGCACCCGGATGCAGGGTGTACTGCCGCAGTTCGACGATGCTCATGCGGTGCCCCGCCCGGTGTGCGTGTGGTCCATGGTCCCGTTGTCGTCCATGCGCCGCAGGCTAGGGCCGGTCCACTGACATCTCCTGTCAGTGGATGCCGGGCGATGCGGCTGCCCCGCTTGGCGGGCACCGGTCCGGCGGATGCGGCCGCGGCGCGGGCGGCACGGGCCCCGTTCCGCGCCGCGCGTCAGTTTCCCCGTACGGCGGCGGCCGCGTACTCGACGTACTCGTGCAGCCCGTACGCCAGCGCGAGGGCGGCGAAGGCCGAGGCCGCCACCGTCACCGCGAGGCCGACGGCGCCTGCGCGGCGGGCGCCGCCCCGCGGGCCGGCCGGAGCCGGCCCGAGCAGTGCCTCGACCCGCTGGGGCACCGGCCCGGAAGCCACCGACAGCAGCGGGTACCCGCTGCGGGTGCGCGGTTCCCGTGCGGCTCCGGCGAGGGCGGCCCTGGCGATGGCCGCCGCCGCCACCTTCCGGTTGCCGACCTCGGCCGCCGCGGCCTCGTCCGCCCAGCGCTCGAGGTGGAACCCCAGGCAGTCACGCACGCTCCGGAGCGCGGGATGCACCGTGGCGGACAGGTCGACCGCAGCCGACAGCAGATGGTGGCGGCCCGACAGGTGGGCGCGCTCGTGGGCCAGCAGCACCTCGCGCTCGCCGCTCTTCAGCGCTCGCAGCATGCCGGAGGTGACCACGATCCGGCCGCTCCGGCCCCGGTGGCCGGGCAGGGCGAAGGCATCCACGGCGCTTCCCGGGACCAGGAGCAGGTCCCCGTCGCCCGTTCCCAAGGCGGTCGCGAGCCAGGCGCGGTCGAGCAGGGAACGGTGCTGGAACCACCGCCGCGTCAGCAGCACGGTCTGGACGAGCAGGATCGCGCCGGCCGCGACGGCGAGCGGTACGGCCGCCGGCCAGGCCTCCCGTACACGCGCGAGGGGAACCCGCTCCAGCGAGGCGAGGAACGGCACCTGGAACAGGCCGATCAGCGCCGAGACCGTACCGCCGGCCATGAGGAGGGCCGCAGCGGTCAGGGTCCAGCAGGCGGCCCGGGGCGGCAGGACGCCGGCCAGGCGCCGGGCCAGCGGGGCGCCGCCCCAGGGCAACGCGAGGGCCAGCACGACCGCGACCAGGACGAAGGTCACTCGGCGGCCCCTTCGGCCCCTTCGTCCCCGGCAGCTTCGTCGGCCTCCAGAAGCAGGCGCCGCAGGGTCTCCTCGTCGCTCTCCGACAGCGAGGACACGAACCTCATCAGGACCAGGTCACGCCGCGGCTCGCTCTCGAGCTCCCGGCGCATCCGTCCGGCGACGAGCCCCGCCGCGTCCTCCACCGGCTCGTAGGCGAACCCGCGGCCGTACGGGATCCGGCGCAGCGTCCCCTTTTCGTAGAGCCGGGACAAGATGGTGGCCATCGTCGTCCGAGCCAGCCCCTGGCCGAGCACGGCGTTGACCTGCTGAGCGGTCATCGGCTCGCCGGCCTCCCACAGCACGGCCAGCACATCCGAGAGCAGCTCACCATGCGGACGCCTGTCGTCCCGACCCTTGCCCGGCATCTCTGTCCCGTCCTCCGTCAGCGTCCAGCGCACCCCTTCGTACCCTCGTCACGCAGTGGACGAAGTGGTTCTAAGGTATGCCTAATCTACCGGCTTCCAGCCGTCGCGACCGGCCGATCCCCAGGGGTGCGCATCTTTCGGTCCGCGCGGGCCAGAAGGCATCCATGAAGCGAAGCTGCGGTTCCTCCGCGCGCGGTGTCGGACCGCTCCTGCTCCTTCCCGTGCAGGCGGCCCTGATGGTCGGGCTGGGTCGGCTGGTCACCGGACCGGCGGCCGGACACTGGCCCCTGTCGGCCGAGGCCTCGATCGACAAGGACCTGGCGGAGGGCCGGGACCCGGCCACGTCCGGAGTCTCGGAGGTGTTCTCCGTACTCGCCGGGACCCAGGCCGTCATCGGTACGACCCTGGTCTGCATCGTCGCCCTGCTCGTCCTCCCGCGCGTCGCCCTGCGCGCCGAGGCACTGTTCCTCGGCGTCACGGTGGCCGCGCAGTCGGCGGTGTTCGTGCTGGTGACGGCCTTCGTGGACCGGCCGCGGCCCGAGGTTCCCCACGAGGACCCCGCGCCGCCCACGTCGAGCTTCCCCTCCGGGCACGTCGGTGCTTCCCTCGCGCTCTACGGGGGACTGGCCGTCATCGCCGCGCTGCGCCTGCGCGGCCCGTGGCGCTACGTGGTGACGGGCACCCTGCTGCTGATCCCGCCGGCCGTCGGACTGTCGCGGATGTACCGCGGCATGCACTACCCCAGCGATGTGGCGGGCGGCCTCCTCAACGGCACCCTGACCCTGCTGATCACCGGGTTCGCGCTGCTGCACGGGCGACGGGCCGCCGCGGAGCCCGACGCGGCGGAGCGGCCCGGGCGCGGGGCGCCCGTCCCGCGCGGCGCCGGCGGTCCGGTCCTCGTCGTGCGCCACCCGAACGGCTGCCCGGACGAGCTCGCGGACCGGCTGGCGGCCGTCCTGCGCGAGCACGGCCACCGGGACCTGCGGTGGATCCTGACCTCCGCCGATCTCCCTTGCGGCACGTTGGCCGAGGAGCTCCCCGCCGTCCGCCCCGCCCTCGTGGTGGTCTGCGGAGGCGACGGCACCCTGCGCGCCTGCGCCGAGGTCCTGGCGGGCACGCGGATCCCGCTGGCCCTGGTGCCCTGCGGCACCGGGAACCTGCTCGCCCGCAACCTCGGCCTCCCGATGGATCCGGCCGCGGCCCTGGCCGAGTCCCTGTCCGGGGAGAGCTTCGGCATCGACGTCGGCCGGGTCCGGGGCGACGGGCTCGAACCGATGCGGTTCACCGTCATGGCCGGCGCCGGATTCGACGCCGCGATGGTCCGGGACGCCTCCCCGCGGCTCAAGTCCCGGATGGGCTGGGCGGCGTACGTCCTGTCGGCCCTACGGCACCTGTGCGATCCCGGCGTCCACCTCACGGTCCGCGTCGACGGGGGCCGCCGGCTGCGGCGCAGGGCCCGCATGGTCGTCATCGGAAACGTCGGCACGCTGCAGGGCGGCCTGCCGCTCCTGCCGGCGGCGCGGCCGGACAGCGGACGCCTGGACGTGGTGCTCTTCGACCCGCGCGGCCCCGCCGGATGGCTCACCGCGGCCGGGCACCTGGGGGCCCGTCTGCTGCGCCGGCGCCCGCCGGCCGCCCCCGGCCCGGCAGCCCCGGACGGGCGCAGCGAGGCCGGGGGAGCGCTGGAGTACTTCAGCGCCACCCGGATCGACGTCCGCTGCTCCGTACCGCAGCCGCGCGAGCTCGACGGTGACGCCGTGAGCGACGGTCTGCGCCTCACCGCCGAGATCGAACCGGGAGCGCTGCGGGTGTACCTGCCCCGCGCGCCCGGGGCGGCGCAGGCCCAGCCCGCCGAGCGGCTTCCGGCGGCGGTCCCCGGCACACCGTCCTGACACCGGGCGCGCACGCCCCGTAGGCCCGCACGCCCCGTACGCCCGCGGGCCCCCGCAGGTACGCACGAGACGAGACACGAGAAGGCAGGAACACGATGGGCACGGCGCGCCGGGTACCGCAGCAGCACGATGTGAGCGGCGAGGAGCTCTCCGCCGACGAGGCGTGGACCGCACTGCGCCGCTACGGCGGCTGGAGCCTGGCGCGCGACTCCTTCGTGCGCTTCCGCTACGCCGACGGCTTCAGCCACGCCCGCGCGCTCGCCCTGCAGACCGTCCTGTCGATAGTCCCGCTGGCCATCGCGGCCGTCGGCCTGTCCGGGGTGCTGCACACCGAGGACGTGGGCCGGGTCGCCGAGCTCACCATCCGCGGGCTCACCAGCGGCCCGGGCCAGGCCGTCGTCGACGACGCGCTCAGCGAGAGCAGACGGCACGCCGGCGACGGCGGCCAGGCCGCGCTGTGGCTGGGCCTGCTGTTCTCGCTGGTCAACGTCACCACCGCCCTCTGCCAGGTGGAACGGGGCGCCAACCGCATCTACGGCAACGAGCGCGACCGGCCCTTCCTCGCCAAGTACAGCCGGGGCCTGGTGATGGCGGCCCTCGCGGGACTCCCGCTGGGGCTCAGCTTCATCCTCACCGTGCTGGGCACCCATCTGACCCGTGCGCTGGCCGAGGTGTACCGGCTCTCTCCCGACACCGTGCGGGCCTGGGACCTCCTGCGCTGGCCCATCGGCATCCTGCTCGCCGTACTCGCCACGAGCGCGATCTTCCGCCGCTCCCCGCGCCGGCGCCAACCCGGCTACACCTGGCTGGCCTTCGGGGCCGTCGTCCACCTGGTGCTGTGGAACCTCGCGACCTGGGCCCTGAGCCTCTACATCAGCGAGAGCAGTTCCTTCACCAGCGTCTACGGGCCCCTGAGCGCCATCGTGGCGCTGCTCCTGTGGTCCTACCTCACCTCGATGGCACTCTTCCTCGGCCTCTCCTTCGCCGCCCAGCTGGAAGCCGTACGGGCGGGGGTGAAGGAGCCGGTCAGGAAGGACCCCGGGGTCTGACCACCCCGGCCTCGGGCCACCGGCGGCCGGAGGCCCGCCACCGCACGCACACGAGAGGGAGCCGCCACCATGGCACGGCGCACGGAAGGTGCTGGACGCGTTCAGCGGAATCCGGAAGGAGCCCGGCAGCCGGAAGGACCGGGGCAGCCGGAAGGACCGGGGCAGCCGGGAGGACCCCGGCAGCCGCGCGGAGCCGAGCGTCCGCCGGGTCCGCTACGGAGCCTGCTCGCGCGGCACGCCGGAACCGACGCCACCTTCGGCGCGAGACTCCTGCTCGTCGCGGCCGCGACGGCCCTGGCAGCCGTCCCCTTCGCCCTCGCCCTCGTACTGGTGGAGTCCCAGTGGGCGCCACTGCACCGCCTGGACCAGGGCGTGGCCGAACGCCTCCACGCCGAGGCGCTCGCCCACCCGGACCGGGTGGCCCTCCTGCGGGTGCTCTCGGACCGGGTGTGGGACCCGGTCACCATGCGGCTGCTGGTCGCCGTGCTCGTGGCCTGGCTGGTGAGCCGGCGCGCCTGGCGGCTGGCGGCCTGGGCCGGCGTCACGGCCGTCGCGGGCGGTCTGATCGGGCTGCTGGTCAAGAGCGCGGTGGAGCGGGCGCGGCCGCATCTGCCGGACCCCGTCGCCCACGCGCCCGGCTTCTCCTTCCCCTCCGGCCACGCGATGACGGCGACGACCTCGTGCGCCGTCCTGCTGCTGGTCCTGCTGCCGATGATTCCGCGGGCCTGGCGTCCGCTGCCCTGGGTGGTCGCGCTGGTCACCGTGGTGGGCGTCGGCTACACGCGGGTCGCGCTGGGGGTCCACTGGGTCAGCGACGTCGTGGGCGGCTGGCTGCTGGGCCTCGGGGTGGTCACCGCGACGGCCCTGGTCTTCGAGGCCTGGCGGTCCGACACCGGACGCCGCCGCAGCGCGGTGGCCGAGGGCCTGGAGCCGGAACTCACCGGACCGGACCCCGAAGCGCACCCGACCGGCCCGACCGGCGCGACCGACCCTGGCGACCCGCCCGCGCCCGCCCCACCTGCCGCCTGTCGGCCAGGCGCCGACGAGTTCGAGCCCTTCGCCACGCGGCGCGGGCCCGGCGGGGGAGCGGAGCCCGATCGGGGGCAGGCGAACCGACCGACAGCTCCTACAGCTCCGACATCCGAAGGAGAACGGCCATGCTGATCACCGTCAGTCGCTCCGGGGGTTTCACCGGTGCGGACAAGATGCGGAAGATCGACACCTCCGTCCGGCGGGACGCCGCGGAATGGGAGGGTCTCGCGCGGCGCGCCGTACGACCGGTCGCGGACGGCTTCCACTACCGGATCACCATCGACGGCCAGACGGTCGACCTCGACGAGGCGGGCCTGACCGGCGACCAGCGGGAACTGATCCGTGCGGTTCTCGGCGAAGGGGCCTGACCTGCGCCACCGCCGCGAAAAAGTCTGCGCTCCGACCGTTTGGGCTCCCGGAGACCGGCCATAAGAAGGGACACGGGAGTCCGCGACGGTGAGCGGCGCGGAGTCCCCAGCGGGCCCGAGCCGCGCGGTGGCAACCCCCCCAGCCATCGCGCGGCCGGGGCTCCGCGGCCGCGGCGGCCCGTCGGTACCCGGGTCGCCCCCCGGCTACATGTGGGGCATGCCGTAGTAGTGGGCGAACCGCTCCAGGTAGCCGGGCTCGCCCGCGTGCTTCGCCTCGTCGAACTCGGGTGCGTTCTCGATCTGCTCCTTGGTCCGGTCGACGTAGACCTTCTCCCCGGCGGTGTCGATCCGGCGGACGGTGCCGGCCGGAAGCAGGACGCGCCTGCCGAAGATCCAGGCTCCGGTGTCGACGACGAGGTACGACGCGCCGACGCCCTCGGAGTGCTTGTCGATCTTTCCGATGTGTCCGTCCGTGGCCTCGACCGCATAGCCGATCAGGTCGATCCCCGTCAGATGGCCGCTGTCCTGTCCGTAGCCCCAGATGCCTGCCTCACCCATCGCTCCCACCTCGCTTCGCCCCGGCCTTCCCGGAGTCCCTCCGGGGCGGCTGCCCGTCCCAGGTGACAGGAAACCCCCGGCACGGCGCACCCAGAGAGCGCCCGACCGGACATCCGACCGGACAGCCGACCGGACATCCGGCCGGGCATACGAATGGAAGGACATCCCCGTGGCACGCACCGTCGCCCACGTCATCGTCGACGCATTCAAGGAACTGGGGGTCCGGCAGGTCTTCGGAGTCGTCGGGGACGCCCTGAACCCCCTGACCGACGCGATCCGCACCACGGACGGCCTGGAGTGGATCGGCTGCCGGCACGAGGAGGTGGCGGCCTTCGCCGCCGGGGCGCAATCGCAGCTCTCCGGAACCATCGGGGTGTGCATGGGCACGGTGGGACCGGGTTCCGTGCACCTCCTCAACGGTCTCTACGACGCGGCCAAGAGCCACACCCCGGTGCTCGCGATCTGCGGCCAGGTCCCCCTCGCGGAGATCGGCAGCGACTACTTCCAGGAAGTCGACAACGACCTCCTCTTCCGCGACGTGGCCGTCTTCCGGGCCACGGTCACCTCCCCGGACCAGATGCCCCGCTTGCTGGAGTCCGCGGTGCGCGCCGCCGTGTCACAGGGCGGAGTGGCCGTACTGACCGTCCCCGGCGACCTCGGCGACCAGGAACTGAGCGAGGACCGGCCGACCCGCTTCGCCCTCGACCAGCCCGTGACCCGGCCCGACGACCCGGCCCTCGCCGCGGCCGCCGAACTCCTCAACGCCGCTTCGCGCGTCACCCTGCTCGTCGGCCGCGGAGCTCGGGACGCCCGCGCCGAAGTGCTCCGTACCGCCGATCTCCTCGCCGCGCCCATGGTGCTCACGCTGAAGGCGAAGGAGGGGTTCGAGGACGAGAACCCCTTCCAGGTGGGCCAGACCGGCCTGATCGGCAACCCGGCCGCCGCCCACGCCCTCGACCAGGGCGATGCCCTCCTCATGCTGGGCACCGACTTCCCCTACCGCGAGTGGTACCCGAAGGACCGCAAGGTCGTCCAGGTCGACACCCGCGGGGAGCATCTGGGCCGGCGGGTCCCCGTCGACGTGGGCCTCGTGGGCGATGTCGGAGCCACGCTGCGCGCCCTGCTCCCGCTCCTGAAGCAGGCCCCCGACCGCGCGCACCTGGACGATGCCCGGGACCGGTTCGCCCACTGGACCGAGGGGCAGCAGAGGCTCGCCGACCCGGCTCACGAGCACCGGTGGACCGGCAAGCTGCGGGCGGTGCTGGACAACCGCGACCACGAGATCCGCCCCGAGGCGCTGGCCGCCGCCGTGGACGCGTACGCGAGCGAGGACGCCGTCTTCACCTCCGACACCGGCATGGCCACCGTCTGGCTCTCCCGCTTCGTCACCATGCGCGGTACGCGGCGCCTGATCGGCTCGTACAACCTCGGGTCCATGGCCAACGCCATGCCGCAGGCCCTCGGAGCCCAGCTGTGGGCGCCCGACCGCCAGATCGTCGCCTTCTGCGGAGACGGCAGCCTGAGCATGCTGCTGGGTGACCTCATGACGATCAAGACCTACCGGCTGCCGGTGAAACTCGTCGTCTTCGACAACCGGCGGCTGGGCATGGTCAAACTCGAACAGGAACAGGCCGGCCTGCCCGAATTCGGTACGGAGCTCGACAATCCCGATTTCGCGGCGGTCGCCACGGCCCTCGGTCTGACCGGCCTGCGCGTCACGGATCCGGCCGATCTGGACGAAGCCGTACGCCGGGCGCTCGACACCCCGGGCCCGGTCCTGCTGGACGTCCTGACCAATCCCGAAGAGGTGGCCGTGCCGCCCGAACCGTCGGTGGGCCAGGGAGTGGGGTTCGCCCTCGCCAAGATCAAGGAAGTGGGGTCGCGGCGCCGGGCGGGAAAGTGAGGACCCCGGCCCCCTCCCGCGCCGGGGCTACGCGTCCTGCGGTGCCACCACGGTGAAGAGCGCTCCGTCGGGATCGGAGAGAACCATCCACCGGCTCGTGGCGGAGGTCTGTACGGGGGAGGCCGCCCTGCCGCCGAGACCGGTGGCGGCGTCGATCGCGGATTCGAGGTCGGGCACGTGGAAGTGGACGTGCCAGCGGGGGCGCACCTCGGGGTCCGGGGCTTCTTCGAGCGCGCCGCCGCTGATGCGGGCCACGGTGTCGTGGCCGTGGCGCAGGACGACGTGGTCGTGTTCGTAGGAGACGGTGCAGCTGCCGGGCCGCCGGCTGTCCCAGTCCAGTACCTCTCCGTAGAAGATGGCGGCGGCGAACGCGTCCCGGGTGCGCAGTTCCAGCCAGGCCGGGGCGGTTCCGCGGCCCATCGACCAGTCGGGGACGGCCTCGCCGTGCCAGAACCCGAAGACGGCCCCGGCGGGGTCCGCCGCCAAGGCGGCCCGTCCGGTACCGAAGGCCAGGGGGCCGACCGCCATCGTCGCGCCGCGTTCACGGATCCGTGCGGCCGTCGCGTCGGCGTCCTCGACGGCGAAGTACGGCGTCCACACCGCGGGCACGCCGCGGCTCCCGGTGAGCGCGCCGATGCCGGCGACGGGGGAACCGTCGCGGAAGGCGACGAGGACGCCGTCGCCGAGGTGGGTGGGTCGGAACTCCCACCCGAGCACGGCGCCGTAGAACCTCTGGGCGGACGGGAGATCCCGGGCCAGGAGGCTGACCCAGCAGGGGGTACCGGGGATCTCACGGCTCGACGTCGACACAGTTGCCGGCCTCATCTGCTGCTCACGTGGAACGGGACATTTCCCACAGTAGACCGGACGACGCCGACGGGAGGACTCCGCGGCGTTCCGGCCGTGTCGCCCGCAACACCTGCCGTCACGGTGTCTGGCACGGGGTGGACGGGGCAGGCGACGGGCATGAACGAATCCCTTGAGAACGTGTCCAGCAGCTACTACGTCACCGTCCGGGGGGAGCGCTTCACCTGTGGTGAGGTGACGGGTCTCGGTCCCCAGGGGGACCTCGGCCTGCCCGGGCAGGTGCTCACGCTCACCCTCGACGAGTGCGTCATCACCGACGCTCCCGGGGCCCGGGACTGGGCCCTGTCCTCCACGGAGGCGCCCGCCGAGCCGTGCAACGTCAAGATCGAGGAGATCCGGGAGGGTTCCGAGGCCCCGCTCACCACGTGGTACCTCACGGACGCCCGGCCGGACTCGATCACCGACCACAGCACGACGGCGACCAGTCACGAAACCCGGATCGGCCGACTCGTCATGCACGCCGCGAAGATCTCTCCGGACACGCCGTAGGCTCCGGGCCCTGAGCCCGGCGGTCCGCCGTACCCGCCCCCCGCGGCCCGCCGCCGGGGGCGCACGCCGGGCACAGACCGCGGTAGGTGACGTCGGCCTCGGACACGGTGAAGCCGAACCGCTCCCGCGCCGGAAGCCCGGCCAGCGGATCGCCGGTCGGGTGGACGTCGCGGATGATGCCGCAGCCGGAGCACACGAGGTGCTGGTGCGGACGGTGCGCGTTGGGGTCGTAGCGCTTCGCACGGCCGTGGGCGGCGATCTCCACGACCTCACCGAGAGCCACCAGTTCGCCCAGGGTGTTGTAGACGGTGGCCCGGGCGATCTCGGGCAGCCGCCGCGCCGCGCGCGCGTGCACCTCGTCGGCCGTGAGGTGCACGTGCTCCCCGTCGAGGGCTTCCGCGACGACGCGCCGCTGGGACGTCATGCGCCAGCCGCGCCTTCTCAGCCGTTCCAGCAGGTCGCTCATTTCGGTTCGCCTCTCCAATGCGTGTCGGGACGGTCGTCACTCTCGATTGAAATTCCGCGTGTTCCGCTTCGAATTCCGATTCTCATATCGGCGGGGGAGGCCGTGATGATCGGAAGATGTCACCCCTGGATTTCGAGTGCCGGTTACGTGGCGGTGCCCTGCGTGTTCTCGTAGCGGTGCGGTCTGCGGTGCGCGACCATACGGACGCCGATACGCGCTCGATTATCGACCTCGTCCGTGAGGATATGTTCTCGTCGGCGGCGCGGGTCGCCCTGCTCGACTCGCGAAGCCGACGGCATCAGGAGCAGTCAGCGCGGCCGGCAGCGGAAATCACCGAGACAGGAAGAAGGGCTGACGTGTCCGGCAGCGAAAGCGAGAACCCGGTAATTCCCTCCCCGACCCCCGCGCCGACCCGTCCCAGGACGAACCGGGACTGGTGGCCGAACCAGCTGGACCTTCAGGTTCTCCACCAGCACGCGCCCGGCTCCAATCCGATGGGTGAGGACTTCGACTACGCGGCGGAGTTCGCGTCCCTGGACGTCGAGGCGCTGAAGCGGGACGTCTTCGAGGTGATGACCGCCTCCCAGGAGTGGTGGCCCGCCGACTACGGCCACTACGGGCCGCTCTTCATCCGGATGAGCTGGCACGCCGCGGGCACGTACCGCATCGCCGACGGCCGCGGCGGGGGCGGCTCCGGCGCGCAGCGCTTCGCACCCCTCAACAGCTGGCCGGACAACGCCAGTCTCGACAAGGCCCGCCGTCTGCTCTGGCCGGTGAAGCAGAAGTACGGCCGACAGATCTCCTGGGCCGACCTGCTGGTGTTCGCCGGCAACTGCGCCATCGAATCCATGGGGTTGAAGACCTTCGGGTTCGGTTTCGGGCGGGAGGACATCTGGGAGCCCGAGGAGATCTTCTGGGGGTCGGAGGACACCTGGCTCGGGGACGAGCGCTACAGCGGCGACAGGGAACTCACCGGTCCCTTCGGCGCGGTGCAGATGGGACTGATCTACGTCAATCCCGAGGGGCCCAACGGCAATCCGGATCCCCTCGCCGCCGCCCGGGACATCCGCGAGACCTTCGCGCGCATGGCGATGAACGACGAGGAGACGGCCGCGCTGATCATCGGCGGCCACACCTTCGGCAAGTGCCACGGCGCGGTCGGCTCCGAGTACATCGGTCCGGAGCCCGAGGGCTGCCCCATCGAGCAGCAGGCCCTCGGCTGGAAGAACTCCTACGGCAGCGGGGCGGGGGCCGACTCCCTCACCAGCGGGCTGGAGGGCGCGTGGACCTCCGAGCCGACGAAGTGGGACAACGGGTACCTGGACAACCTGTTCCGCTACGACTGGGAGCTCACGACCAGCCCGGCCGGCGCCAAGCAGTGGACGCCCACGGACCCCTCGGCCCAGGGCACGGTGCCCGACGCCCACGATCCGTCGAAGCGGCACGCGCCCATGATGCTGACGACGGACCTCTCGATGAAGCTTGATCCGGTCTACGGGCCGATCTCGAAGGCCTTCCACGAGAACCCCGACCGGCTCGCGGACGCGTTCGCCAAGGCCTGGTACAAGCTGCTGCACCGCGACATGGGGCCCCTCTCGCGCTACCTCGGCCCCTGGATCCCCGAGCCGCAGCTGTGGCAGGACCCCGTTCCCGCGGTCGATCACGCACTGGTCGGGGAGGCGGAGACCGCCGACCTCAAGGGCCGGATCCTCGCGACGGGCCTGTCGGTCGCCCAACTCGTCACCACCGCCTGGGCGTCGGCGGCGAGCTTCCGCGGCACCGACATGCGCGGCGGGGCCAACGGGGCACGGATCCGGCTCGCACCGCAGAAGGACTGGGAGCTCAACGCGCTGCCCGAGGTGACCGAGGTGATCCGGGCCCTGGAGGGGATCCAGCGGGACTTCAACGCTTCCCAGGCCGTGGGCGGGGCGAAGATCTCGCTCGCCGACCTGATCGTGCTGGGCGGGTGCGCGGCCGTCGAACGGGCCGCGAAGGACGCCGGGCACGCCGTCACGGTCCCGTTCGCGCCGGGGCGCACGGACGCTTCGCAGGAGCAGACCGATGCCGAGTCCTTCGCCGTGCTCGAACCCAGGGCGGACGGGTTCCGCAACTACCTCCCGTCCGGGGAGAAGCTCTCGCCGGAGACCCTCCTGCTGGACCGCGCCAGCCTGCTGACGCTGACCGCACCCGAGATGACGGTGCTGACCGGTGGCATGCGGGCCCTGAACACCGGCTTCGGCGGTTCCGCGCACGGGGTCTTCACCGACCGGCCGGAAACGCTGACCAACGACTTCTTCGTCAACCTGCTCGACATGCGCACCGAGTGGAAGGCTTCGGCCTCCGACGAGAACGTCTTCGAAGGCCGGGACGTCGCGACGGGCGAGGTCAAGTGGACGGCCACCGCCGTCGACCTCGTCTTCGGATCGCACTCCCAGCTCCGGGCCATCGCCGAGGTCTACGCCGCGAAGGACGCCGGAGAGAAGCTCGTGCGCGACTTCGTGGCGGCGTGGGACAAGGTCATGAACCTCGACCGGTTCGACCTGGCCTGACCCCGGGGCGCCGGCCGGCCGCTCCCCGGCCGGCCGGGGCGTCCTGACCCGCTCACCGTGCTGCGAAGGGAGCGAAGCCCAGCTCGCCCTGTGTTCCCCGGGCACGGTGCGCCAGCCGGCGGGCGGCGTGCACGCTGCGTCGCGCCAGGCAGAGCTCGCCCGCAGAGACGTTGCAGGTCGGGCACGGCTCGGCGAACGCGCCGTGCCGGAAACGGCGGTGCGTCTCGTAGGCGGCGTCCAGCATCGCGTCGAGCGCCGAATGCGGCAGGCCGACGGCTATGGGGGCGGCTGCGCGTACCGACCGGCAGGGGGTGGCCAGGACCGGGGTGGTGGTCGTCAAGGCATCTCCTCGTGCGACTGGGGGCGTATGCGAGCCTCACACTCCAGTCGAAAGGGCGGGGCCTGGCCGTTGTCCTCGTGTACCCGCGTCACCGCTGCTCAGACATCGCCGCGGGCCGCACCGCGGATCGGCCCCTGCTCCGAGGAGCAGGGGCCGGGACTCCGTAGGGCCGGTACGGACCCGGCCGGGCCGGGTCAGACCGGGGCGGGTCAGACCGGGCGGGTCAGACCGAGGCGGGTCAGACCGGGCCGTGTCAGACCGGGGCGGGGAACCTGTCCCAGGCGCGGTGTTCCGCCAGCCCCCGGGTGATGCCCTTCAGGGCGGCGGCGGGGGTGGCGGCGAACGCGATACCGGGATCGCCCTCCCGGATGCCGGCCGCTCGCAGGACGCGGGAGGAGTCGTTCCAGCCGCCGATGGCCTTGCCGTGGCGGTAGGCCTCCGCGAGCAGCAGGACGACCCGGGGGTCGGGGCCGTCCGCGTCCGGGGCTCCGGCCTTGGCGTCGCGGGCGCCGCGGGCGTCGGCCGCCGCCGTGGGCGTGCCGGCGAGGAGGAGGGCGTCGAACTCGATGGAACGCGAGGCGGCGAACGTCCGCTGGACCGTGACCGGGTTCTTCCCGGTACCGAGCGCGCCGCCCGTGGGGGCGATCACGAGAGGGACCATCCCGGCCTTCAGGACGGCGTCCCGCACGGCACGGACGCCCTTCAGATCGGAGCCGGCGTCGGCGACGATGCCGATGACCCGTCCGTCGAGCGGCCAGGTGCCGCCGATTTGGGACAGCGCCGGGCTCGGCGCCGGTTCGGTGAGGGGCCGGGTGGGGGCCGGCGCGGGAAGCCCGAGCCCGGTGGCCACCTCCGCGCACAGCCGCGCGTCGATGTTCGCCAGGACGGACAGGACGCGTTCCCTGATGGCCTGCTCCGTGCACTTGGTGAGTTCGAAGGTGTACGCGGCGATGATGTGCTCGCGCTCGACCGGCGTCATGCTCAGCCAGAAGAGCCGCGGCTGCGTGAAGTGGTCGTCGAACGAGGCGGGAGCCTCACGGACCTTGCGGGCCGCGGGCAGCTCCACCGGCACCTCGATGAAGGCGCCCGTGTCGGCGCCGGCGAGGAAGGGGCAGCCCCCGTCGAGGCTGTTGGGCCGGTACGGCGCGACCCCGGAGTGGACGGCGGTCTGGTGCATGCCGTCGCGGAGCATGTCGTTGACGGGGGCGTGCGGCCGGTTGATGGGGATCTGGCCGAAGTTGGGGCCGCCGAGGCGGCTGATCTGGGTGTCGAGGTAGGAGAAGAGCCGGCCGGCGAGCAGGGGGTCGTCGGTGACGTCGATACCGGGGACGAGGTGGCCGGGGTGGAAGGCGACCTGCTCGGTCTCCGCGAAGTAGTTCGTCGGGTTGGCGTTCAGCGTCATCAGGCCGATGGGCCGGACCGGGGCCAGTTCCTCCGGAACGATCTTCGTGGGGTCGAGCAGGTCGATGCCCTCGAAGGTCTGCTCCGGGGTGTCGGGGAAGGTCTGGACGCCCAGTTCCCACTGGGGGAACGCGCCCGCCTCGATCGCGTCGGCCAGGTCGCGGCGGTGGAAGTCCGGGTCCATGCCGTTCGTGAGCTGTGCCTCCTCCCAGACCAGGGAGTGCACGCCCAGCTTCGGCTTCCAGTGGAACTTCACCAGCGTCGTGGCGCCCTTGGCGTTGACGAGGCGGAAGGTGTGGACGCCGAAGCCCTCCATCATCCGCAGCGATCGGGGGATCGCGCGGTCGGACATGTTCCAGAGGGTGTGGTGGGTGGCTTCGGTGTGCAGGGACACGAAGTCCCAGAACGTGTCGTGCGCGCTCTGCGCCTGCGGGATCTCCCGGTCGGGGTGGGGCTTCCCGGCGTGGATGACGTCGGGGAACTTGACCGCGTCCTGGATGAAGAACACCGGGATGTTGTTGCCGACCAGGTCGAAGGTGCCCTCGCCGGTGTAGAACTTCGTGGCGAACCCCCGGGTGTCGCGTACGGTGTCGGCCGAGCCGCGCGCGCCGAGGACGGTGGAGAACCGGACGAAGACCGGAGTCTCGACGCCCTTCGCCAGGAAGGCCGCCCTGGTGAGCTTCCCCGCGGTGCCGTAGCCCTGGAAGACCCCGTGGGCGGCCGCGCCCCGGGCGTGCACGACGCGCTCGGGAATCCGCTCGTGGTCGAAGTGCGTGATCTTCTCCCGCAGGTGGTGGTCCTGCAGCAGTACCGGCCCCCGCGCACCCGCCTTCAGGGAATGGTCGCTCTCGTACAGCCGGGCCCCCTGCGCGGTCGTCAGGTACGCGCCGCCCTGCGCCACCGCGGCCCGGGGCGCGCCGGTGGGCTGTCCCGTGGGGCTGAGGGTGTCCGGGCCGTCCTGGTCCGGTTTCGGCGGCAACGGCTCGTGCGCGGCGGCCGGCTCGGCCGGCCCGGCCTCCGCGGGCGGTCGCGGGGAGGAGCGGCCGGAGGCGCCGGGGGAGGCGACTCGCTTCTTCGGCCCGGCCGTCGCGGCCTTCTTCGCCGTGGCCTTGGTCGCCTTCTTCTGCACCATGCGTGAGGTCTCCTCCTGGGCGGACTGCGGGGCCTGCGGGATCCTCCGCCGTATGCCCGGCAGGCGGTGGTCATGCCCCAGGGGCAAGCCTTCGGCTTCTTTCCGCCCCGGGCACGCCGAGTACGGCCATCTCGGCTAAGGGGCCCCGGGCGCAGCCCCCGCTGCCGCCGAGTCGGCGTCGGCAGGCCGGTCGGACCAGATGTTCGGAGGTCCCGACGACTCCCGGGCGGGTGTCCGGTGGCTTTCCCCGAAGGTGGGGTCGGGCCGTGGTGGGCGTGCCCGTGACCAGCGAGGATGGCGGTCATGCGTACGGACCAGAACCTCGGCCGGAACCTTTCCCCGCTCAGTTCCACGCGGTCGGCGCCCGTCGTCTTCGGGGCGGGGGCTGCCATCGGTGTGCTGGGCGGGATGATCGGTCTGGGCGGCGCGGAGTTCCGTCTGCCGCTGCTGATCGGCCTCTTCGGGTTCGCGGCGCTGTCGGCGGTCATCCTGAACAAGGCGACGAGCCTGGTCGTGGTCCTGGTGGCACTGCCCGCCCGGATGGCCGCCGTCCCGGCCGCCGAGGTGGCGGCGCGCTGGCCGGTCGCGGTCAATCTGCTGGCCGGCAGCCTGGCCGGGGCCTGGGCCGGAGCGGCGTGGGCGCTGCGCATGCGCTCCGCGACCCTGTACAAGGTGCTCGCGGGGTTGATGGTGCTCATGGCGGCCGCGCTGGTGGTCACGCACACCACCGCCCTGGACACGCTCGCGTTGCCGCTGTGGGCACAGGTTCCCGCGGGTGTCCTGGCCGGGTTCGGGATCGGCGTGGTCGCGGCGATCATGGGTGTGGCGGGCGGCGAGCTGCTGATCCCGACGATCGTCCTGCTGTTCGGCGAGGACATCAAAACCGCCGGAAGCCTCTCCCTGCTGGTCTCCCTGCCCACCATGCTGGTGGCTTTCGCCCGCTACAGCCGCGACGGCAGCTTCGCCGTTCTCGGCGCCAACCTCCGCTTCGTCACGGTCATGGCCGCGGGCTCGATCGCCGGCGCGGTCCTGGGCGGACTCCTGCTCGGGGTCTTCCCGGACCTCGTCCTGATCCCCCTGCTGGCCGTGATCCTGCTGGTCTCCGCGGTCAAGCTCGCCCGTCACGACTGACGTCGCCGGGCCGCTCCGGAGCCGCCGCCGCGAATTCTCTTCGGTGACGCGGGCATGGGGTGCCGGGACAGGGGCAGGCGGGACTCCGAGCGGAACGCGAAGCCGTCCGCTGCAAGGCATCGGAAATGGAGGGGCGGCAGGGGGGATCCCTAAGCCCGCCTCCGCTTACCGGAGGAGTTGTTTTCGCGTGACTGAGCATGTGTGGAGTTACAAGTCCACCTCGGGCCATCTGGCCGGGACCGATCTGACCGGCTTCAAGGTCGAGGCGGTCGACGGTGACATCGGCAAGGTGGACAAGCACTCCGACGAGGTCGGTGACGCCTATCTGGTCGTGGACACCGGGGTCTGGATCTTCGGCAAGGAGGTCCTGTTGCCGGCGAGCACGGTCCTGCGGGTCGACACGGAGGACAAGAAGCTCTACGTGGACCGGACCAAGGAGCAGATCAAGAGCGCTCCCGAGTTCCACCGGGACAAGAACCTCGGCAACGCCGGTTACCACGAGGAACTCGGCACGTACTACGGCAGCGGCGCGCCCTTCGGCGGCCGCCCCGCCTGACTCTCCGCCTGAGGGGGTCCGGACTCCCTGAGTTCGGACCCCCTCAGGCGTTTCGACCGCACGGTCCGTACGAGGACCCGTGCCCGAGCAGTCCGTGAAAGCCAGGGCCCACGTGGCCGGGAACAAGGAGAGGGCCCATCTCATGACGCACTACCCGAACCAGCCCCACCGGAGCGACTCCACCCCCTCGTCCGAGGAACTGGGCGACCGGATCGAGCACACGCGCGACGAGCTCGGCAGGAGCGTCGAAGCCCTCGCCGGCACGGCCGACGCCAAGGCCAAGGAGAAGGCCGCCGAGGCAAAGGAGAAGGCCGCCGAGGTCAAGGTCCAGGCCGTGGACGTGGCGGCCGACGTCAGGGCTCAGGCCGAGGACCTCACGGCGCAGGCCAAGGAGAAGGCGTCCGTGATGACGGAGCAGGCCGCCGGTTTCGTGAAGGACAAGGTGCCGGAGCCGGTGTTCGACGAAGCGGAGCGGATCACCACCAGGGCGTGGGCCAACCGCACTCCGCTGATCGCCGTCGGAACGGCCTTGATCGTCATCCTGCTGGTGCGTCGTGGCCGGGGGCGCAAGTGAAGGCGTCCAAGGTTGCGTACAAGCCGGTAGGGCTCGCGCTGGGGGCGGCGAGCGGCATGCTCGCCTCGATGGCGTTCAAGCAGGCCTGGAAGGTGATCGAAGGGGACGGGGACGCCCCGGACGCCACGGATGAGGACCGCTCCTGGAAGGAGATCCTGATCGCCGCGGCCCTCCAGGGCGCGATCTTCGCCGTCGTCAAGGCGGCCGTCGACCGGTCCGGGGCTCTCGCGACACGGCGGGTCACGGGTACCTGGCCGGGGTAGACCTCCGCGGCGACCGGCCGGGGCCTCACGGGGCCTCGGGGCCGGACGCCGCGGCGAAGGCTCCCGGGACGCTACGAGGCGGCGGCGGTGGCCGCCCCGTCGGTCCCCGTACCGGGCGAGGGCTCGGAGAGCTGCTCGCGCAGGTAGTTCCAGACCACCGCGATCAGCGCCGCCACCGGGACCGCCAGCAGGCTGCCGACCACGCCGGCCAGGCTGGCGCCCAGCGTCACCGCCAGCAGGATCACGGCGGCGTGAAGACCGAGACTGCGGCTCTGGATCATCGGCTGGAACACGTTGCCCTCCAGCTGCTGCACGATGACGATGATCGCCAGTACGAGCAGGGCGTCCGTCAGACCGTTCGAGACCAGCGCGATGAGCACCGCGACGAGGCCGGCGAACAGGGCACCCACGATCGGCACGAACGCGGACACGAAGGTCAGTACCGCCAGCGGCAGCACCAGGGGAACACCGACGATCCACAGGCCCAGCCCGATGAAGACGGCGTCGAGCAGACCGACGAACGCCTGGGACCGCACGAACGAACCGAGGGTCTCCCAGCTGCGCTCGGCGACCACGGGGACGTCGGTGGCGAGCCGGCCGGGGAGCTGCCGGGTGAGCCACGGCAGGAACCGCGGGCCGTCCTTGAGGAAGAAGAACATCAGGAAGAGCGCCAGGACGGCGGTGACCAAGCCGTTGAACACGGTGCTCACACCCGTGACGACGGTGGACACCGCGGTGCCGACGCTGCTCTGGACCCGGTCCACCGCGGCGTCGAACGCCCCGGTGATCTGTGCGTCGCCGATGTTCAGCGGCGGCCCCGCCGCCCACTCGCGCAGCTGCTGGATGCCCTTGACCACGCCGTCGCCCAGCTCGCCGGACTGCGAGGCCACCGGTACGGCGATCAGTGCCACGATGCCCGCGGCGACGACGAGGAACAGGACGGTCACCAGGGACGCGGCCAGGGCGGGGCGCCATCCGTGCCGACGGAGGAAGGCGGCCAGCGGCCACGTCAGGGTGGTGAGGAACAGTGCCACTATCAGCGGCCAGACCACCGACCACATCCGGCCCAGGAGCCACAACGCCACCGCTGCCATCACGAGGACCAGCAGCAACTCGGCGGAGACCCGTGCGGAGGTCCGCAGTGCGGACGCGGTTTTATCGGAACTCAACGTGTCAGACATGGGGCCACCCTATGGGCCGTCCCACCCGCACCCCGTTCCACCCGCTCGCGCGAACCGCTGAGGGGGGCGAGCCAAAGCGCCGTCGGGACCGGCGAGTTCGCTGCCCGCCGCCCCGGCGCCCCCGGCGCCGACCGGCTTCGGCTCACGGGGCGGGCAGGTCGCGCAGGCCGGGGGCGGTGGTGTGGCCGAGGTCCCCGATGACCTGCGGGACGAGGCCGGTGGCGAAGGCGTTCGCCAACCCCTCACCGAGCGCGGGCCGTTCCGCATTCCCCATGATCACCGGTGCCATCGCCGCCGGCCAGCGGGGGCGGTCATCGCCAGCGCCCCGCTGCGCTCCGGGGCCGTCCCCGCCGCCAGTACGCCGACCATCGCGCCGACCGAGTGCCCCGCGGACACCGCGTCACGCAGGTCGAGCGCGTCGCACACCTTCACCACGTCCTGGGCGTGGCCGGCCGGCGATCCGTAGCGGTCCTCCGAGAACGCGGACGGATCCGAGCGGCCCGAGTCCATCGCTCGATGTTCATATGCCTCTGTTCCTAGGACTCACTCGCCCACCCTGCGAAAAGGGCCCGAGCGGCCCGTGCCGGTCGGGCCCTTTTCGCTGTGGGGGCCGCGGCGTGCGCCGGGCCCGCCGGTCAGGCGGTCACGGGGGTGCCGAGCATCGCGGAGGCCCGCTGGAGCGGGCTCAGCACGCGGGTGGGCACGGCCGTCCGGGTCAGGCCGCCGCGGCAGGTGAAGCCGAGCTGGGTCATGGCGCGGAGGACCTCGCCGACGCTGAAGTCACGCCTGTCCTGGCGGGTGATGACCTGTCCGACCTGCTTGACGGGGTAGGTGCGGCGACCGATGATCACGGACGCGCCGACGACCTCCTCGGGCTTGATGCCCTTCATCGATTCCAGGACCCCGCTCTTGGTCAGGTCGAACGGGAAGCGGGCGATGACACAGCGCATGATGCCTCACAGGAAGAAGAAGTTGACGGTCGTGCCGCGGTGAGGTGGTTCAGCGGGCGAGGGCGAGGTCGCCCGGGGTGCTGCCGCGCTCGTCCACGACGGGCAGGGCGGTGAGCCCGCGGTAGTGCATCGAGGCCGTGGGCGAGGCCGTCTGCGAGGCCGTCGGCGAGGTGAACGCCCCGCGGTCGCCGAGGACATCGCGGACACGGAGCCGGTCCGTGTACGCCGCGCTCTCGCGGACGGCGGTGAGTTCGGCCCGGGTCAGCAGCCCGGTGCACAGGCCGTCCTCGTCGCAGACGAGCAGATGGTCCGCGCGGGAGCCGGCCAGGACGGCCAGGGCCACCTCGACGGTCATGTCGTCACCGACCTGGGGGCTTGCCGCCTCCATGGCGTCCTCCACCGTGCGGTGGGCGAGGCCGGCGGGCGCGGAGCGGGGCTGCATCTGGACCAGCGTCAAAAGGTTCCTCCTGCAGAGATGGGTCAGTTTCCGGATCATGTGTCTCTCAGACCGCCGCGTTGAAGGCGGACTGCCGTGCACTCGCGCGCCGGGCTGCCGAAGCGGGCCCGCGGCGGCCGCGGGAGGCCGTGCTGCGCTTGGGCCGCTCGGACACCGGTGCGGTGATGGTGACCGGGATTCCGGAGGGTGCCTGGGCGCCGGTGATCCGGCTCAGTTCGGCCTCGCCGGAGCGGACCTGCGTGGTCTGCGGGGTGATGCCGGCGGCGGCCATCAGGCGGGTCATCTCGCGGCGCTGGTTGGGCAGGACCAGGGTGACGACGCTGCCGGACTCGCCGGCGCGGGCGGTGCGGCCGCCGCGGTGCAGGTAGTCCTTGGGGTCGGTCGGCGGGTCCACGTTGACGACGAGGTCCAGGTTGTCGACGTGGATGCCACGGGCGGCCACGTTCGTGGCGACCAGGACGGTGACGTGCCCCGTCTTGAACTGGGCCAGGGTGCGGGTGCGCTGCGGCTGGGACTTGCCGCCGTGCAGGGCCGCGGCGCGCACCCCGCTGTTGAGGAGGTCCTGGGTGAGGCGGTCGACGGCGTGCTTGGTGTCCAGGAACATGATCACGCGGCCCTCGCGGGCTGCGATCTCGGTCGTGGTGGCCTGCTTGTCGAAGTTCTGCACGTGCAGGACGTGGTGTTCCATCGTGGTCACCGCACCCTGCGAGGGGTCGACGGAGTGCACGACGGGGTCGGTCAGGTAGCGGCGGACCAGCAGGTCGACGTTGCGGTCGAGGGTGGCGGAGAACAGCATCCGCTGGCCCTCGGGGCGGACCTGGTCGAGGAGCGCGGTGACCTGGGGCATGAACCCCATGTCGGCCATCTGGTCGGCCTCGTCCAGGACGGTGATCCCGACCTGGTTCAGCCGGCAGTCACCGCGGTCGATGAGGTCCTTCAGCCGGCCCGGGGTGGCGACGACCACTTCGGCCCCGGCGCGCAGCGCACCGGCCTGGCGGTGGATCGGCATGCCGCCGACCACGGTGGCCAGACGGAGCTTGACCGCGCGGGCGTAGGGGGTCAGCGCGGCCGTGACCTGCTGGGCGAGCTCACGCGTCGGTACGAGGACCAGCGCGAGCGGCTGACCCGGCTCGGCGCTCTGGCCGGCCGTACGGGCCAGCAGCGCGAGGCCGAAGGCCAGGGTCTTGCCGGAACCGGTCCGGCCGCGGCCCAGGACGTCACGGCCCGCGAGGGTGTTCGGCAGGGTGGCGGCCTGGATCGGGAACGGGCTGGTCATGCCCTCACGGGTGAGCGTGGCGAGCAGCTGGGCCGGCATGTCGAGGTCGGCGAAGGCCCCGACGGCGGGAAGAGCCGGGGTGATCGTCTTCGGCAGGGCGAATTCGCCCTGGACCGCGGCGGGCCGGCGGCCGTACCCGCCCGAGCCCGAGCGGCTCGGGCCTGCGGAACGGCTCGGGGCCGAGGAGCCGAAACGGCCGCCCCGGCTCGAACCGGCGCCGGAGCCGAAAGCGGGTCCGCCCGTCCGGCTGCGGGTGCGGGCGGAGCGGTCGTTCGTACGGGTGGGGTTCATGCGGAACCTTCCTTGATGCGGCGCGTATCAAGGAATTCCCGCAGCGTAGGAGCGGCGCAGGGAATTGCGAGAACGGGCCGGGCGAAATGCGAAAGCGGATCTGGCGGACAGATGATCCGTCCGGGCTCAGACGCTGAAAGAACGAAATGAGGTGGCGGCACGTGGGCGCGTCAACCAGGGCGATCAACTCGGGTGCAGTCCCGAGGCGGCCGGTCGGTCGGATTCTCCACATGCTCGATACCGCGGGTGACCGCACCGCGGGGCATGCATGCAGCTGGGGCCCGCACCCCGAGGGATGCGGGCCCCAGCTGCGGAAAGCGCGTCAGCGTCAGGCGGGAACGATGTTCTCGGCCGTCGGGCCCTTCTGGCCCTGCGCGATGTCGAACGTGACCTTCTGGCCCTCGTTCAGCTCGCGGAATCCCTGGGCGGCGATGTTCGAGTAGTGGGCGAACACGTCAGCGCCGCCACCGTCCTGCTCGATGAAGCCGAAGCCCTTTTCCGCGTTGAACCACTTCACGGTACCAGCAGCCATGTCATATCTCCTTTGGGGCAATACAGCAGCGTCCGAACCTTACGGACGCCGTGTCGCCGCGATGATGCCCCATCCGGAAATGACCGGAAAATACAAAACGCTTCCCTGAGGCACGAAGTGCGACCGGAGGCGCTTGAAGTTCTTGGGTACCAAAACTGCAACCGAGATCGACAGTAGCACGCAGCGTCGGTTCGTGTGCGTTGAAATTTCCCGTCCCCTGCGTTGGAGTAGAAACTCTCCCCGCCGGGTCCATTAAATTCTCAGACCGCGGTGACAGATATTGATTCGCGGTGGCCGCACCGCTACCAAGGGGTGTCGGCGTAGATGGTCTTGCCGCCGTCGGGGGTGGGTTCGGTGTGGGTGTGGGTGGTGAGGTTCTTGATCAGGAGCCATCCCCAGCCGCCGGTGCCGTCGGTATGGGGCGGGCGGGGCCGGGGTGGGTGCGGGCTGGTGTCGGTGACGCGGATTTCGATGTGATCGTCGTGCAGTTCCAGGTGCAGGGTGCACGGTCCGCTGGTGTGGCGCATCGCATTGGTGACGAGTTCGGCCACGATCAGGAGCACCGCGTCGGTGCTCTCGGGCCGCGCGGGCGGTCTCACCCGTGCGGCGAGGTGGAGGAATCCGCGGGTGGCGTCGCGTGCTGATGTCGTGGGCGTGCCGGTGCGCGGCACGGGCTGATCGAGGACGGGGGCAGGGGCCACGGCTTCTCCTCCACATGGTGGGCCTCCATGGCGCCTGCCCCTTCTGCTCTCAATTACCCCATTCCGCCCCGTCGGCCGCCCCGTGGAGATCCTGCCGTCCCAGGGTGTGGGGGCCGTGCCAGTCCAGGCACAGGACGGTGGCGTCGTCCTTCGGCGGCCCGCCGTCGTAGGCACCGGTGACCGCGGCGACCAGGGTGCGTACGACCTCGCGCGGGTGCTCGGAGGCCGTCTTGCGCAGCAGTGCGGGCAGGTCGACGGCCGACGCGTCGCGTTCCTGCATGCCGTCGGTGTGGAGCAGGAGACGGTCGCCGGGACGCAGGTCGAGTTTCTGGACGCGGTACGGGCCCTGATGGGCGACGCCGAAGGGCATGTCCACGGCCAGGACCAGCTCGTCGACCGCACCGCCGCGCAGCCGCAGCGGCCACGGGTGGCCCGCGTTGACGACCCGGGCCCCCGATCCGTCGAGCCCGATGCGCAGCAGCTGCCCGGTGGCGAAGGTCCGGTTGCCGTGGTCGAGGAGGGCCTGATGGGTCTGGCGGGCTTGCTCGGCGAGGTCGTGTCCGGCGCGGCGCGCGCCGCGGGAGGCGTTGACCAGGAGCGTGGCCATGAGGGAGGCGTTGACGTCGTGGCCCATGGCGTCGGTGATGGACAGGTGCAGGGTGTCGTTGTCGAGGCTGTAGTCGTAGGTGTCGCCGGCGATGTTGGAGGCGGGGACCAGCGCGCCGGCGAGCGTGAACTCCGCGGCCTCGCAGGAGGCGGCCGACGGCAGGAGCTGGCGCTGGATCTCCGCGGCCAGACTGACCGCGGTGGTGCGGTTTCCCCAGTGGTAGAGGTCGGTGAACCTGCGGTCGGTGACGATGATGTACGCCAGTGCGTGCGCGGCCTCCTCGACCTGTTCGAGCACGTCCGGGGTGATCCGGGGGAGGAACAGCTCCAGGACCCCGATGACGTCGCCGCGGTTCGTGACCGGCGCGAGCACCCGCTGCCCGCGCGCGCCGTCCGCGGCCAGCACCAGGCGCTGACTGCGCAGGACCTCGTCGTAGACGCTGCTGCCCGAGAGCGGGACCTGCTCGGCGCGTTCCTCCTGGCGGGCGGGCGCGGTGTCGTGGACCCGGAGGAGGCGTCTGCCCACGACATCGACGAAGAGGAAGGACACGGACACCGCACCGAAGCGGTCGCGCAGATTGCGTGCCACCACGTCGAGCGAGCGCACGGGGGCGGCATCCTCCGCTGATGCGAGGACCTCGGACAACCCGATGCGATCACGCCCCACGGCAACCTCCATGCGCCACAGAAGGGTCATTCCCCCCTCAAGCGAAACATCACGCTGTTCACTGCTTCGTGGTCCGGAGGCCTCCTGGATGCGCGCGGGCCGCCGGCCCACCTCCGGCGCCGTCTATGGCCCGGGAGCGGGCAGCGGCGTCCTCGCGGGGTCCGAGGCGTCGTCGAGATCGGCGCCCGTGGCGGCGTCGCGCTCGGAGTCGGCCACGCCGTGCCAGTCCAGGCACATGACGGTCGCGTCGTCGTCCAGATGGCCGTCGCCGGCGTCGACGATCGCACTGATGAGGGCGCGGGCGGCTTCGCGGGGATGCAGCTCGCGGGTGCGGACGATCAGGTCCGCCAGGTCGAGGAGCTGGGCATTGCGCTCCAGCATGCCGTCGGTCAGCATGACCAGCCGGTCACCCGGCCGCAGGTCCAGCGACTGCACGCGGTAGGCGTAGTCCTGTGCGGCGTGGAAGCCGAGACCGAACGGCAGGTCGACTGCCGGGACGATCTCCCGGACCTTCCCGTCCCGCATGCGCAGCGGCCAGGGGTGCCCGGCGTTGACGAACTCGCTCGCGCCGTCGAGCAGGCTGATGCGCAGCAGCTGGCCCGTGACGTAGCCCTTGCGGCCGTGTTCGCGCATGGCCCGGTCGGCCTGCCGGGCCTGTTCCGCGAGGTCGGCGCCCTCCCGCCGGGCGCGCCGCAGCGCGCCCACCACGAGGGTCGCCAGCAGCGCGGCGTCGACATCGTGACCCATGGCGTCGGTCACGGACAGCTGGACCGTGTCCCGGTCGATCACGTAGTCGAAGGTGTCGCCGCCCACGTGGTCGGCGGGTTCCAGTGCCCCGGCCACCGCGAACTGCGCCGCCTCGCACGCCAGCGATGCCGGGAGGAGCCGGTGCTGGATCTCGGCGGCCAGGCTCAGTGGCGTGGTACGGCGGCCCCATTGGTACAGGTCGGTGAAGGAGCGGTTCGCGATGACGATGTAGGCCAGAGCGTGCGCGGTCTCCCCGATCTTCCGCATCACTTCGGCGCCCGGCGTCGCGGGCAGGAACAGTTCGAGGAGCCCGATGGCGTCCCCGCGGTTGGTCACCGGAGCGATCACCCGCACCAGTTTTCCCTCGTCGGGGTCCTCCACCCGGGGCTGCTGGCTGCGGATGACTTCGTCGTACGGGGTGCCCCGGAGCGGAAT
The DNA here is from genome assembly GCF_053593795.1 of Streptomyces sp. NPDC002104. Lineage (NCBI taxonomy): Bacteria > Bacillati > Actinomycetota > Actinomycetes > Kitasatosporales > Streptomycetaceae > Streptomyces > Streptomyces sp. NPDC002104. The sequence continues at coordinate 143,219 of NZ_JBSFDF010000004.1, read as the reverse complement.
GCGCCGGGCCGGCTCGTCGGTGTCGACGCTGCCCGCGACACCGAGCCGTACGACCGAACTGCCGGTGAAGTCGGCGATCAGGAACGACACCGACGCGGCCCCGAGGTGCTCCCTGAGCATGCGTGCGACCACGTCGAGCGATTCCACGGGCGCCGCGGCCTCGGCCGCCTCCAGCGTTCCCGCCAGAGTCATGGCCTGACCCCGCCGGCTCCCGCCCGCGTCGTCCGGACCTCCTGCGCTCACAGAGACCCTCACTGCTCGATGGCGCCCGGCTCCGTCCCGACCCTCTCGGCGGACCCGCGCGCAGGTGGCATCGGATTCACATTGCACCACGCGGCACCGGCGAGCGCGTCCGCCACGGCACCCTCTGAAAATGATCATGAGCTCGGGGCGTTTGGAAATCTCCACACGGCGCAGACGCTCGCTAACACCAACTTTATCCAACGAGGTAGGAGACACATCATGGGCATTCTGGCCTGGATTCTCATAGGGCTGCTCGCGGGCATCATCGCCAAGGCGCTCATGCCGGGCAGGGACCCGGGCGGCATCATCATCACCATGCTCATCGGCATCGCGGGCGGCCTGCTCGGCGGCTGGCTCGGCAAGGTCATCTTCGGCGTCGACTCCATCGACGGCTTCTTCGACCTCTCCACCTGGATCGCCGCCATCATCGGCTCCCTCATCCTCCTCGTGGTCTACCGACTGGTCACCGGCAACAGGCGTCACGCCTGACCGAGGCGTCCCCTTCGTGGGGATCGCACGGACCGTACGGAAACGGCTCCCCCTCTCCCGAGGGTGGGGCCGTTCCGCGTCTCCGGACGCGGGACCCCGTTGACGCATGGCCTCAGGCGGTGGCCTCGGACGGCCGAATCGTATTCCCGCCTGCACTGATAAGAAACAGGTAAATTCCGCGTGCATGGCCTGAGCATGATCGGGCAGACGGTGCCTCGGAGGTTGATAACAATGGTTCCCCTGCTTCTCGTTCTTCTGCTGGTTCTGGTTCTCGCTGCCGCGGGTTTCGCGATCAAGATTCTCTGGTGGATCGCGATTGCCGTGCTCGTGCTGTGGCTGATCGGATTTGTTGCCCGTCCGAAGGGCGGCAGCGGCCGGTGGTATCGCTGGTAGCTGCCCGGTAGGGCGACGATCGGCCGCCGCCCCGGTCTCTTGTTTCATCCGAGAGGTGTGCGGGAGAAAAAGCGGGGCAGGCGGAGGTCAGGACGGGATGAGAGTTCCGTCCGTGTACGTGGTACGGAAAAGGCGGACAGGCGGGGAAAGCATTTCCCTTCCGTTCGCCGTTGACCGGAGGAGTTGTTTTTCGCATGACTGAGAATTTCTGGGGTTACCGCGAGAGCGCCGGCCGTCTGGCCGGCGCCGATCTGGCGGGATACAAGGTCGAGGCGAGCGACGGTTCCATCGGCAAGGTCGACAAGCACTCGGACGAGGTGGGTTCGTCCTACATCGTGGTCGACACCGGTCCGTGGATCTTCGGCAAGGAAGTTCTGCTGCCGGCCGGCACGATCAGCCGGATCGACGCGAACGACGAGAAGATCTACGTCGACCGGACGAAGGAGCAGATCAAGAACGCTCCCGAGTTCGACAAGGACAAGCACCTCGGCAACGCGGACTACCACCGCGAGGTCGGCGGCTACTACGACGGCCCGCACCGCCTGTAACCGGCGCGGAGCAGGATCGGCGTGGGACGGGGGCGGCAACCAATCGGTTGCCGCCCCCGTCGGCGTCTCCCGCTCCCCGCGGATGTGCCCGCCCGTCGCGCGAGCGGCACCGCACCCCCCCTGGAGGTCCCTCATGTCCGGTTCCACCGTCCCCGACCGGCTCGCCGCCCTGTCCGACGCGGGGGTGTCGGTCTGGCTCGACGGCCTGTCGCGTGAACTCCTGGCCGGCGGTGGGCTCAAGGAACTGATCGCGGCCATGCACGTGGTGGGCGTGACGGCGAACCCGGCGGTCTTCACCTCCGCCCTGTCCACGGGGGACCGCTACGACGAGCAGATCCGCCGTCTCGGCGCCGCCGGTACGAGCGTCGACGACACGGTCTTCGCCCTCACCACGGACGACGCGCGTGACGGCTGCGAGGTCTTGGCCCAGGTGCACCAGCGCACCGCCGGGGTCGACGGGCGCGTGTCCATCGAGGTCGACCCGCGACTTGCGCAGGACGCCGCCGCGACCGCCGAGCAGGCCCGCCGGCTGTGGGAGGCGGTCGGCCGGCCGAACGCGTTCGTGAAGATCCCGGCCACCCCGGAGGGATTGGAGGCGATCACCGCCGTGGTCGCGGAGGGCATCAGCGTCGACGTCACGCTGATCTTCTCCCAGGACCGCTACCGCGCGGTGACGGACGCCTACCAGGCGGGTCTGGAACGGGCGCACGCCGCGGGGCGCAACCTGGCGGACATCCACTCGGTCGCCTCGTTCCTCGTCTCCCGCGTCGACACCGAAGTCGACCGGCGGCTCGACGCCCTCGACACCCCCGAGGCCCGGGCGCTGCGGGGCAAGGCCGCGATCGCCAGCGCCCGCCTGGCGTTCCGGGCGTACGAGCGGATGCTCCTGGCGCCGCGCTGGCAGGTCCTCGCCGCGGCCGGAGCGCGCATGCAGCGTCCGCTGTGGGCGTCCACCGGGGTCGAGGACCCGGCGTACCCCGACACGATGTACGTCAGCGAACTCGTCTTCGCGGGCACCGTGAACACCATGCCGGGCGCCACGCTGGCCGCGTTCGCCGACCACGGAGCCCTGCCCGGGCCACCGCTGACGGAGGGTCATCTCGCCTCCGTCGCCGCGCACTTCGAGGAGCTGGAGCGCATCGGCATCGATTTCGCGGACGTCACCGCCACCCTGGAGCGCGAGGGACTGTCCGCCTTCGAGGACAGCTGGAAAGAGCTCGGGGCATCGGTGGAGCGTGTGATGCGCTCCGAAGCCGTCCGGGCCGACGAGGGCGGCGGGAGCGGAAGCCGGGGCGCCGGCTCCGAGCGCGCCGCTCTGCTGGGCATCCACCTCAACGACCACTAAGCCGCCGCGACCGCCGGCCTGGAGCTGTTCCGCCGGGCCGCGAAGGCGCAGAAGCACGGGAACGAAGGGCAGAGGCACGGGAACGGTGGGCAGAAGCACGGGAACGGTGGGCAGAGGCACGGGAACGAAGGGGAGGGCGCCGAGCTGCCGGCCGGGCTGGTCCAGCAGGTCGAGGAGGACCGCGACGCACTGGGGCGGATCACGGCCGGGCTCCGGGTCTCCACCGACCGGTCCAAAGACGGCCATGGGCCGGCTGGCGGACCCTGCGGGCACTGGCCGGAACCGACGGCCGCCTCCCCGCCGCGGAGCTGGACGCGCTGCTGGTGCGTGCCGATCAGCGGAGCGGGCTCCTGGACGCCCTGCGCGCCGCGGCGGCAACCCGGACGCTCCAGCACCCGGCGTCCGTTTTCGTCCGATCCTCCTAAGATCGCCGATTTCCCGGATGGGACGCCTGGGGCAGGGCAGGCGCAGTACCTCATCAACCTTTGGCTCGAACGGGGGCCGCGGTCATACCGGAGGTACGGTGCCCAGTACTGCTCTCCCCTCGTCAGCACGGCCCGCGTGGCCCGCGGGCCTCATGGCTCTGCCCGGCGTCTACGCGCCGCAGGCGGACACCCGGCTGCTCGCCGAGGCCATGGCCCACGAGGACCTCGGGCCCGGCAAGGACCTCCTGGAAATCGGGACCGGGAGCGGGGCCCTGGCCCTCCACGCGGCGACCAGGGGCGCCCGGGTCACGGCCGTCGACGTGTCCTGGCCGGCCGTGGCCACGGCCCGGCTGAACGCCTGGAGGCACCGGCTCCCCCTGCGGGTGCTGCACGGCGACTTCGCGACACGGGCGGCGGGGCGCAGCTTCGACCTGGTCGTCTCCAATCCTCCGTACGTCCCGGCTCCCGGCAGCCGACCGCCGTCGCACGGGCCCGCGCGGGCCTGGGACGCCGGACAGGACGGCCGCGTGGTCATCGACCGGATCTGCGCGCAGGCCCCGGCCCTGCTGCGATCCGGGGGGATTCTGCTCATGGTCCACTCGGGAATGTGCGGCGCCGGCGAAACCCTCCGCCGACTGGCCGTGGCGGGGCTCGCCGCGGAGGTCACCCTGACCGCCACCGTGCCGTGGGGACCGGTCCTGCGCTCGCGGCGGTCCTGGCTGGAAGGGCAGGGCCTGGCGGCCGAGGCCGAGGAGTGGGACGAACTGGTGGTCATCCGTGCCCAGAGCCAGTGATGACGCCCCGCACGGCTGCCCGGACCCCGCCACCGGGGCGGCAGCGCGCAGGGTGACGGTCGAGCCCCGGGGCCCGGTGCTGGTCGAGGGACCGGTCGAGATCGTCCTGGACGACGGCACGGTCGCCCGGTCCGACCGCTTCATGGTCGCCGTGTGCACCTGCCGCCGCAGCCGCACGTACCCCTGGTGCGACACCAGCCACCGCGTCCGCGAACGAGCCGAGTCACCGACCGAAGACAGGGACCAGCAATGACCTTGACGACCCCGCCCGGCCCCAGCACCGCCACGGCCCCGGCCGGCCCGCGCCTCGTCGAAGGGCGGGGCGAGCTCTCCGACGCCGTGGTCCGGGCCCTGGGATCGGGCGCCCCGCCCGTGTACGCCCCCGGCGCCGTGCTGAAGGCCGATCCGTGGGGCGAAGACCTCCAGCTCGCCCTGTACCTGATGTACGAACCGCACTACCGGGGCTTCGCGGGAGTGGACGACGCCCGGGAATGGGACCCGGACCTGCTGCGCCTGCGCCAGGCCCTCGAAGCCCGCTTCCTGCACGCCCTGCGCACCGAGCTCCCCGGCGCGCCCCGGACCGTCGAGGAGGCCTTCGCCCCGCTCCTCGTGGAGCCCGTGGACCTCTCCGACAGCCTCAGCCACCACCTCGAAACGGAGGGCGAGCTCTGGCAGTTGCGCGAGTACGCGGCCCTGCGCTCCCTCTACCACCTCAAAGAGGCCGACCCGCACGTATGGGTGATCCCCCGGCTGACCGGCCGGGCGAAGGCCGCGATGGTGGCCATCGAGTACGACGAGTTCGGCGCGGGCCACGCGGACCGCATCCACGCGCGGCTCTTCGCGGACCTCATGACCGATCTCGGGCTGGACCCGGCGTACGGCCACTACCTGGACCAGGCCCCGGCGCCGCTGCTCGCCACCGTGAACCTGATGTCCCTCTTCGGCTTGCACCGGGCGCTGCGCGGCGCGCTCGTCGGCCACTTCGCGTGCGTCGAGGTCACCTCGTCCCCGGGCTCCCGCCGCCTGGCCAAGGCCATGCGGCGCTGCGGGGCCGGGCCGGCCGCCGAGCACTTCTACGCCGAACACGTGGAGGCCGACGCCGTTCACGAGCAGGTCGTGCGCCACGAGGTCATCGGCGGTCTCCTCGCGGACGAACCGGACCTGGAGGAGGACGTCGCCTTCGGCTGCGCGGCGACAGGCCTCCTGGAGGACCGTCTGGCGGCCCACATCCGTACGGCCTGGGAGCAGGGGAACAGCGCCCTGCGCTCGCCCCTGTCCTAGTCGCCGGAAACGGGAACGCCGGGGGTGATCATGGGACCTGCGGGTAGCCGCAGGACGTGATCACCTTCGGAGTCGAAGAAGAATATCTGCTGCTGGACCCGGACACCGCCGTACCGGCTCCGCTGGTGGAGGAGGTACGGCGCAGGGCCGGTCTCGGCGCCCTCGCGGAACAGGGCGAGGTCCAGGACGAGCTGCTCCAGGCCCAGATCGAGGTGGCCACTCCGGTCTGCTGGAATCTCGAGGAGGCCGGGGGACACCTGCTCCGGCTGCGCCATGCGCTGGCGTCGGCGGCGGAGGCCAGTGGCTGCCGGATCGCGGCGACCGGTGCGGCGCCGGTGCGAGGGGCGCTGCCCGTGCCCGTCACCCGGACGCCCCGGTACCTGAGGATGGAGGGCGACGCGCGTCAACTGGTGGACGAGCACCTCATCTGCGGGATGCACGTCCATGTGGGCATTCCCGACGCCGAGACGGGCGTGGCCGTACTGAACCGCATCCGGGGATGGCTGCCGACGCTGCTGGCCATGTCGGCGAACTCGCCCCTGTGGGACGGGCGGGACACCGGGTTCGCCAGCTGGCGGACCATCGTCTTCAGCCGCTGGCCCGTCAGCGGTCTGCCCCCGCACTTCGACGGGCTCGCCGACTACGAGCGACGGCTGGAGGCGCTGCTGGCCTCCGGGGTGATCGCCGACCGGGGACAGGTCTACTGGCAGGCGAGGCTGTCCGACCGCTACCCGACCGTCGAGGTGCGCTGCATGGACGTGCAACTGCGGGCGGACGACGCCGTGATGCTCGCCGGCATCGTCCGCGCCCTGGTCGCCACGGCGATCGCCGAGGAGAAGGTGGGCATGGCGCCGGCCACCGCGGCGGACTCGGAGCTGCTCCAGGCATCGAGCTGGCACGCGGCCCGGTACGGATTGAACGGCACCCTCGTGGGGCCGGACGGCCGCCCCGCAAGCAGCGGCGACGTCCTGTGCTCCCTCCTGCGCCACATCACACCGGCCCTGGAGGACGCCGGCGACCTCCGCGAGGTCAGCGCCCTCGCGCACCGGCTGCTGCGGGAAGGCACCCCGGCGGACCGCCAGCGCCGCGCCGTGTCCGACGGCGGGCTGCCGGCGCTGACCGGACTGATCACCGGCGCCGCGCAGTCCGAGGAGAACGCGTACCCCTGATGCCGACGCCGTGCCGGCCGTCCCCGGGCGACACCCCGGGGCGGCCGGCCGGCGGGTCAGCGGCGGAGCACCTTGCGGGACACCACGTTGCCCAGGAGCTGCGCCGACTGCACGAGGGCGATCAGCACGAGCACCGTCACCACCATCACCGAGGTGTCGAAGCGCAGGTAGCCGTAGGTCATCGCCAGGTTGCCCACGCCTCCGCCGCCGACCGTCCCCGCGACCGCCGAGAAGTCGATCAGCGCGACGAGCATGAAGGTCATGCCGAGGACCAGGGGGCCGAGCGCCTCCGGGACGAGGACCGTGAGCAGGATCCGCAGCGGGCTCGCGCCCATGGAGCGGGCCGCCTCGATCACGCCGGTTTCGACGGAGAGCAGGTTGGACTCCACGATGCGGGCGACGCCGAACGTGGCGACGACCGTCATCGGGAAGATCGCGGCGTTCGTGCCGATCATCGTGCCGACCACCCCGCGCGTGACCGGGGCCAGCGCGACGATCGCGATGATGAACGGCACGGGCCGGATGACGTTGATGAGCAGGCCCAGGACCGTGTGGACGATCCGGTTCGGCAGGACGCCGCCCTTGCGCGTGGCGTAGAGGGTGAGCCCCACCGCCAGTCCGCTGACGGTCGACAGCGCCAGGGTGATCAGCACCATGTAGACGGTCTCGCCGGTGGCGTCGAGGACCTTGGGCCAGAACATGCTCCAGTCCGCCTTCACCGGACACCCGCTTCCGCGCGGTCCGGGAGGCGCAGCCCCGCGACGACGGCCCCGACCGCGGCATCCTCGCCGCGCAGTTCCAGCGTCACGCTGCCCAGGGGGCGTCCGCGCACCTCGGCGACGCCCCCGTGGACGAGGGTGAAGTCGACGCCGTGGACGCGCAGGAGCTCCGAGAGGCCGTCCAGCGCCGGGCTGCCGTCGACGACGGGCAGTGTGACCAGGCGGCCGGGGTGGCGGGCGCGCAGCCGTTCCAGGAGCCCCGCGTCCGGCTCGGCGTGCTGCGCGGAGCGGACGAAGGCGGCGGTGGTCGCGTGGCGGGGCCGTGCGAAGACCTCGTACACCTCGCCGCTCTCGACCACCCTGCCGTCCTCCATGACCGCGACGCGGTCGCACAGGGTCCGGACGACCTCCATCTCGTGGGTGATCAGGAGGATGGTGACGCCGAGCTCGCGGTTGACCCGGCGCAGCAGGGCCAGTACCTCGCCGGTGGTCCGCGGATCGAGGGCGGAGGTCGCCTCGTCGCACAGCAGGACCCGGGGGCGGGTGGCGAGCGCGCGGGCGATGCCGACGCGCTGGCGCTGGCCGCCCGAGAGCTGCTCGGGGTAGCGCTTGCCGTGGCCGGCGAGACCGACGAACTCCAGCGTCTCCTCGGCGCGGGCCCGGGCCGCGGCGCGGTCCGTCCCGGCGAGGCGCAGCGGGTAGAGCACGTTGCCCAGGACGGTGCGCGAGCGGAAGAGGTTGAACTGCTGGAAGATCATGCCGATGTCGCGGCGGATGGGGCGCAGCCGGCGCTCGCCGAGGGAGGAGAGGTCCTGGCCGTCCAGCAGCACGCTGCCCGAGGTCGGCTCCTCCAGGCCGTTGACCAGGCGCAGCAGGGTGGACTTGCCCGCACCGCTGTGTCCGACGACACCGAAGACCGTACCCGCCCCGACGCTCAGGCTGACCCCGTCGACGGCGCGCGCTCCGCCGGGGAACTCCTTGGCGACGTCGCGCAGTTCCACTGCGGCGGTCATCGCTTCAACTGCTTCTGGATACGGGCCACCTCGGCCTGCAGCTCGGCGGCGGGCAGCTCGATGTGGTGGGCGGTGCCGTTGCTGGTGCGGCGGACCTCGTCCTGGACGGGCTTCGAAGCGTAGAGCTCGACGATCTTCCGGTAGTCCGCGTTGTCCTTCTGGTCCGCGCGGGCGGCGATGACGTTCAGGTACGGGACGGACTGCGGCCCGGCGGGGTCGTCCTTGAAGAGCGCCGTGCCGGCCTTGATCCCGGCGAGTTCGGCGACACCGTCGTTGATGATCGCGGCGTCCGTGTCCTTGAGGGTACGGGGAGTCTGCTGCGCGTTGACCGGGGTGAGCTTGACGTGCCTGGGGTTGGCGGTGATGTCGTCGGGGGTGGCGAACAGCCCGGCGTCCTGCCGCAGTTCGATGAGTCTGGCCTGCTCCAGCACGCGCAGGCCGCGCCCCTGGTTGGCGGGGTCGTTGGGCAGCGCTATCTCGGCCCGGTCGGGGAGGTCCGCGAGCTGCTTGTGCTTGCTGGAGTAGAGCCCGAGGGGGACCACCGTGGTGGCGGCGATGGGGGCGATGTCGGTCTTGTTCTCGGTGTTCGACTGGGCGAGGAAGACCAGGTGCTGGAAGGCGTTGAGCTCGATGTCACCCGCGCTGAGGGCCTTGTTGGGCAGCGAGTAGTCGTCGAAGACCACCGTCTCCACGGTGATGCCTTCCTTCTTGGCCTCCTTGGCGAGGATCTCCCACTCCGGGGAGTCGCCGGAGACGCCGACCCGAACGTGGTGGTCGCCCGGGCCTCCGGCGCCGCAGCCGGACAGGAGGAGCGTGAGGACGGCGGCGGTGGACGCGGCGCCGCGCACGCGATCCGATGCCCGCACCGCACCGCACCCCCACCTCACCGGCTCGGTCAGCCCACGAACTCCTCGTCCCCGTAGCGCACTTCCGCGGTGCTCCAGTCGACGCCGAGGCCGGCCGTGAACTTCTGCGCCAGGGGGAGGTCCGCCACCGGGGCGATCAGGATCAGCCGGCCGTCGAGGGTGACGGAGCCACCGTAGAGGCGTTCGCGGGCCTCGGGGTCGGCGACGAGGGCGTCGTGGAGGCGGGTCGGGCTCACTCCCGGGGCCTGGATCTCCACGGCGTCGGTGTCCGGCGAGCTGCGCGACAGGCACCGGAACGTCAGCACCGACTCCTGGTGGTACTGCTTGCGGATGACGTCGGCGATGTGGTGGAGCCCCGCGGGGTCCACCCGGTCGACCTCGAACTCGCGCGAGCGCTCGTACGTGGTCCGCTTCAGCTCGTCCGACCAGAAGACCCCGTCCAGCAGGGTCGACGAGCCGGGCTTCGCGCCGTGGGACCGGATGACGCCGCGCACCTCGTGGCCGAAGCGGTTCAGGCGGTTCTGCAGCCGGGGGTCGGCCGGGTCCGTGATGATCGCCGTGTTGTCGGTGGCGAAGATCTCCGCCGTCGACGGGCAGCCCCCGGGCGAGGCCGGGGAGGCGTGCGCGCTCCCCGTGCCGGCCGATCCCAGCGTGAGGACCCCGACCGCTGCCAGGGCCCGCAAGTACCGCTGCCTCATGTTCCAACTCCCTTTCCGGGAAACCGTGGTGATGTACCGGTGACGGACCGAGGTCCAGGTCACCCCGGGCAAGGAGAACCCGATCGGTGCCGCGCGTGTCAGGAAGATCGCGAACGTTCACGTGATCGTCAAGAACGGCTTAGGCCGGCTCTTTCGGATCTTGCCGGGCCCGCGACGCCTGGCACCGCGCCTGGCCGCACTGCCGAGGCGACCACGTACGCCCAGTACGCGAACGCCCCGGCAGCACGCCCAGGCACGGCACCAGACGCCGCGGACTCAAGCCGACAAGATCCGAAAGAGACGGCCTAGCCGCCCATGTCCCGGCTCCGGTAGTCCTCCAGGGTTTCGCGCCGGACGAGGAGCCGGGCCGCGCCCTCGTGGACGGCGACGACGGCGGGGCGGCCGACGAGGTTGTAGCCGGAGGCCATGGACAGCTGGTAGGCGCCCGACACCGGTACGGCGAGCAGGTCGCCGGGGCGGACGTCGCCCGGCAGCGGGACGCCGGAGGCGAGGACGTCGCCGGCCTCGCAGTGCCGGCCGACGACCGTGGCCGTACGGGGCTCCGCCGTCGAGGGGCGGCCGACGAGCCGGGGCGCGTACCGTACTCCGTACAGCGCGGGCCGCGGGTTGTCGCTCATGCCGCCGTCGACGGCGACGAACACCTTCGCGCGGGTGTGCTTGACGGCGAGCACGCGGTAGAGCGCGATTCCCGCCGGTCCGACGACGGCCCGCCCGGGCTCGACGGCGAGGCGGGGCACGGGAAGCCCCGCGGCGGCGCAGCCGTCGACGAGGTCCGTACGCAGCCGCCGGGCGAGCGTGCCGAGGTCGAGGGCGGGCTCACCGGGCCGGTAGGCGATGCCGTGGCCGCCGCCCAGGTCGAGCTCGGGCAGGACCAGACCGTGCGTGTCACGGATGCGGGCCATCAGCCCGATCATGCGGCGCAGGGCGACCAGGTAGGGCTTCACCTCGGTGATCTGGGAGCCGATGTGGCAGTGCAGCCCCGTGAGTTCGAGCTGATGCTGACCGAGGACGCGGGCGACGGCGTGCCGGGCGCCGCCGTCGGTGAGGGAGAGCCCGAACTGCTGGTCCTCCGTACCCGTGCGGATCTTGTCGTGGCCGCCGGCCGAGACACCCGGGACCACCCGCACCATGACCTTCTGGCGGCCCGACGCCCCGACGGCGGCGGCGATGCGCGCCGTCTCGGACGGGCTGTCGATCACGATCCGTCCCACACCCAGGCGCAGGGCGGCCTCCAGGTCGCGGGGTGACTTGGCGTTGCCGTGCAGCACGATCCGGTCCGCCGGGAAGCCGGAGGTGACGGCGAGTTCGAGCTCCCCGGCCGAGCACACGTCCAGGCCCAGCCCCTCCTCCCGCACCCAGCGGAGCATGGCGCGGGAGAGGAACGCCTTGGCCGCGTACAGCACGTCCGCGTCGGGGAAGGCCGCGCGGTACGCCCGGCAGCGCCCGCGCACCTCGGCCTCGTCCAGCACGTAGGCCGGTGTGCCGAACCGGTCGGCGATCTCACGGAGGGAGACTCCGCCGACGGCCAGGCCGCCGCGCGGGAGCGGCGCCGCCGAGGAGGGCCACACGGACAGCTCGCCGGCGCCGGCGGGCATCTCGGGGAGAGCGGTGACGGTCATGTTCCGCTCCCCTTCAGGCCGTGCGGGCCGTGGTTCCGGGCACCCGTGCGGGCGGGGCACCTCCGGCGGTTCCGGCGGCGGTGCCGGCCGCATCCGCCGGGGGAGCGGCGGGAACCACGGCGACCGCGGGCGCGGTGAGAGCGGGATCCACGGTCAGCAGGGACGCGCCGAGCGGCCGGGCCAGGGCGCGGAGCGCGGCCTCGGAGAGCCGGATCCAGGGCAGGCCCGTACCGAGCGTGGCGGCCAGCCGCTCGGCACTGGTGAAACCGACGGCGGTGCGGGCTCCCAGCGGGGTGCGGAACAGCCGCACCACGACGTGCGTTCCTCCCGGCCGGGCGGGCACGAACAGAGGCCCGGCCGGGCGCCGTTCCCCGGGTTGGGGGCGGCAGGGTTCGGAGCGGGAGGGTTCGGAGCGGGAGGGCTCGGAGCCGGAGGGCTCGGAGTCGGATGCGTCGTACTGGAACAGGCACATGGGGCGCTCCTCGGGGAACCACGCGTGGCAGGTGACCGCCCGGAGCGGGGACGCGGCCGGGACGTGCCACCGAAGGTATGGCCGCCCCCGCCCCCGGACCCCGCCCCCTGACGGGACCCATACGGCCACCGGCCCGTTCCCTACGGATCACTGACGGGCGGGACCCTCCCGTCAGCCGGAGGCCGAGTCGGGGAGACGCCGCGCCGCGGCGAAGGCACCGTCGTGGTGGACCAGCGCGGTCCCGTCCTGGTCGACGGAGCCGGACTCCACCTCGCCGACGACCAGCAGATGGTCACCGATGTGCTGGCGCAGCGTGATCCGGGCCGTCAGCCAGGCGGGAACACCGTCCAGCAGCGGAAGGCCGTCCACGGTCGGGGTCCACGCCACGCCGTCGAAGCGGTCGATGCCGCTGCGCGCGAACTGCCGCGCCAGATCCGTGTTCCCGGTGCCGAGCAGATGGACGGCGAACCGGTCCGCGTCGTGCACGGCCGGCGCGGTGGAGGCGCCCTGGCCCAGGTAGAACGCCACCAGGGGCGGGTGGAGGGACACGGAGGTGAAGGAGGTGGCGGTGAAGCCCGCGGGCCCGGCGACGGTGATGACGGTGACCCCGGCCGCGTGACGGCGCAGGGTGCGGCGCAGCACTTCATCGGCGGTGAGTGCGGCGGGCGCCGCGGCGGGCTGGGGGACGGATGCGGTGGAGATGGTCATGCCGGTTCCCTCTCGCTGGTGGTGCGGAACGTGTACGGGCAGGTGGCGGACGGCGTCACCAGGCGCTCGACTCCACGGTGACGAGCGGCACCAGGCCGTCCCGCAGGGTCTCCAGGAACGTGACGACCTCGGCCGCCACGGAGCGGTGCTGCACGTCGTTGAGGACGTCGTGGTGGGCGCCGCGGACCACCGACAACCGCGCCCGGGGCAGCGATTTGGCGGTGCGGGCGAGTCCCTCGCGGTCGGCGAGCGGGTCGGCGTCCCCGACGAGGAGCAGTGCCGGGACCTCCGAGGCGCTCTCGTACGCGGCGTCCAGGACGGCGTCCGGCACCGGGTCGCCCAGTGAACCCCGCCGGACCTGGGCGTCGTTGGTGAGCACGCCCCGGTGGGTGGGGCAGGACGTGCGGACGTCGAGCTCCTCGTCCCAGCTCCCCGCCGCCCCGGCGGCCGTCCCGGGAAGCCCGGCGAGGACGAGGCCGTCCGGGCGTACGGCGTCCCCGTCCCGTTCCCGGGCGAGGAGCGCCGCGACCGCGGCGGCGCCGGCGTCGGCCCCGACCAGTACGAGCGGCCGGGCCACGCCGTCCGGGCCCGCGGCGCCCTCGACGGCCTCCGCCAGCCGGGCGGCGAAGGCGTCCAACGAGGCTTCGGAGGAGCCGGCTTCGGCCTCGTCACCGCTCAGCGGCGGGCCGACGACCCGGACCCGGTAGGCGTCGGAGGCGAGCCGCCTGCCGAAGCGGGCGTAGGTCGCCGGGGTCTCGCCCCGCCCGGGCACCACGACGACCGTGCCGCGGGTGAGCAGGCCCTCCGGGGCGAAGTGGTCGGCGTGGTCCGCCTGGTCGGTGCCGTCTGCGGGGTGGGTGGTCTGGCTCATCTCATACTCCTGCGGTCGTGGTGTGTTCGAGGGAACGGAGCCCGGAGTCCCGGGCGCCGTGACCCAGTACGTGGTCCAGGACGGCGGCGGCGCCGCCTTCGGGAAGGCCGGCCGCGCGCCAGGCGACGTGCTGGTCCGGCCGTACGAGGACATGGGCGGTGCCGTACACGGCGCGCGCCCCGGGGTCGGTCAGGTGGATCACCGTGAAGGGCAGCGCACGGGCCGCTGCTTCGGCGACGAAGGCGTGCTCGACGGTGCGGTCCCCGGTGAGGACGAGCAGGGCGAAGGAGGTGCCGATGCGGTCGTGCAGCGTGCTGCCGTACGGATCGATGGCTCCGTCGGGCGCGCGGTGGCCCGGCCGGGGGTCGTCCTCGTAGAGGTCCGCGCGCCAGCGGGGCTCCGAGCCGAGCTGGTCCGGCTCGTACCAGATCACGGACGAGGCGTCGTAGCGCTCGTCGAAGGTGACGCCCGCCGCGTCGAGGCGGTCCCGGCGCAGCCGTTCGCCGATCTCCGCCCGCCGCCGGACGGCTTCGGGGCCGAGGTCCGCGTCCTCGGGTATGCCGCCCCGGCGGATTTCGGCGAGCGTGCTCTGCGAGCGCCGCGAGCGCTCCAGGGCGTGGTCGGCCACGCGCCGGTTGTGCGGGCGCCGTTCCTCGTCGTAGGAGTCGAGGAGGGACTGCGGGGCGTGGCCGGCCAGGACCGCGGCCAGTTTCCAGCCGAGGTTGGCCACGTCCCCGATGCCCTCGCCGAGGTTGCCGCCGGGCGTGCGCACGTGCGCGGCGTCGCCGGCGAGCAGGATCCGGCCGCGGCGGAACGACTCGGCGATCCGGGTGGCGTGGTAGAAGGTCGTCGCCGAAACGAGTTCGAGGTCGAGGTCGAACCCGAAGGCGGCCTTGCCGATCTCCAGGAGTTCGGCCTCCCCGGGCTCGTGGGCGAGCGGGTACGGCCCGGCGTACACCCGCCATTCGCGGGTGCTCACCGCGGCCAGGAACCCGGACGCCTTCTGGTTGACCACGATGTTGCTGCCGTGGGGCGCGGCCCCGACCCGCTCGGCGATGTCGCCGGTGCGCACGATCAGGCGCAGCCGCTTCTCGGTGGCGTGCTCCCCCTCGCGGGCGATGCCGGCCAGCCGGCGGGTGGTGCTGGAGGCCCCGTCGGTGCCCAGGACGTACGCCGCCCGAAGGGTGCGGGCCTCGCCCGAGCCGGCGTCGGCGACCTCGGCGCGGACGCCGTCGCCGTCCTCGTGGAGCGCGCGCAGTTCCCAGCCCCCGGCGACGCTCACCCCGCGCTCCCCGAGGTGGTCGAGGAAGACCTGCTGGAGCACCGTCTGGGGCCGGCGCAGCGCCTCCTGAGCCCTCGGCCGGGAGCCGCCGGGACCCGTGAACGGCGCGCCCGGCGCGGGCACCAGCTCGTGGCCGGCGAGCGAGGTGACCAGCCTGGTGCCCCGGTTCCACTCCGGGGGATAGGTCCAGCCGTCCCGGATGCGCCGGAGCAGGCCCCAGCGCCGGAAGTGCTCCACCGTGCGCGCGGTGTGGCCCATGGCCCCGGCCCGGACCAGGGTCGCGGTGCGGGCGCGGTCGACGACGGCGACCCGGACGCCGCGCGCGGTCAGTTCCACGGCCGCGGCCAGGCCGACGGGGCCCGCGCCGACGATCAGTACGTCGGCCTCGGCGGGCGGGGTCGCGCTCGGGAACCGGACGGTGTGGACGTCGCGCCCACCCGTCACCGGAAACGCGCTCACCGGAAATGCGCTCATGCCCCCGCCCTCAGCCGTTCAGGAGCTGCGGTACGCGGGTGTTGCGGTTGGCCGGTACGGGCAGGCCCAGGTTGCCGCGCAGGGTGTCGGCCGCGTACTCGGTGCGGAACAGGCCGCGCTTCTGCAGCAGGGGGACGACTCCGTCCACGAAGAGTTCGAGGTCGTCACCGGTACGGAAGGCCAGATTGATGCCGTCGAAGGTGCCGGCCTCGAACCAGCGCTCGATCGTGTCGGCGACGGTGTCCGGGGCTCCGACGAAGGGGGACGTGTGGAACTCGTTGACCAGGGAACCGACCTGGCGGAGCGTCAGGTTCTCGGTCCGGGCCCGCTCGATGAGCTTGGCCGCGCCCGTCCGGCCGCCCTTCTCGGCGAGGTGCGCGACGTCGGGGAAGGGCGCGTCGAGGTCGTGCACGCTGAAGTCGTAGGCGCCGAAGGCGCGCCCGAGGAGCGCCAGGTTGCGGTCGAAGTCGTTGTCCTCCTCGAAGATCTCCCGCTCGCGGCGCCGGGCCGCCTCGTCCGTGGCGGCGACGACAGGGCTGCCGTGGATGAAGATCTTGATGTGCTCGGGGTCGCGGCCGTAGGCGGCGGTGCGCGCCTTGATGTCGGCGTAGTACTCCTGCGCCTGCCGCAGGGAGCCGCCCGGCGCGTAGATGCCCTCGGCCACCTGGGCGGCGAGATCGCGGCCCTCCTCGGAGACCCCGGCCTGGAAGATCACCGGCTGTCCCTGCGGGGAGCGGGACAGGTTGAGCGGTCCGGCCACCTTGAAGTGCTCGCCCTCGTGGTCCAGCGCGTGCAGCCTGGCCGGGTCGAGGAAGACGCCCCGCTCCACGTCGGCGGGGAACGCGCCGTCCTCGTAGGAGTCCCACAGCCCCCGGGCGACCTTGACGAACTCCAGGGCGCGGCCGTAGCGGGTGGTGTAGTCGAGGTGCTCGTCGAGCCCGAAGTTCTTGGACGTGCCGGTGTCGAAGCTGGTGACGACGTTCCAGCCGGCCCGCCCCGCGCTGATGTGGTCCAGGGAGGCGAAGCGGCGGGCGAGGTTGAACGGCGAGTTGTACGTCGAACTCGCCGTGCCGACCAGCCCGATGTGCCGGGTGTGGGTGGCGACCGCCGACAACAGGGTCAGCGGTTCCAGTCGGTTGAGGTAGTGCGCCGGGTAGGTGGCGTTGATGAACTGGCTGTCGACGATGAACAGGGCGTCGAAGAGGGCGTGTTCGGCCGCCTGGGCCTGCTCGATGTAGTAGTTGATGTCGATGCTGGCGTTCTTCGCGACGCGCGGGTCCTTCCACAGGCCGTGCTGGCCGGGACCTCCGACGCCGTACGGGTGCAGTGCGAGGTGGATCGTGCGGGACATCTCTGGTTCCTGTCTTTCGGCAGTGTTGGGGGACGGGCTCAGGAGTGCAGGAGGCCGCGCAGGGCCTCGCGTTCGGCCCGGTCGGCCGGTGCGCTGCGCAGGGTGGGCGCGGAGCCCAGGAGGAGGCGGGTGTACGGGTGCCGCGGCCGGCTGATGAGATCGCGGGTGGCGCCGGTCTCGACGAGCTCGCCCCGGTAGAGCACCGCGATGCGGTCGGCCGTCCCGGCGACGGAGCCGAGGTCGTGGGAGATGAGGACGAGGGCGACCCCCGAGCCGCGGAGCTCCCTGAGGATCTCCAGGACCTGAACCCGGTTGGCGGAGTCCAGGGCGCTGACCGGCTCGTCGAGGATGACCAGCTCCGGCTCGGTGACCAGGGCACGGGCCACCGCGACGCGCTGGCGCTGCCCGCCGGACAGCTCCCCGGGCAGCCGGTCGAGCAGCTCCTCCGCGAGGTGGACGCGGGCCAGGTACGCGCGGACCCGTTCGGCGGCCTCCCCGGGCGAGACGCCTTGGATCAGCAGCGGTTCGGCCAGCGACCGGGCGACGGTGAGGTCCGGGTCGAGACTGCGCAGCGGGTCCTGGAAGACGTACTGGACCGTGCCGCGCAGGCGCAGCGCGCGCCACTGGCGGCGGTTGTACCCGGTCACCTCCTCGCCGCCGACCAGGATCGAGCCGGCGGAGGCGCGGACGAGGCCCAGGACCGCGCGGGCCAGGGTGGACTTGCCCGAGCCCGTCTCGCCGATGATGCCGAGGGTCTCACCGGCGGCGACGCTCAGCGACACCCCGCGCAGGGCGCTGCGGCGTCCCCGGCGCGCGCCGTAGTGGACGTCCAGGCCGGTGACTTCGAGGACGGGCCGGGTGGTCACGATGCCTCCTGCGGTACGAGGAACGTGTCGAGGCCGTACCTCTCGTGCTCGGCGATGAGCAGCCGGGTGTACTCGTGCCGCGGCTGCCGGAGCACCGTGTGCGTCGGCCCCTGCTCGACCACCTCGCCCTGCCGCATCACCAGGACCTCGTCGCACAACTGGGCGACGACGGCCAGGTCGTGGGAGACGACCAGGAGGGCGAGACCCGCGCGCACGCGCAGGTCGGCGAGGAGGTCGAGGATCTCGGCCTGGACGGTGACGTCGAGGGCGGTGGTGGCCTCGTCGGCGATCAGGATCCGCGGCTCCGCGCAGATCGCCGCGGCGATCAGGACCCGCTGGAGCATGCCGCCGGAGAGCTCGTAGGTGTACTGGCCGTAGACCAGTTCCGGGTCCCGCAGGTGCACGGCGCGCAGGAGTTCGAGGGCCCGGTGGCGTGCCGCACGCCGCTTCAGTCCCTTCTTGACCCGCAGGACCTCGGCGATCTGCGGGCCCACCCGGATCGAGGGGTTGAGGTAGGAGGCGGGGTCCTGGAAGACCGCGCTGATGGTGGTGGCGCGCAGGGAGGTCCACTGCCGGGGCGTCAGGCCGGCGATGTCGGTGCCGGCGATCTCGACCGAACCCCCGGTGACCTCGAAGTGCGCGGGCAGGATGCCCAGTGCCGCGCGGCAGGTGAGGGTCTTTCCGCTGCCGGACTCCCCGACAATGCCGACTGTCCGGCCCGGGGTGAGCGCGAAGCTCACGCCGTGGACGATCTCGCGCCCGCTGACGTGATCGCTGATGCGGACGTCGCGCAGGGAGAGGACCGGCGCGGCCGTGGGACCGGCCGGGGCGGGCGGTTCACCGCCGGGGGCGCTGCCGCGCAGCTGCCCGGGGAGGGTCCGGGGGGACAGGGGCGTCATCGCGCGCCTCCGGCGGGAACGGGAACAGGATCGGTATCGGTATCGGGGCCGGCACCGTGGACGGGCTTCGCACGCCGGTTGGCGCGGGCCTTGCGGTGGTTGACCAGGGCGCGGCCCGCCTCGCCGGAGACGTCGCGGATCGCGTCGGCGAGCAGATTGCTCGCCCAGACGGTGACCATGACCAGCAGCGCGGGTACGAGCGGGGCCCAGGGGCGCTGGCCGAGGTAGTTCAGGTCCGAGGCGAGCAGCCCGCCCCAGGTGGGCGCGGGCGGCTGGACCCCGATGCCGAGGAAGGTCAGGCTGGAGACGATGATGAAGCCGACGCCGATGGTCTGCGCGAGCGCCACCGCGATCGGCGGCAGCACCTTGGCCCACACGTGGCGGCGTACGACCCAGCCGGTCGAGGCGCCGGAGACGATCGCCGCCTCCACGTACGGGGAGCGGGCCACGGCGAGCGTGGCCGCGCGGGCCACCCGGTAGAAGAGGGGGGAGACGAGCGTGCCGGTGACGAGCATGGCCTGGGTGAGCCCGTTGCCGAGCAGGGCGATCACCGCGACGGCGAAGAGCAGGAACGGCAGTGCGACGAGCGTGTCGGTCAGCCGCAGGGTGATCCACTCGAAGCCCCGGCCCAGGTGGACCGAGAGGATCCCGGGGAGCGCGCCGACGGCCAGGGCGGTCAGCGCGACTTCGAGGGAGCCGAGCACGCTGACGCGGGAGCCGTCGAGGAGACGGCTCAGGACGTCCCGGCCGAGGTGGTCGGTGCCCAGCCAGTGGCTGCCCGAGGCCGCCGCGAGCAGGTGCTCGCTGGTGGCCAGCGGATCCTGCGGAGCGATCAGCGGCCCGAGGAGGGCGAGCAGCCCGATCAGGGCGAGTACGGCGACGGATATCCGTCCGGACGGCAGTGCGAGAACGCGGCGCACCATGGTCACACCCCCCGTTGGGAGGCCGGCGTCACGCGCGCCAGCACCAGGTTGACGAGCAGGTTGAAGGTGACGACCAGGGCGATCGACACCACGAGGACCCCCTGGACGGCCGGTACGTCGCCGGCCTGGGCGGCGTCGTTGGCGAACCGGCCGAAGCCCTGCAGGCCGAAGATCCACTCCGTCACCACGGAGGCCCCGACCAGGGCAGGGAACTTCAGGCCGAGGGTGGCGAGGGCGGATCCGAGGCCGTTGCGCAGCACGTGCCCGAAGAAGATCCGGCGCGGGCTCAGCCCCCGGACCAGCGCTCCCGTCACGTAGTTCTCGCGGTAGGCGGCGACGAGGCTGCCGCGGAGCTGGCGGGCGACGTCGGCGACGACGTCGAAGCTCAGCGCCACCGCCGGGAGGGTGATGTGGGAGAGCCAGGGGCCGAACCCCTGGTCCGCGGGCACGTACCCGGCGGACGGGAACAGGTGGAGTCCGACGGCGAAGACCGCGACCAGCACGATGCCGACGACGAAGGCGGGCATCACCGAGATCAGGGTGACGAAGCCCGTGATCGCGCGGTCGATCCACGTGGTGCGGCGCAGCGCCGCCACGGTGCCGAGGAGGAAGCCGGCGGTGACGCCGATCAGGAGGGCGAACGTCGCGATGGACAGGCTCACGCCCAGACCCAGACCGATGAGCGTGGAGATGTCCGCGCCGTTGCTCCAGCTGGTGCCGAGCCGGCCGTGCAGGACCCCGCTGAACCAGTCCCAGTACTGGACCAGGAAGGGCTTGTCCAGGCCCCACTGGGCCTCCACCCGGTGGACCGCCTCGGGTGTCGCGTCCTCGCCCAGCTGGATCCGTGCCGGGCTGAGCCCGCTCATCGACCGCAGCGAGAACGTCACGAACGTCGCGACCAGGAAGACGGGTACGAAGATCGCGACCGACCGTACGAGGGTGGCCAGGACGCGGCCCGCGGTGTCCCGGACCCTGGTCACGGCCACCCCTGGGCGCCGGGCGGCCGCGGTGCGGAGCGCGGTGGTTGCCATGGGGTTGCCCCCTCTCTGTGGTGGACGGCTGTCAGCTGCCGGAGATGGTGACGCCGGTCCAGTCGATGTGCGCGGGGTTCTTGGGCAGGCCGGAGATGGACTTGCTCTTGGCGATGAGGTTCGGCGAGGAGTACGTGAACACCAGCGCCTTGCTCTCCAGGCCCGCCCGGGTCGCCGCCTGCAGGACCTTGGTGTAGTCGGGCGAATCCAGCGGGGTCTGGCGGACCTTGGCGATCGCGGCCTCGAAGCCGGCGGGCTGGTACGGGGAGCTGAGGTTGAGCGGGCCGTTCGGGCCGAAGTGGGCGGTGAGGGTCTGCGCCGCGGAGTCCCGGCCGGTGGTCCCGTACAGCGAGAAGGTCAGGTTCTTGGCGAAGAAGGGGGTGGACCAGTTCTTGTCGATCTTGATGGTGACGGTGATGCCGACCTTGGCCAGCTGCGACTGGACGATCTCCGCCTGCGGGTCCTCGGTGGGGATGACGAGGCTGAGCTTGATGTCGCCCGCCTTGTAACCGGCCTGGGTGAGCAGGTGCACCGATTTGGCCGGGTCGTAGGGGTAGGCGTTCTCGGACTCCGGGTCGAAGGCCACGTACCCCTTGGGGAAGGGCTGGTTGGTCACCGAGCCGAAGCCGAAGGTCAGCTTGTCGACGAACTCCTGGCGGTTGACCGCGTGGCGGACGGCGTCGACGACCTTGTCGTTGTCGAAGGGCGCCTTGTTGGTGTTGAGGCTGATGTTGGAGGCGTTGAACCCCGGTTGCACGAAGACGTCCAGACCGGCCTTCTTGGCCGCTTCCGCCTGACTGGGCTTGATGTCGGCGAAGTTGTAGACGCCGGTCTGCAGGCCGGAGACCACCGTGGAGGAGTCGGGGGCCGAGGTGAGCTCCACGGTGTCGATGTGGATGTTCTTCGCGTCCCAGTAGGCGGGGTTCTTCTTCAGGACCGCCTTGGTGCCCGGCACCAGCTGGGTGATGGTGAACGGCCCCGCGCCGACCGGGTTCTGGTCCAGCTTCTCGGGGGCGGCGGCCGCCTTGGGGCTGGCGATCTGCAGCACCCGCTGGCCGAGGAGCTGCGGGATCTGGTAGTCGACCTGGGTCAGGTGGACGACCGCGTCCAGACCGTTGGCATCCACCGACTGGATCGAGGTCAGGTCCCCGAAGAGCGCGGAGTTCTTCTGCTTCTTGGCCCGCTCGACGGCCAGTTTGACGGCCGCTCCGTCGAGCGGTTCGCCGTCGCTGAACTTCAGCCCGGGGCGCAGGTGGAAGGTGACCTGGTCGCCCTTCTCGTTGTACTCCCAGCTCTCGGCGAGGTCGGGGACGGCCTTGCCGCTCTCGTCGGTCCGGGTCAACGAGGCGTAGACGAGCGCCAGTTCACGGAACTGGGCGCCGCTGCCGGAGACGACCGGGTCCCAGTGGGCCGGGAAGTACGAGGAGGTCCACTTCAGCGTGGAGCTGCCGCCACCGCCGACGGAGGAGGCGTCGCCGGCGCAGGCGCCGAGGGCGGGGGTCAGTACGGCGACGAGACCGGCGGCGAGCAGGGCGGGGCGCGGGCGTCCGGAGCGGCGTACCCGGGGGAGGCCGGTACCGGGTCTGCGGGTCACGAGTCGTGCGGACATGGCTGATTTTCCTTGGACTTGGTCCAGGCCCGGTCAGGGCAGGAGGAGCGGGGGAGCGGAGTGGTCCGGTGCCGCGCACGACCGCAGACGGGTACGCCGGTGGGCAGGTGCGGGGTAGGTGCGCGGTAGGTGCGGGGGAGGGGAAGGCGAAGGCTCCGGGGCGCGGCCGGGCCGCCCCACGCTGCCGGCGCGGTTCGCCGGCGGGGTGACGGGGGGCGGGCCGGGATCGGACCCGGGATACGACGGAGGGCGGGGAGGGAGGACTGAGGGAGGGGTACGACGGAGTGCGGGGCGCGGGGCCGGATCGCCCGGGCAGTGCGGGCGGGGGCTCAGTGGGAGCGCGGCCTACCGCAACCACCGGAGGCGGTACGGCTGTTGGCGGGCGCGGTCCGGCGCCTGTGGGCCGGGGGCGGCTGGTCGGTCAGCGACAGAGAGCGCTGGACGTGCGCCGCAGGTCCACGTAGCGGCACACCACACCGGGGTGCGTCGTAAGCATGTGCCACATCCTGGGGGAGCGGCCGGGGGCTGTCAATGGACACCAATTGGTGTCTCATTCGTCGGGACGGTACGAGCCGCTGGTCAGAGGCCTGTCGGAGGTCTGCGAGAGTTCTGTCAGAGTTCCGTCACGGGGCTGCGGGAATCCCGCGGCCGGCGGCCGGATGCACCGCCGCCTCCTCGGGATGCAGCCACAGCGGGCCGTTCCCGGTCTCCACCCGTACCGCGTGCGGCGGCGGCCACGGGCCCTCGGCGAGCATCGGCCGGTCCGGGTCGCTCAGACTCCGGTAGCGCTCCAGCGCCCGCGCCGGGGACGGTCCGCCGCCGGTCACCGGCAGGCCGGGGGCCAACTCCCGTACCGCTGCGGCACATTCCTCGAACGTCCGCCAGCCGGGCACGGCGCGGTGGCCCGAGGGCGTGCGCAGCAGCAGCGTCGGCAGGGCGTAGCGGTGCCCCTCGCCGGTCTCCTTGGCCGTACCGGGATGCGGCGACCCGCCCCGTACGGACAGCACCTCGGCCACCGGGCGGCGTGCCTCCGCATGGTCCGCGCGCACCAGCCCGAGGACCTCGGCGCCGCCCGCGTCGGCCGCCAGCCGCTCCGGATCCAGGCCGGGCACGCCCCGTACCGCGGACAGGGCCAGCGCGGCCGTGTCCGCCGGCTCGCCGAGCACGAAGACGCTCTCGCGCAGCCGGCGCAGCACCCGCTCCGCGACCTCGGGACCCTGCGCCTCCGCGGCTTTGGCGACGAGCGAGGCGGGCCACGAACTGGCCGCCACCCGGCTGAGCCGCACCGCGCGGGGCGCCAGGGTGTGCGCGGTGATCCCCTCGACGTACCGCGCGTACCAGGCGGTCTCCGCCGCCGGGTCGGGGGCCGGTTCCTCGTCCTCGTCGAAGAGGATGCAGAACACCCGCCGCCAGCGGACCCGGCCGTCCAGCGCGGCCCGCAGCCGGCGGAACACCGGCTCGGATCCCCAGGCCCAGGGGCACAACGGGTCGGTGTACTCGACGACTTCGAGCACCGGTGACGCTGACCCCTGCGGCGCACCGGACGGTGCCCCCTGCGGCGGCCCGGGCCGCGGCAGGACTGGCGGCCCGGGCCGCGGCAGGACTGGCGGCCCGGGCGGGGGAGCGGCCCCGGCCCGGATCCCGGCCCCGGGTACATCCTTGGCGCCAGCCCCGGCGGCCCTGGCCTTGGCCTCGGCCCTGGCCCCGGCCCTGGCCTCGGCCTCGGGCACGTCCTCGGCCCCGGTCCCGGCGGCCTTGGCCCCGTCCTCGGCCCCGGTCCCGGCGGCCTTGGCCCCGGCCTCGGTCTCGGTCTCGGCCTTGGCCCCGGCCTCGGTCTCGGCCTCGGTCTCGGTCTCGGTCTCGGCCTTGGCCCCGGCCTCGGTCTTGGCCTCGGCCTCGGCCTCGGCCTCGGTCTTGGCCTCGGCCTCGGCCTCGGCCTTGGTCTCGGCCTTGGCCCCGGCCTTGGTCTCAGCCTTGGCCCCGTCCTCGGGCACGTCCTCGGCCCCGGCCTCGGCGCGGGCCTCGGCGCGGGCCCCGGTCTTGGCCTTGGCCTTGGGCTCGGTCTCGGTCTCGGCCTTGGCCCCGGCCTTGGTCTCGGCCCTGGCCCCGTCCTCGGGCACGTTCTCGGCCCCGGCGGCCCCCGCCTCGGCCCGCGGGCCCGTCATGCGGCACCTTCGTGGGGCTGCCCGCCGGCCGCCCCCGCGAGGGCGGACGCGGGCAGCAGGGAGGCCAGCGTCGCCCCGGCCAGGACCGCCGCCGCCTCCGCCTCGATCCGCTGCCACACCCCGGGCAGTCCGACAGCGGCGCCCGGGTAGTCCAGCCCGGCCAGCGGCTCGCCGCGCAGCGAGATCAGCTCGCCGTCCACGGCACGCGCCACGTCCAGCAGGGTGATCTCCTCGGCGGGCCGGCCGAGCCAGTAACCCCCCTCGCAGCCGCGCTGACTGCGCACCAGACCGGCCTTCCGCAATTCGCCCACCACGGACTTCAGGAAGCGGAACGGGATCTGCTGCGAGGAGGCGATGGCCTCGCAGGTCAGCGGACGGGAGGGCTCACAGGCGAGCTCCAGGAGGGCGCGCGCGGCGTAGTCCGCCTTCGCGGAGATATGCATGCGCCCATCATGCCCGACACCCCGCCTCCGGCAGGGGGCCAATCGGCTTCCCGGCCCGCATTGCGGGAACATTGCCGCAGGTGAACGGCAAAGGACACCTCTTGACATCCTTTCCGGTGCCCCCCTAGCGTCCCCGCCATGAGCGAGCCGCTGACTGCCCCCGGTGAGGGCTTCCACCCGCACCTCCCCGACGCCCCGGACCGCCCGACGGCCCCGCTGCGCACCCGCCTGCACCACGTCCGTGCCGACTCCCTGGACGGGGACACGGCCCAGAGCGGCGGCATGCGCAGGTTCGCCGCCGTCAGCGGGAGGACCGTGGGCTCCGAGAAGCTCTGGATGGGCCAGACCCACGTGGCGCCCTCGACGGCCTCCTCCGACCACCACCACGGGGAGTCGGAGACCGCCATCTACGTGGTGAGCGGACATCCCGAGTTCGTCTTCCTCGACGACACGGGCGAACAGCCCGAGGAAGTACGGCTGGTCACGTCCCCCGGCGACTACATCTTCGTCCCGCCGTTCGTACCCCACCGCGAGGAGAACCCGGACCCCGCCGAGGAAGCCGTGGTGGTGATCGCCCGCAGCACCCAGGAGGCGATCGTCGTCAACCTCCCCCAGCTGTACGCCATCCCCGCGGCCGACGCCTGACCGGCCCGGGCCCCGGGCCCCAGGCCCCAGGCCCCGGGCCCCGGACGACGGCACTGACCCGGGAGGCCCCCGCTCAGCGGTCGCCGGGCTCCGGCGGGCGGCTGAGGGCGTCGACCTCCGCGTAGCCCGGAATGCCGGCCGGCAGCGCGCCGCCGTCCCGGACCGCGAGCGCCGTGCCGACCGCGGCGTGCAGCGACGCACGGAACAGCAGGGACCCGGTACTGACGCGGCGCACGCCCAGCTCCGCCAGCCGGGGGAGGCCGAGCGCGGGCTCGTACAGCACGTTGACGGGGAGCGGCAGGGCGGCGGTCACCGCGGCGATGTCGGCCTCGGCGGCCATGCCCGGCACGAAGATTCCGTCGGCGCCGGCGTCCGCGTACCGCCGGGCACGCTCCAGCGTCGCGGAGGGCCGGGCGTCGACCCCCGACCAGTACGTGTCCGTACGGGCGTTGACGAAGACCCCGGGCGCGCGGAGCTTCACGGCGCGGATCAGAACGGACTGCACCGCGGGGTCGGCCAGCCGGTCGCCGCGTCCGTCCTCGATGTTGATCCCGGCCACGCCCAGGTCGGCGAGCTCGGCCACGAGGTCGGCCACCGCCCCCGGGTCTTCGGCGAATCCGGCCTCGATGTCGATGCTGACCGGACAGGCGAGCCGGACCAGCCGCCGGGCCAGCTCGACGGTCTCCGCCCGGGCCAGGCCGGCCGCGTCCGCAAGGCCGTGGGCCGCGGCGACACCGAGGCTGGTCGTGCCCACGGCGGCGAAGCCGGCGGCGGCCAGCGCCGCGCCCGAGGCGAAGTCCCAGGCGTTGGGCAGCAGGAGCGGCCGGTCCGTGTGGTGCAGCGCATGGAACGCTGCATTCGGCGGCGCACTCTGCGGCGAGTCCAGCGGCGAGTCCAGCGGGGAGTTCAGCGGCGCAGTCAACGGATCGTTCCCTCGACCGCACCGGCGGCTGCCGCCAGTGTCGCGCGCTTCTCGCCCAGGGACAGGCGCTGGACCCCTTCGGCGTCGAAGTTGTCGGGTGCCAGCCAGGCCTCCAGGGCCCGCTTGTTGGTCTGCCACTCGGTGTCGACGACGGAGTACCAGGCGGTGTCGCGGTTGCGGCCCTTGTAGACGAGCGCCTGGCGGAAGATGCCTTCGAAGGTGAAGCCCAGCCGCTCCGCCGTGGCGCGCGAGGGGGCGTTGAGGCTGTCGCACTTCCACTCGTAGCGGCGGTATCCCAGGTCGTCGAAGGCGTGGCGCATGGCCAGGAACTGGGCCTCGGTCGAGAGCGGACTGCGTTTCATCAGGGGAGAGAACATCACGTTGCCGACCTCGACCACACCGTGGTCCGGGTCCTGCCGCATCAGCGCGAGCGTGCCGACCGCCGTACCCCGGGCGAGGTCGATCACCGCGTAGTGCCGGGGATCCGCGCTCGCGGCGGCCTCCTCGGCGTAGCGGCGGTAGTCCTTCTCCTCCGCGAACGGCCCGGTGAACATGTACGTCCAGTCCCGGTCGTCCGCACCGCTGGAGTAGGCCGCGAACAGGTCGGCCGCATGCCGGTCCGCGTCGAGCGGCTCCAGCCGGCAGTACTCGCCTCTCATCGTGTCCGCCCCGGGCGGCCGCCGCCGCGACCAGCCGGGCACCGGTTCGCCGACAGGCTGGCCGAACTCGTTGAGGCGAAAGCTCATGGTCTCTCCCGGTGTGGGGTCCGTCTCGGGCATGCCCGCAGCCTACCCCTTCAGTGCAGTGGATGTGAAAGTTTAACGGTTGCACTTATTGATCCGCTGTGCTCTTCTGGAGGGGCGGGTGTCGGAGCAATTGCCCGACCTCTCCGATCTCCCCTCTCCCTTCCCCTTCCCCTCCCGCCTCCCTCCTGTCCGAAAGGAGTGATCAGTCATGTCCACGACTGCCTCCCTCCCCTCCGCCGTACCGAAGAACGTCCGCTGGGTGCTGCTCGGCGTCATGCTCGCCATGCTCCTGTCGATGCTCGACAACATGGTCGTCAGCACCGCGATGCCCACGATCGTCGGCGACCTCGGCGGCCTGGAACACATCTCGTGGGTCGTCACCGCCTACACCCTGGTCACCGCCGTCACGACCCCGATCTGGGGAAAGTTTGGCGACCTCTTCGGCCGCAAACCCATGTACCTGGCCTCGATCGGCGTCTTCATCCTCGGATCCGCCCTGTGCGGGACGTCCGGCTCGATGGGCGAGCTGATCGCCTACCGCGTCGTGCAGGGCATCGGCGCCGGCGGCATCGGCGCGGGCGCCTTCGCGTTGATCGGAGCCCTCGTGCCGCCGCGCGAACGCGGCAAGTACCAGGGCATGACCGCCTCCGTGATGGCCATCGGCACCATCGGCGGGCCGCTGCTCGGCGGCTTCGTCACCGGGCACTTCGACTGGCGCTGGGCCTTCTACATCAACCTTCCGCTCGGGCTGCTCGCGCTGGTGTGGCTGTGGCTGAAGCTGCGGATCCCCGCCACGCGCATCCGGGCGAGGATCGACTGGGCGGGCATCGCCCTGCTGACCCTCTCCATCGCCTCGATCGTCCTGGCCGCGACCTGGGCCGGCAGCACCTACGCCTGGGGCTCCTGGCAGATCCTGTCGCTCGGCGCCGCCGCGATCGTGGGCCTGGCCCTGTTCATCCAGGTCGAGAAGCGGGTCAGTGAGCCGCTGCTGCCGCTGGGCGTGTTCACGGGACACCGGAACTACCCGCTCGCGATGGTCATGATCCTCGCCGCCGGCGTGGTCATGTTCGGCGCGGGCCTCTACCTGCCGCTGTTCCAGCAGACCGTCCAGGGCGCCTCGGCCACCAACTCCGGCCTGCTGATGCTCCCGATGATGATCCCCGTCGTGATCGTCTCGACCATCGCGGGGAAGGTCATGTCCGCCACCGGCAAGTACAAGATGTTCCCCGTCGCCGGCACCCTCTTCCTCACCGCGGGCCTGGGCCTGCTGGCCACCATGGACGCCCACACCTCGTCCCTGCTGACCAGCCTCTACATGGTCCTCGTCGGCATCGGCCTCGGCTTCACGATGCAGATGGCCGGCACCATCGCCCAGAACAGCGTCTCCCTGCGCGACATGGGCGCGGCCATGAGCTCGGTCAGCCTCTTCCGCACGCTGGGCGGCTCCCTCGGTGTCGCCGTCTTCGGCTCGCTGTTCACCCGCGCGGTCCAGCCCACCCTGCCCGCCGGCGGCGACACCGGCCCGGACGCTCTGCGGAACCTGTCCGCGGGCGCCAAGGACGCCTACCTCGCCGCGGTCGCGGACGGCGCCGCCCACATCTTCCTCACCGCCGCCATCGTCTGCGCCCTCGCCTTCCTCGCCGCGCTCTTCGTCATCGAAGTCCCGCTGAAGAAGGCCGGACCGCCCGCACCCGCCGACGGCCCGAAGAACGCCACCGTCGCGGCCGGCTGACACCAGCACCCCACCTGAAACGCGGCGGCACTGCCCACCGTACGAACGGAGCACGACCATGAAGACGCAAGCCCCCACCCCCCGCATCGCGATCATCGGCGCCGGTCCCGGCGGCCTGACCTGCGCCCGCATCCTCCAGCGCCACGGAGTCCCCGTCGCCGTCTACGACCGCGAGAGCGGTCCCGGCGCACGCAACCAGGGCGGCTCGCTCGATCTGCGCGAGGACAACGGACAGATCGCCCTGCGCGAAGCCGGACTCCTGGAGGAGTTCTTCCGGCTCGCCCGCCCCGAAGGGCAGGAGATGCGCCAGCTGGACCAGGCCGGCACGATCCTCTTCCACCACACCCCCGACGAGGGCGAACGCTTCAAGCCGGAGATCGACCGCGGCGACCTCCGCGACCTGCTCCTGAACTCGCTGGAGCCCGGTACCGTCCGCTGGGGCCACACCCTGGGGTCCGTCGAAGGCCCCGACGAGGGCCCCCGCCAGGTGCGCTTCGACGACGGGACCACCGTCGAAGCCGACCTCGTCATCGGAGCCGACGGCGCCTGGTCCAGGGTCCGCCGCGCCCTCTCCCCGGCGCTCCCCGCGTACACCGGGGTCAGCTTCCTCGAAGCCTGGTTCCACGATGTCGAAACCCGTCACCCCGCCATCGCCGCACTCGTCGGCCACGGCGGCGCCGCCGCGGCCGACGGGGAGCGCGGCCTCTTCGCCCAGCGCAACGGCGGCGACCACATCCGCGTCCACCTCATCCAGCGCGCCCCCGCCGACTGGATCGCCGCGAACGGCCTGAGCCGCCACGACACCGAGG
This sequence comes from Streptomyces sp. NPDC002104, assembly GCF_053593795.1. Classification (NCBI taxonomy): domain Bacteria; kingdom Bacillati; phylum Actinomycetota; class Actinomycetes; order Kitasatosporales; family Streptomycetaceae; genus Streptomyces; species Streptomyces sp. NPDC002104. Next base: position 113,648 of record NZ_JBSFDF010000004.1, on the reverse strand, counting down.
CCATCCGGGCCCATCTGCTGCGGCAGTACCGCGACTGGTCACCGGCCCTGCGCCGGCTGATCAGCGACAACGACGGCCCCTACGTCGACCGCCCCATCCATGCCCTGCCCGTCCCGCACACCTGGGAGCACCACCCCACCGTCACCCTGCTCGGCGACGCCGCGCACCTCATGCCCCCGCTCGGCGTCGGCGTCAACCTCGCCCTGCTCGACGCCGCCGAACTCGCCCTCGCCGTGGCCGGCGGACCCACGGTGGCGGAGGCCATCCGGGCGTACGGGAAGACCATGCTGGCGCGCTCCACCGAGATGCAGCGGCTCCTCGACCACGGCGCCGAGGAGCTGCTCTCCACCGAGCTCCCCGACTTCGCCCACGAGGATGCTCGGCGGGATGCCTAGCGGGATGCCCGGCCGGACGCCTAGCGGGATGCCCGGCCGGACGCCTGGCCGGATGCCTGGCCGGATGCCTGGTTGGACGGCTCGTCGCGGCCGGATACGTCCGGGGCCGCGGGATGACACGCGGCGCGGGTGTCGTCCTCCCCCGCGCGCGGCCAGTGGCGGCCTTCGAGTGCTTCGGCGCTGCGGTTCAGGCGGACCAGGGCGTCCTCCAGCTCCCGCACTTCCTCGGGGGACCAGTCGGCGACCACCCGGGCCAGGCAGGACTGGTTGACCTGCCGGTCCTCGGCGAGCCGCCGTCCGCCTTCGTCCGTGATGCGCAGCTTGCGGGCCATGCCACCGTCCGGGTCCGCGACGCGTTCGGCCAGTCCGCAGCGCAGCAGCGCCGCCGTCTGGCGGTTCACGGTCGAGGTGTCGAGCCCGAAGGCCTCAGACAACTGCCCGATGGACATGGGGCCCTGGGTGTCGATCCGGCTCAGCAGAAGGTACGCCGAGCGCTCCAGGCGTTCGGGGTCGCGCTCGCGCCGGGCCAGCACCTGGTGCCGCGAGAGCAGCATCAGCTCCCGCTCCAGTTTCTCCAGCACTGCGCCTCCCAGCTCCTTCCGGCACCCCATTATCGCGAATGCGTGAACCCGGGGACCGGCCGCCCCTCCCGCCCGCCTGCGGCCCGGCAATATGCATGATACATAGCCTGTGTACTATGCACTTCTCGTTGTCGTCCGACGAGCCGCAGCCCAACCCGGAGGACCCGCATGACCGTCACCACGGCCACCGCCTCACGCGCGGCCGAGATCCTGTCCCGGCCCGTCACGCTGAACGGCCTCACCGTCCCCAACCGCATCGCGATGGCGCCGATGACGCGGATGTTCTCCCCCGGCGGCGTACCCGGCGAGGACGTGCAGGCGTACTACGCCAGCCGGGCCGCCGCGGGCGTCGGCCTGATCGTCACCGAGGGCACCTACGTCGGACACGACTCCGCCGGGCAGAACGACCGGGTGCCGCGCTTCCACGGCGAGGACCAGCTGGCGGGGTGGGCGAAGGTCGCCGCTGCCGTGCACGAGTCGGGCGGCACGATCGTGCCTCAGCTGTGGCACATAGGCATGGTGCGCAAGCAGGGCGAGGCGCCGTACCCCGAGGCTCCCGCCGTGGGTCCCTCCGGCATCCGCGTCGACGGCACCGAGGGGACCGGCCGGGCGATGACCCGCACCGACCTCGACGATGTCATCGGCGCATTCGCCGACGCCGCGGCGGAGGCCGAGCGCATCGGTTTCGACGGCGTCGAACTGCACGGCGCCCACGGCTACCTGATCGACCAGTTCCTGTGGGAGCGGACCAACCGCCGCACCGACGCCTACGGCGGCAGCGCGGTGGCCCGTACGAAGTTCGCCGCGGAGATCGTGGCCGCGGTCCGCGAGCGCGTCGCGGCCGACTTCCCGGTGATCTTCCGTTACTCCCAGTGGAAGCAGGAGGCCTACGACGGGCGGCTCGCGCAGACCCCGGAGGAGCTGGAGGCCATCCTGGCGCCGCTGACGGCGGCCGGTGTCGACGCGTTCCACGCCTCCACCCGGCGCTACTGGATCCCCGAGTTCGAGGGATCGGACCTGAACCTGGCGGGCTGGACCAAGAAGCTCACCGGCCGGCCCACCATCACCGTCGGGTCGGTCGGTCTCGACGGCGACTTCCTGCGCGCCTTCGCCGGTGAAGGCGCGGCGCTCGGCGACATCGACAACCTCCTGGACCGCATGGAACGCGACGAGTTCGACATGGTCGCCGTCGGCCGGGCGCTGCTCCAGGACCCGCAGTGGGCGGCGAAGGTCCTCGGCAACCGCTTCGACGAGCTGAAGCCGTACGACGCGGCGGCGCTCAAGTCGCTCAGCCGATAGCACCCGGCCCGGCCCGGCCCGGCCCGGCCCGGCCCGGCCCGGCCCGGCCCGGCCCGGCCCGGCCCGGCCCGGCCCGGCCCGGCCCGGCTAGTCGCGGCCCCGCCGGGACCAGCCGGCCTGCCCCTCCTCCTGCGTACCGGTCGGTGCCACCCCGCGGGTGAGCTTTCCGGCCCCGGGCAACTCAGACCGCGGCCCGCTCCACCGGAGCGGAGCCCTGGTCCGGCACCGGCACCGGAGCCGTGCCACCGGCCGCGGCGGCGGGCCGGCGGACCAGCACCATCACGATCAGCGCCCCCGCCAGGCCCATCGCCCCCGAGACCCAGAAGGTGTCGCGCAGCCCGCTCGCGAAGGCCGCCTCCACCCAGTGCCGGGCCGCCGGGGCCGCGTGCAGCAGCTGTCCGGCCCCGCCGCCGGCCAGTGCCTCGGCGGTGCCGTGCGGCTGACCGGAGCCGGCCAGCCCGTCCTGCAGACCGGACTGGAAGACCGCGCCGAGCACCGCGATGCCCAGGGCCATGCCCAGCTGGCGCGCGGTGTTGAGGGCGCCGCCCGCCATCCCCGCACGGGCCGGGGGCACGGCCCCCATCGCGGCGGCCGCGAGGGCCGGGGAGATCATGCCGACCCCCAGACCGGTGACCGCCAGTCCGGCGACGAGCGCCGTCCAGCCGTCCCCGTCGTCCAGCATCCAGGCCATGAGCAGGGCGCCCGCGCCGATCAGGAACAGCCCGCCGCCGATGGTGATCCGGGCCGGGGCCCCGTGCATCAGCTTCCCGGTCACGGCGGCGACCACGAAGGCGGCCACGCTCATCGGCAGCATCGTCAGACCGGCGGCGACCGGGCCCATGCCCTCGGCGCTCTGCAGCCACAGGGAGACGTACATCATGTACCCGAAGGCGGCGCCGGACATCAGCAGCGCGGCGGCCATGACGGCCACGAAGGTCGGGCTGCGGAACAGCGAGAGGTCCAGCATCGGGCGGGAGCTGCGCAGTTCGACCAGGACGAAGGCGGCGAAGGCGGCGGCGCTCAGGGCGAACAGCGCCAGGGTGGTCGCGGAGGTCCAGCCGTTCTCGCCGACCCGGATCAGGGCGTAGGTGACCGCTCCGGCGCCGGTGGTGAAGGTGGCCATACCGGGCAGGTCCAGGCCCTTGGCCTGCGGGTCCCGGGACTCGGAGACGGCCTTGAGGGTGACGTACACGGCGAGGGCGCACACGGGCAGGTTGATGAAGAAGATCCAGCGCCAGCCGAACTGCTCGGTGAGCAGCCCGCCGATGATCGGACCGGCCGCGGCGGCGGCTCCGTTGACGGCGCCCCAGACGCCGAAGGCGACGCCCCGGTCGCGTCCCTGGTAGGCGGAGCTGAGCAGGGCCATGGTGGTGGCGAACATCGCGGCGCCGCCGATGCCCTGGACGGCGCGGAAGGCGATCAGCGCTGCCGGTCCGCCCGCCAGACCGCAGGCGAGGGAGGAGGCGGCGAAGAGCCCGAGGCCGCCGAGGTAGACGCGGCGCCGGCCGATGCGGTCCGCGAGCGACCCGGCACCCAGCAGCAGGGCGGCGAGGGCGAGGGCGTAGATGTCCATCACCCACTGGAGGCCGGAGAAGCCCGTGTGCATGTCGGCGGCCATGTCGGGCAGGGCGACGGTCACGATCGTGACGTCGACCAGGAGCATGAAGGCTCCGAGACACACCGCCGTCAACGGCAGCCATTTGCGCATGGGGAGATCTCCTCGGATCACGGAGGGGCAGGGCCGGGGGGCGGTCCCCGGTGACCCCAAGGTCTCAGGCACCCGGCCCCGCGCCCCATCCAGCAGCCCTTGTGCGGCGGATTTCCGTCACCGAGGCCTCTGTCATGATGGAAACCGTGAACGACACGGAGCTGGACGCACTCGACCGGTCCCTGATCCAGGCCCTCACCCTCGACGGCCGGGCCCCCTTCAGCCGGCTCGCCGAGGTGCTGGAGGTCTCCGACCAGACCGTCGTACGCCGCTACCGCCGGCTGCGGACCACCGGCCTGGTCCGGGTCGTCGGACTCCCCCTGGGCAGCCGTGTCGGACTGTTCGAGTCCTGGCTGCGCATCCAGTGCGCGCCCGACGCGGCCCTCCCGGTGGCCGAGGCCCTGGCCCGCCGGCCGGACATCGCGTGGGTGAACCTGACCTCGGGCGGCACCGAGATCCACTGCATGACCAGGGCCCGCACCCGCAAGGACCGCGACTCCCTGCTGCTGGAGAAGCTGCCGGGCACCCGCCGGGTGACGGGCATCAGCGCCCACACGATCCTGCGCAAGTTCTTCGGCGGACCCGACTCCTGGGCGGGCATGGACCTGCTGCGCCCCGACCAGATCGCCGCCCTGGAGCGGCCTCCCGTGGAGCCGGGGCCGCAGCGGTACGTGCTCGACGAGGCCGAGCTGACGCTGCTCGCGGTGCTGGGCCGGGACGGCCGCGCCGGGTATCCGGAACTGGCGCGCGGGAGCGGCCTGTCGGAGTCCACCGCCCGGCGCCGGCTGGAGCGGCTGCGCGATCTCGGGGCGATCTTCTTCGACGTGGAGTTCGCCCCCTCGCTGCTCGGCTACGAGGCGGAGGCGACCCTGGTGCTGACGGTTCCGCCGGCCCGCCTGGCGCAGGTGGGGGCGGACCTGGCGGGCCACAGCGAGGTGGCCTTCGCGGCGGCCGTGACCGGGTCCGCCTCCCTGATGGCGGTGGTGGTGTGCCGGGACACCGACGAGCTCTACACCTACCTGACCGAGCGGATCGCCGCGGTGGACGGGGTCGGGCAGGTGGAGGTGATCCCGGTCCTGCGCAGTATCAAGCGGGCCGGGATGCTGGTGGAGGGCGGGCGGCTGGTGGACCCGCCGCCCGCCCCCTGAACGCCTGCACCCCCGGCGGCCGGGGCGGCTAGCGCAGCACCACCCCGCCTCCCGCATCGGTGTCCGCGCCCGTGGCGGGGCCCGCGACCAGGCCCAGTTCGGCCGGGGTCGCCAGCAGCGGGTGCGAGGGCAGGATCCGTACGGTGTAGCCGAAGGGCCCCGTACGGTCGAGGGCGAGCGGGCCCTCGTACAGCCAGCGGCCCTCCAGGTCGGGTCCGCCGGCGGGCTTGAGCGGGAAGGCCCGCCCGCCCTGGATCACGTCCTGCGCGTCGACCCGGCCCGCGACGGCCTGCACCTCCACGTCCTCGGGGGCGAGGGCGTCGAGGGAGACCTGCACGCGCAGGGTGAGGGTGGCCCCCAGTTCGGCGGTGCCGCCGACCGGGCCCGCCGTCAGGGCCTCCACGTGCTCGACGGTGAGCTGCGGCCAGGCCGCGCGGACCCGGCCCTTCCACCAGGCGAGGTCGCGCGCCGCGTCCGCGGTCAGGGCGCGGTGGGAGAGCGCGGCGGGGGCGTAGAGCCGCTCCACGTACTCCCGCACCATGCGGCCCGCGAGCACCTTGGGCCCCAGGGAGACCAGGGTGCGCCGGACCATCTCGATCCACCGCACCGGGAGCCCGCCCTGTCCGGCCCGGTCGTAGAACCGGGGGGCGACCCGGCCCTCGATCAGGTCGTAGAGGGCGTTCGCCTCCAGGTCGTCGCGGCGGTCCTCGTCCGCGCCGAGTCCGTCGGCGGTCGGGATGGCCCAGCCGAAGTCCGGCTCGAACCATTCGTCCCACCAGCCGTCCAGGACGGACAGGTTGAGGCAGCCGTTGAGGGCCGCCTTCATCCCGCTGGTGCCGCAGGCCTCCAGCGGGCGCAGCGGGTTGTTCAGCCAGACGTCGCAGCCCGGGTAGAGCTTCTGGGCCATGGCCATGCCGTAGTCGGGCAGGAACACGATCCGGTGGCGCACGCGGGGGTCGTCCGCGAAGCGCACCAGTTCCTGGACGAGCCGCTTCCCGCCGTCGTCGGCCGGGTGGGCCTTGCCCGCGACCACGATCTGCACGGGCCGGTCGGGGTCGAGCAGCAGGCGGCGCAGCCGGTCGGGGTCGCGCAGCATCAGGGTGAGCCGCTTGTAGGACGGCACCCGGCGGGCGAACCCGATGGTCAGCACGTCCGGGTCGAGCACGGAGTCCACCCAGCCGAGCTCGGCGTCGGCGGCCCCGCGCTGGCGCCAGGAGGCGCGCAGGCGGTCCCGTACCTCCTGGACGAGCTGCTCCCTGAGCACCCGGCGCAGGTCCCAGACGTCCTGGTCGGGGATGTCGGCGACGGCGTCCCAGCGCTGGGAGCCGCCGACGGAGAGCGCGTCCTCGGTGCGGCCGGCGCCGATCTGCTTCGCACCGAGCTTCACGACCTCGGGCGCCACCCAGGTCGGGGCGTGCACGCCGTTGGTGACCGAGGTGATGGGGACGTCGGCGGGGTCGAATCCCGGCCACAGCCCGGCGAACATGCCGCGGCTGACGGCGCCGTGCAGGGTGGAGACCCCGTTGGCCCGCTGGGCGAGGCGCAGGCCCATCACGGCCATGTTGAAGACCCCGGGGTCGCCGCCGGGGTACGTCTCGGCGCCGAGCGCCAGGATCCGGTCGACGGGTACGCCGGCCAGTTCGCCGCCGTCGCCGAAGTGGCGGGCGACCAGGGCCCGGTCGAAGCGGTCGATGCCGGCGGGGACGGGGGTGTGGGTGGTGAACACGGTGCCCGCGCGCACCGCTTCGACGGCGGCGTCGAAGCCGAGCCCCTGCTGTCCCTCCAGTTCTCTTATGCGCTCCAGTCCCAGGAATCCGGCGTGCCCCTCGTTGGTGTGGAACACCTCCGGGTCGGGATGGCCGGTGATCCGGCAGTAGGCCCGTACGGCCCGCACTCCCCCGATGCCCAGCAGCATCTCCTGGAGCAGCCGGTGGTCGCTGCCGCCGCCGTAGAGCCGGTCGGTCACCTCGCGGGCGACGGCGTCGTTGTCCTCGACGTCGGAGTCGAGGAGCAGCAGCGGCACCCGGCCGACGCGGGCCTGCCAGACGTGCGCGTGCAGGGCCCGGCCGCCGGGGAGGCTCAGGGACACCCGCGCGGGGGTCCCGTCCTCCTCGCGCACGAGCGCGACGGGCAGTTCGTTGGGGTCGAGCACCGGATAGTGCTCCTGCTGCCAGCCGTCCCGGGAGAGGGACTGGCGGAAGTAGCCGTGCCGGTAGAGGAGTCCGACGCCGATGAGGGGGACGCCGAGGTCGCTGGCGGCCTTGAGGTGGTCCCCGGCGAGGATCCCGAGCCCGCCGGAGTACTGGGGCAGGGCGGCGGTGATCCCGAACTCGGGCGAGAAGTAGGCGAGGGCGGCGGGCAGCTCCGCGGCCGCCTCGTGGCTCTGGTACCACCTCCCGCCGTGGACGTAGTCATCGAGGTCGGCGGCGGCGACGGCGAGCCTTCTGAGGAACCGCCGGTCCCCGGCGAGCTCGGTGATCCGCGCGGCGGACACGGCGCCGAGCAGCCGGACGGGATCCCCGCCGGCGGCCTGCCAGCCCTCGGGATCGACGGATTGGAAGAGTTCACGGGTCTCGGCGTGCCAGGACCAGCGCAGGTTGCGCGCGAGGTCGGCGAGCGGCGAGAGGGTCTCGGGGAGGACGGGGCGCACGGTGAATCGACGGATAGCCTTCACGCGTTCCACCTTCGCAGGGGATTACGGATCGGAGCGGCCGCACCACGCTGTGCACCGCGAGCGTCACCCTCGGAAGGCTAGCGCCGACCGCCCCGCCCGGCCATGGCGCCTCCAGTGGCCCTCCACCAGCGGGGCTCCGCCGGCCGCCCCCGCCTCCCGCCGCCGACTGCGTGCGCGGCCCCGGCCGTTGCCGTCCCGCGCGCGCGGACCGGGCCGGCCGTCCGCCGTCCGGCGGGTGCGGACATCCGTTAGTCCTGTCCGAGTTGACGGAGCATCGGCAGGTGTCGGGCCGCGGCGGGCGGGCAGGCGTTCCACTACGTACGAGTAGTTAACCGAACACCCGGGTTGGGCCGTGCTGGAGTGGGCAGGGCTCCTCGGGTACAGCGCACGGCGCACCCCGGAACCGCCTCCCCGCCACCCGAGTGAACGCGGACAGGAGCGGCCATGCCCGCAGCCCAGCCGTCTTCCGAGCGGCTAGAAACAGAGCGAACAGAGCGTGCACTACCAGCTGCCCCGGCGGCTGGCCTGTTGTCACCGAGCCCTGCGAACTGCCCCCAGGTGATCCCATCATGATCGGTCGCATTCCCGTGCTGGACGTCCGCCCCGCCGTCGACTGCGGCGTCAGACCCGCCAAGGCGGTCGTGGACGAGGTCTTCGAGATTTCCGCCACCGTGTTCCGCGAGGGACACGACGCCGTGGCGGCCCATGTCGTGCTCCGAGATCCGAGCGGGCGGCTGCGGCCCCCCGTGCCCCTGTCCGAGCTCGCTCCCGGCACCGACCGGTGGGGGGCGCGGGTGTCCGCCGAGGTCGAGGGGAGGTGGACTTACACCGTCGAGGCGTGGAGCGACCCGGTGGGCACCTGGCGGGCCCACGCGGCGGTGAAGATCCCGGCCGGGATCGACACCGGGCTCACCCTCCTGGAAGGCGCCGAGCTCTACGAGCGGGCCGCCGCGAAGATTCCCAAGCGGGACGGCCGCGAGCACGTGCTGGCCGCCGCGGACGTGATGCGCGACGAGGACCGGCCGGCCGCGGAGCGGTACGCGGCCGCCCTCGCTCCCCGGATCGACGCGCTGCTCGCCAAGCGCCCGCTGCGGGAGCTGGTGACGGCCTCCAAGCCGCTGCCGCTGCTGATCGAGCGCAAGCGGGCCCTGTTCGGGTCCTGGTACGAGATGTTCCCCCGGTCGGAGGGGGCGGTGCTGGAGCCCGGCGAGGCTCCGGTCAGCGGGACCTTCAGGACCGCCGCCGAGCGGCTGCCGGCCATCGCCGCGATGGGCTTCGACGTGGTGTACCTGCCGCCGATCCACCCGATCGGGAGCACGTACCGCAAGGGCCCGAACAACACGCTGTCCGCGGGGAGTTGGGATCCGGGTGTGCCCTGGGCCATCGGCTCCACCGAGGGCGGCCACGACGCGGTCCACCCGGAGCTCGGCACCCTGGAGGACTTCGACGCCTTCGTCGCCCGGGCCCGCGAGCTGCGCATCGAGGTGGCGCTCGACTTCGCCCTGCAGTGCTCGCCGGACCACCCGTGGGTGGAGAAGCACCCGGAGTGGTTCCGCCACCGCGCCGACGGGACGATCGCGTACGCCGAGAACCCGCCGAAGAAGTACCAGGACATCGTCCCGATCCACTTCGACTCCGACATGGCCGGCATCGTCGGGGAGACGGTGCGGATCCTGCGGCACTGGATGGAGCACGGCGTCCGCATCTTCCGGGTCGACAACCCGCACACCAAGCCGGTGGTGTTCTGGCAAAAGGTGATCGCGGACATCAACAAGTCCGACCCCGACGTGATCTTCCTGGCCGAGGCCTTCACCCGTCCGGCGATGATGCGGGCGCTGGCCGCCGTCGGCTTCCAGCAGTCCTACACGTACTTCACCTGGCGCAACACCAAGGCGGAGCTGACCGAGTACCTGACCGAGCTCGCGGACACCCGCTCCGCCTCCGTCATGCGGCCGAATTTCTTCGTCAACACCCCGGACATCCTGCACGCCTACCTTCAGCACGGCGGCCGCCCCGCCTTCGAGGTCCGCGCGGTCCTCGCCGCCACGCTCTCCCCCACCTGGGGGGTCTACGCCGGTTACGAGCTCTGCGAGAACACCCCGGTCAAGGAGGGCAGCGAGGAGTACCTGAACTCCGAGAAGTACGAGCTGCGCCCGCGCGACTGGGCGGCCGCCGACCGCGAGGGCCGCTCCATCGCCCCGCTGATCACCTCGCTGAACCGGCTGCGCCGGCGCAACCCCGCGCTCCAGCAGCTGCGCGACATCCATTTCCACCCGACCGACAACGAACAGGTGATCGCCTATTCGAAGCACGCGGGGAGCAATTCCGTACTGGTGGTCGTCAACCTCGATCCGCACCACACCCAGGAGGCGACGGTCTCGTTGGACATGCCGGTACTCGGCCTCGACTGGCACGGGTCCCTCGCGGTGCGCGACGAGCTCACCGGCGAGACCTATCACTGGGGCAGGGCCAACTACGTGCGCCTGGAACCGGGCCGCACGCCCGCGCACGTTCTGGCGGCTCTGCGACCGTCCCCGCCCACCGGAGGGTCACCCATCTCATGATGATCAACGATCCCGTCCCCGACACCTTCGAGGACACCCCCGTCAAGGACCGAGACCCCGACTGGTTCAAGCGGGCCGTCTTCTACGAGGTCCTCGTACGGTCCTTCCACGACAGCAACGGCGACGGCGTGGGTGACCTCAAGGGGCTCACCGCGAAGCTGGACTACCTCCAGTGGCTCGGCGTCGACTGCCTGTGGCTGCCGCCGTTCTTCGCCTCGCCCCTGCGCGACGGGGGCTACGACGTCGCCGACTACACCTCCGTGCTGCCCGAATTCGGCGACCTCGCCGACTTCGTGGAGTTCGTGGACGCGGCGCACACCCGCGGCATGCGGGTGATCATCGACTTCGTGATGAACCACACGAGCGATCAGCACGAGTGGTTCCAGCAGTCCCGCAAGGACCCCGACGGGCCCTACGGCGACTACTACATGTGGGCCGACAACGACAAGCAGTACCAGGACGCCCGCATCATCTTCGTGGACACCGAGACCTCGAACTGGACGTACGACCCGGTCCGCAAGCAGTACTACTGGCACCGGTTCTTCTCCCACCAGCCGGACCTCAACTACGAGAACCCGGCCGTGGTCGAGGAGATCGTCTCGGCGCTGCGCTTCTGGCTCGACCTCGGCATCGACGGCTTCCGCCTCGACGCCGTGCCCTACCTGTACGCCGAGGAGGGCACCAACTGCGAGAACCTGCCGCGCACCCACACCCTCCTGAAGGCGGTCCGCGCCGAGATCGACGCGCACTACCCGGACACCGTGCTGCTCGCCGAGGCGAACCAGTGGCCCGAGGACGTCGTCGACTACTTCGGGGACTTCGAGAAGGGCGGGGACGAGTGCCACATGGCCTTCCACTTCCCCGTCATGCCGCGCATCTTCATGGCGGTGCGAAGAGAGTCCCGCTACCCGGTCTCCGAAATCCTGTCCAAGACCCCGGCGATCCCCGACCGCTGCCAGTGGGGCATCTTCCTGCGCAACCACGACGAGCTCACCCTCGAAATGGTCACGGACGAAGAGCGCGACTACATGTACGCCGAGTACGCCAAGGACCCGCGGATGCGGGCCAACATCGGCATCCGGCGCCGGCTCGCCCCGCTGCTGGACAACGACCGCAACCAGATGGAGCTGTTCACCGCCCTGCTGCTGTCGCTGCCCGGCTCGCCGGTGCTGTACTACGGCGACGAGATCGGCATGGGCGACAACATCTGGCTCGGCGACCGCGACGGGGTGCGCACGCCGATGCAGTGGACCCCGGACCGCAACGCCGGTTTCTCCTCGTGCGATCCGGGCAGGCTGAACCTGCCGGTCATCATGGACCCGGTCCACGGGTACCAGGTGACCAATGTGGAAGCGGCGATGGCCTCACCGTCCTCGCTGTTGCACTGGACCCGCCGGATGATCGAGGTCCGCAAGGCCAACCCGGCCTTCGGACTCGGCTCGTACACCGAACTGCCCTCGACGAACCCGGCGGTGCTGGCCTTCCTCCGTGAATACGGGGACGACCTGGTGCTGTGCGTGCACAACTTCTCGCGCTTCGCGCAGCCCACCGAGCTGGACCTGAGGTCGTTCAACGGGCGGGTCCCGGTGGAACTCACCGGCGACGTCCGCTTCCCGCCGATCGGCGAATGGCCGTACCTGCTGACCCTGGCGGGCCACGGTTTCTACTGGTTCCGCCTGCGCTCGGAGTCGCAACCGCCGCGCGTGTAGACGCACGAGGGCGGGCGAATGGGTCAATCGCCCGCCCCTGTACGGCTCATCCTGACCCGACACTCGCTCATGCCGGAGCAGCAACCATCGCGATCCGGGACACAATGCGCATTCTTTGACGGCCCGGGGAAAGGACGCGACGCCATGTCGGAGGCTGCATCCGCCCGGGATCGGCTCACCGCCGACCGGGCCGCCGGGCTCGGTCCACTGGAACCCATGCTGCGGGCCTGGCTGCCCGCACAGCGCTGGTTCGCGGGCAAGGGCCGCGCCATCGGAAGACTCAGGGCGATCTCGGCGGCCGAACTGCTGCCGCCCGGCTCCGCGCCGGGCCTGCTGCACCTGCTGCTGGACGTGGACGGGGACTGCTACCAGCTGCTGCTCGGGATCCGCCCGAGCCCGCTGCCACCGCCCCTCGCACCGGCGCTCATCGGCATCGCCGAGCAGGGCCCGTACGCCGGCCAGTCGGTCTACGAGGGCCTGGGCGATCCGCGGCTCGCCTCGCTGCTGCTGGAGCGGCTGCGCTCCCCCGGCACGCTGGGCCCGCTGCGCTTCGACCGGGATCCGGGCGCCGTGATCCCGGAGGCGCCCACCCCCCGGCCGCTGTCCGGGGAGCAGACCAACTCCTCGCTGATCTACGGGGATTCGTACATCCTGAAGATCTTCAGACGGGTCGGCCCCGGGGTCAATCCCGACCTGGAGCTGCCCCGCGCCCTGGCCGCCGCCGGCTGCGCCCGGGTGCCCGCGCCGGTCGCCTGGTACGAGGCCGAGCTGCCCGGCTCCGAACCGCTGACCCTGGGTGTGCTCCAGCCGTACCTGCGCGGCTCCGACGACGGCTGGCAGCTCGCGCTGCACCGGCTGCGCACCGGCGCCGACTTCACCGCGGAGGCGCACGCGCTGGGCCGGGCCACCGCCGAGGTGCACAGCGCGCTGGCCGCGGCCCTGCCCACCGTGGCGCTGGGCCCGGAGCAGACGGCCCGGCTGGCCGCCGGGATGACCGCGCGGCTGGCCGCCACCGCCCGCGAGGTGGCGGCCCTGCGGCCCTACGAGGCGGGGCTGCGCGGGGCCTTCGACGCCCTGGCCGCCTCCCGCGGGGCCGGGGTGTCCGCCCAGCGGATCCACGGGGACCTGCACCTGGGCCAGACCCTGCGCACCATGGACGGCACCTGGGCGCTGATCGACTTCGAGGGGGAGCCGGCCCGGCCGCTGGCCGACCGGCGGCGCCCCGAACCGGCGGTGCGGGACATCGCCGGGATACTGCGCTCCTTCGACTACGCGGCCCGCTCCCACCGGCCGTTCGCCCCCGCCTGGGCGGACGACTGCCGGGCCGCCTTCTGCGAGGGCTACGCCCGCACGACCGGCCGCGACCCGCGCGAGGACCCGGTCCTGCTGCGCGCCTACGAGACCGACAAGGCGGTGTACGAGGCCCGCTACGAGTCCCGGCACCGCCCCGACTGGCTGCACGTGCCGATGGCGGCGATCCGGCGGCTGTCGGAACCGCAGCGCCCGCCGTCGCACCGCACCCAGCTCCCCGCCCCAGGATCCCCCACCCTCCACCCGAAGCCCCCGAGGAGGCCGCTCGCGTGAGCGCCGCACGACAGCCGTCACCGACCGTCCGCGAGGAAGCCGAGCCCGTCATCGACACGGTCGACACCGTCGGCACCGCCGACCGTGTCGGCACCGCCGAAGCCCCCGAGCCCGCGAAGAAGCCCCGGGCCCCCAGGGCCCGGCGGACGGCCCCGCCGCGCGGAGTCCGGCCGGTGCCGGGGCTGAGCGCGGAGGAACGGGCCCGGCTGCTGGAGGGCCGCCACCACGATCCGCACGGGGTGCTCGGCGCCCGTACCCGGCGGGGCGGGGTGTCCTTCCGGGTGCTGCGTCCGTACGCGAAGGCGGTCACCGTCGTCGCCAAGGGGCTGCGGGCCGAGCTCCTCGACGAGGGCGACGGACTGTTCGCCGGGCTGCTGCCGCTGGCCGGGGTGCCGGACTACCGGCTCCTGGTGACGTACGACAGCGACGAGGTGGAGGTCCACGACCCCTACCGGTTCCTGCCCGCGCTCGGCGAGCTCGACCTGCACCTGATCGGCGAGGGCCGCCACGAGGAGCTGTGGACGGCGCTCGGCTCGGAGCCGATGGTCCACCAGGGCGTGGCGGGCACCCGGTTCACGGTGTGGGCGCCGAACGCGCAGGGGGTGCGGGTCAGCGGGGACTTCTCGTACTGGGACTCGGTCGCCCACCCGATGCGCTCGCTCGGGGCGACCGGCGTGTGGGAGCTGTTCCTGCCCGGGGTCGGCGAGGGCGCCCTGTACAAGTACGACATCACCCGCCCGGACGGCTCGCACACCCTGCGCGCCGACCCGATGGCCCGGCACGCCGAGGTGCCGCCGGCCACCGCCTCGGTGGTGACGGCCTCCTCCTACGTCTGGCAGGACACGGACTGGATGGCCCAGCGCGGTCAGCGCCCGCCGCACCAGGCCCCCTTCTCCGTGTACGAGCTGCACCTGGCGTCCTGGCGGCCCGGTCTCTCGTACCGGCAGCTGGCCGAACAGCTGCCGGCGTACGTGACGGAGCTCGGCTTCACGCACGTGGAGTTCATGCCGGTCGCCGAGCACCCCTTCGGCGGCTCCTGGGGCTACCAGGTCACCGGTTTCTACGCGCCGACCTCCCGGATGGGTTCCCCGGACGACTTCCGCTTCCTGGTGGACGCGCTGCACCGGGCCGGCATCGGGGTGATCGTCGACTGGGTGCCGGCGCACTTCCCGCGCGACGACTGGGCCCTCGCCGAGTTCGACGGCCGGCCGCTGTACGAGCACCACGACCCGCAGCGGGCCGCGCACCCGGACTGGGGAACGCTGGAGTTCGACTACGGGCGCCGGGAGGTGCGCAACTTCCTCGTCGCCAACGCCGTGTACTGGTGCCAGGAGTTCCACGTGGACGGGCTGCGCGTGGACGCGGTGGCCTCGATGCTCTACCTCGACTACTCCCGCAAGGACGGCGAGTGGACGCCGAACGAGCACGGCGGGCGGGAGAACTTCGACGCGGTGGCGATGCTCCAGGAGATGAACGCCACCGTCTACCGGCGCTGCCCGGGCGTGGTGACGATCGCCGAGGAGTCCACGGCGTGGCCGGGCGTCACACAGCCCACCGACACGGGCGGGCTCGGCTTCGGCCTGAAGTGGAACATGGGCTGGATGCACGACACCCTGCGCTACGCGTCGAAGGACCCGGTGCACCGCAAGTACCACCACCACGACATGACCTTCGGGATGGTCTACGCGTTCAGCGAGAACTACGTGCTGCCGATCTCGCACGACGAGGTGGTGCACGGCAAGGGCTCGCTGGTGTCGAAGATGCCCGGCGACTGGTGGCAGCAGCGGGCCATACACCGTGCGTACCTGGGCTTCATGTGGGCCCACCCGGGCAAGCAGCTGCTCTTCATGGGGCAGGAGTTCGCGCAGGGCTCGGAGTGGTCCGAGACGTACGGCCCGGACTGGTGGCTGCTGGACTCCTCGTACGCGGCGGCCGGTGACCACCGGGGCGTACGCAGCCTCGTGGGCGACCTGAACCGCACCTACCGGGCGGCGCCCGCGCTGTGGGAGCGGGACTCGGTGCCGGAGGGCTTCGCGTGGGTGGAGGCGGACGCTGCGGAGGACAACGTCTTCGCCTTCCTGCGGTTCGCGCAGGACGGCTCGCAGCTGCTGTGCGTCTCGAACTTCTCCCCGGTGGTCCGGCACGGGTACCGGATCGGGGTCCCGGAGGAGGTGCCGCTGTGGCGGGAGGTGCTCAACACCGACCAGCAGCTCTACGGCGGCAGCGGCGTCCACCACACCCAGCCGCTGCGGCCCGAGCCGGTGCCCGCGCAGGGCCGGGCCGCGAGCCTGCGCCTGACCCTGCCGCCCCTGGCGACGCTCTGGTTCAGCCCGATGCCGCGGCGGTAGCCGCCAGAACCCCTTCCAGCTCCTGGAGGAGCCTGCGCTTGGCGCGGGCTCCGACCAGCTGCAGGACGGGCTCGCCGTCGCGGAAGACGAGCAGGGTCGGCATGGACAGCACCCCGTGGCGCACGACCGTCTCCGGGTTGGTGTCCGCGTCGATCTGCACGACCTTGAGGCGGGCGGCCTCTTCCGCGGCGACGGCGGACAGGACGGGTGCGAGCTGACGGCACGGGCCGCACCAGTCGGCGGTGAACTCCACCAGGACAGGCCGGCCGCGCTCGGCGAGCACCTCCCGCTCGAAGTCCGCGTCGGTCACTTCGGCCACGCCGTGGGCCTTGGTCATGTGCTTCCCCTCTCGTCGCGACCGGCTGGTCAGCCGGTCATCTCGCATCTGGGCTGCGGCGCTCCGGCTTCGGCTTCTGCTCCGGCTTCTGCTTCTGCTTCTGCTTCTGCTTCGGCGAGCTGGTTCGCGAGCTGGTCGCGCACCTCGCCGAGGCGGCCGATCAGTCCGTCCAGTTCGACGAGCTTGCGCCGGTAGACGGCCAGCGAGGCCGGGCAGGAGTCGCCGGACGGGTGCCCGGCGCGCAGGCACTCCACGAACGGGCGGGTCTCCTCCAGCTCGAAGCCGAAGTCCTGGAGCGTGCGGATCTGGCGGAGCAGCCGCAGGTCTTCCTCGTCGTAGGTGCGGTGGCCGTTGCCGTCGCGCCGGGCGGGCAGCAGTCCCCGGGACTCGTAGTACCGGCACGTCCGGGTGCTGGTGCCCGCACGTGCGGCCAGTTCGCCGATTCGCATGGCCCCGACGGTAGTCCTTGACGTCGGCGTCAAGGCAAGGAGACGTCGGGGAGGGGTGCGGGGAGGGGTGCGGGGAGGCCCTCGCCACCCCCGTGAGCGAGGGCCTCCGCCTCATGGAGCACGGAGCGGCCGGATGGCCGGTTCGGAGCGGTTCGTTCGTGTGAGAGGGATCACGCACGGGGGTATCGCTCCGGGCGGCCGGAAACGTACGCTAGGAAGTGGATCACCGATCGCTCCGATTACCGGACAGTCGCAGGGAAAACCGTCCAAAGCCCTTAACTCCATAGGACGTTCCTACGAGTTATGGGCTTGTTTGTTTGGTCTGTAGTCGCCGTGGCTCGGCCACTCCTACGGTGTGCCATGTGCACTCCAGCCCCCCCTTCAATGCCCCCGCCGCGCGTCGTCTCCGCGCGGCCCTGGGCATGGCTCCCGGTCATGTCGCCTATGGCCTGCGAGCCCAGTACGGACTGATCGTCACGCCCGAGACCGTGATGGCATGGGAGCGTGGCGAGATTTCACCCACCTCCGCCGAGCTCACCGCCCTGGCCGGCGTGCTCTGGTGTTCCCCCGGTGAGCTGCTCGCCGAGCCCGTCACCCTCAGGGAGCACCGCATCGCCCGGGGTCTGGCCCCCGAGGACCTGGCCCGCCGGGTCGGGGTGGAGGCGGGTGCGTACCAGAAGATGGAGGACACCGGCCGCTGGAAGGGCAACGAGCGCCAGTCCGCCGCGCTGGCGACGGCGCTGGGGCTGACCCTGGCCCAGTTCGTGACGGCGACCGGCAAGCACGAGGAGCTGGCCGAGCTGCTGCGCAGCGCGGTGACCACGCGCTGGCAGGCGTACGTGAAGCCGCTGACCAAGCTGCTTCCGGTGCCCAAGGCGCACCTGGAGCGGGTACTGGAGCGGCTGCACGGCGAGTACCAGACGCGGATGGTGGCGACCCTGAGCTGGGGCGGCGGCGGGGGCGAGGCCGGCAGCGGCGATTCGGGACGTGAGTACCTCACCGACATCGTGGAGCGGTTCTGGGGCCTCGCCGGGGGTGCGGCGTAGGACACATTTCGCCCGCGGGCTCCCTACGGGAAAGGCCCCGACCGCGTCCACACGGGGACGGGATCGGGGCCTTTCGGCGCTCGAAGTCGGGGCGGTGGTCCCGCCCCCGGGGGCCGGCCGGCCGCTGCGCGCGGACCCCTGAGGGGTGGGGCGCGGGGGCCGTCCGGCGGCGGATCCGGGACGGAGGTCCCGGCCGGTGCGTCAGAAGACGGACTCGGCCTCGTACATGCGGTCCTCGGGGACGGTCTTCAGCTCGGTGACGGCGTCGGCCAGCGGGGCCATGACGATGTCGGTGCCGCGCAGGGCGGTCATGTTGCCGAAGTCGCCGCGGTGGACGCCCTCGACGGCGTGCCAGCCGAAGCGGGTCGCCAGGACGCGGTCGTAGGCGGTGGGGGTGCCGCCGCGCTGGACGTGGCCGAGGATGACGGGGCGGGCTTCCTTGCCCAGGCGCCGCTCCAGCTCGACCGCGAGGCGGTTGCCGATGCCGGCGAAGCGCTCGTGCCCGTACTGGTCGATCGCGCCCTTCTCGTACGGCATGGAGCCCTCGCCGGGGTGCGCGCCTTCGGCCACGCAGATGACGGCGAACTTCTTGCCGCGGGCGAATCGTTCCTCCACCATCTTGACCAGGGCGTCCACCTCGAAGGGGCGCTCCGGCAGGCAGATGCCGTGGGCGCCGCCGGCCATGCCGGACTCCAGGGCGATCCAGCCCGCGTGCCGGCCCATGACCTCGACGACCATGACGCGCTGGTGCGATTCGGCGGTGGTCTTGAGGCGGTCGATGGCCTCCGTGGCGACCATGACGGCGGTGTCGAAGCCGAAGGTGCGGTCGGTGGAGGAGATGTCGTTGTCGATGGTCTTCGGCACGCCGACGACCGGCATGCCGGCGTCCGACAGCATCCGGGCGGCCGTCAGGGTGCCCTCGCCGCCGATCGGGATCAGGGCGTCGATGCCGTAGCGCTTCGCCAGCTCGGCGGCGTTCTCGGCCGCTTCGTGGAGGCGGGCGCGCTCCATGCGGGCCGATCCGAGGATCGTGCCGCCGCGGGCGAGGATGCCGCTGACCGCGTTGATGTCGAGGGGGCGGTAGTTGCCGTCGAGGAGGCCCTTGAAGCCGTCCTCGAAGCCGATGACCTCGTCCCCGTGCCCGACCACGGCACGGTGTACGACCGACCGGATGACAGCGTTCAGGCCCGGACAGTCGCCGCCTGCGGTGAGAACTCCGATACGCATCGTGCTGTGTCTCCTGCTCCTGGTCCGACCTGGCTGTTCGCGTGCGGGCGTCCAGCCGACCGACGTACATATGAGGTGCCGTATGAGGTGCCGTGTGAAGGGCGTAATGGTGAAGCCTGTCCGATTGTTCCACGGGCTTCGGGGGAAGCGCGCTCCGTGGGACTCCGCCCGCGGGGTGCCCCGGGGGCCTTTCGGCCCCCTCGGGCAGGCCCTTGTCCCGGCGGGCGACCTACGGAATCACAGGGGTATTGTCAAGAGGTCAAGCCCACATTAACTGGGACAACCGACTCGAATTGGGACGGAGAGCACGCGTGACGCGCAGCGTGTACGTGACGGGTATCGAGCGGGGGGACGGCCGCCAGGTCGTCGAGCTGGGCATCATGGAGCTCCTGACCCGCCAGACTGGCCGGGTGGGCGTGTACCGCCCCCTGCTGCACGACGGGCCCGACCGGCTGTTCGACCTCCTCAAGGGCCGGTACCGGATCGAGCAGGACGCCGCGACGGCGTACGGCATGGAGTACCACGAGGCCTCCGCCATCCTGGCCGAGAAGGGCACCGACGAACTGGTCTCCCAGCTCGTGGGCCGCTACCAGAAGGTGGCGCGCGGCTACGAGGTCATGCTGGTCCTCGGCACCGACTACGCCGACACCAACCTCCCGGACGAGCTGGCCCTCAACGCCCGCCTCGCCAACGAGCTCGGCGCGCTGGTCATCCCCGTCGTGGGCGGCACCAAGCACCCCGCCGAGGCCGTGCGCGCCGAGACCCGCAACGCGTACCGCGCGTACGAGGCCCTGGGCTGCCACGTGGGCGCGATGGTCGTCAACCGGGTGGCCGCCGAGGACCGCGAGGTGATAGCCGAGCGGCTCGCCGCCCGGCTCCCCGTGCCCTGCTACGTCCTGCCGGACGACAAGCACCTGTCCGCCCCGACGGTCGCCCAGATCACCCAGGCGCTCGGCGGCGAGGTGCTCCTCGGCGACGAGGCCGGACTGGCCCGCGACGCCGTGGACTTCGTCTTCGGCGGGGCCATGCTGCCGAACTTCCTCAACGCCCTGACCCCCGGCTGCCTGGTCGTCACCCCCGGGGACCGCTCCGACCTGGTCATCGGCGCGCTCGCCGCGCACACCTCCGGCACCCCGCCGATCGCCGGTGTGCTGCTGACGCTGAACGAGCGCCCGGGCAAGGACATCCTGACGCTGGCCTCCAAGCTGGCTCCGGGCACCCCGGTGGTGTCGGTGGCGGGCAACAGCTTCCCGACGGCCGCCGAACTCTTCTCGCTGCAGAGCCGGCTGAACTCCGCGACCCCGCGCAAGCTGGAGACCGCGCTCGGCCTGTTCGAACGCCACGTGGACACCGCCGAGCTGCGCGAGGTGCTGTCGGTGGCCCGCTCGGAGCGGGTCACGCCGATGATGTTCGAGAACCAGCTGCTGGAGCAGGCCCGCGCCGAGCGCCGCCGGGTGGTCCTCCCCGAGGGCACCGAGGAGCGCGTGCTGCGCGCCGCGGACGTGGTGCTGCGCCGCGGCGTCTGCGACCTCACCCTGCTGGGCGAGGAGCAGGCGATCCTGAAGAAGGCCGCGGACCTGGGCATCGACATCTCGGCCGCCCAGCTCATCGACCCGGCCACCTCCCCGCTGCGGGAGCGGTTCGCCGAGTACTACGCCAAGGCCCGCGCCCACAAGGGCATGACGGTCGAGCTGGCCCACGACGTGGTCACCGACGTCAACTACTTCGGCACCCTGATGGTCCAGGAGGGCCTCGCCGACGGCATGGTCTCCGGCTCGGTGCACTCCACCGCCGCCACCATCCGCCCGGCCTTCGAGATCATCAAGACCAAGCCCGACGCGTCCATCGTCTCCTCGGTCTTCTTCATGTGCCTGGCCGACAAGGTCCTCGCGTACGGCGACTGCGCCGTGAACCCGGACCCCAACGCCGAGCAGCTCGCGGACATCGCCGTCCAGTCGGCCACCACCGCCGCCGCGTTCGGCCTGGAGCCGCGGATCGCGATGCTCTCGTACTCCACCGGCACCTCCGGTTCGGGCGCGGACGTGGACAAGGTCCGCAAGGCCACCGAGATCGTCCGCGAGCAGCGTCCCGACCTGCTGATCGAGGGGCCGATCCAGTACGACGCCGCCGTGGAGCCCTCGGTCGCCGCGACCAAGCTGCCCGAGTCCGAGGTGGCCGGCCGCGCGACGGTGCTGATCTTCCCCGACCTGAACACCGGCAACAACACGTACAAGGCCGTGCAGCGCTCGGCCGGCGCCGTGGCGGTCGGTCCGGTCCTGCAGGGTCTGCGCAAGCCCGTGAACGACCTCTCGCGCGGCGCCCTGGTCCAGGACATCGTCACCACCGTGGCCATCACCGCGATCCAGGCGCAGTCCCGCCCCGTGGCCGGCTGACCCCGCCCCCGCCGAGTCCCCCACCCCGAAGGAAAGACCCCCATCGTGACCGCATCGCGCGTACTCGTCCTGAACTCCGGCTCCTCGTCGGTCAAGTACCAGCTGCTCGACATGGCGGACTCCTCCCGCCTGGCGGTCGGCCTCGTGGAGCGCATCGGCGAGGAGACCTCCAGGCTCACGCACGAGCCGCTGACCGGCCCCGGCGCCGACGGCGGCAAGCGCGTGCAGAACGGCCCGATCCCGGACCACGCGGCCGCGCTGCGGGCCGTCTCGGCGGAGCTCGCCGCCGACGGGCTGGGGCTGGACTCGCCCGAGCTGGCCGCCGTGGGCCACCGGGTGGTGCACGGCGGGACCAAGTTCACGCACCCGACGCTGATCGACGACGCCGTGCTGGCCGAGATCCGCGCCCTGATCCCGCTCGCCCCGCTGCACAACCCGGCGAACGTGACCGGCATCGAGGTGGCGCGCGAGCTGCGCCCCGACCTGCCGCAGGTCGCCGTCTTCGACACGGCCTTCCACTCGACCATGCCGGAGCACGTGGCGCGGTACGCGATCGACACCGCCACGGCCGACAAGTACTCCATCCGGCGGTACGGGTTCCACGGCACCTCCCACGCCTACGTCGCCCGGGCGACGGCGAAGCTCCTCGGCAAGGCCGAGGAGGACGTGAACGTGATCGTGCTCCACCTGGGCAACGGCGCCTCGGCCTCGGCCGTGCACGGCGGGGTCTGCGTGGAGACCTCCATGGGTCTGACCCCGCTGGAGGGCCTGGTCATGGGTACCCGTTCGGGCGATCTGGACCCGGCGGTCGTCTTCCACCTGGCCCGGGTCGGCGGCATGTCCGTCGACGAGATCGACTCGCTGCTCAACAAGAAGAGCGGTCTGCTGGGTCTGTGCGGCGACAACGACATGCGCGAGGTGCAGCGGCGGGCGGCGGAGGGCGACGCCTCCGCACGGCTGGCGCTGGCCTCGTACATCCACCGTCTGAAGAAGTACATCGGCGCCTATTCGGCGGTCCTCGGCCGGGTGGACGCGGTCGCCTTCACGGCGGGCGTGGGCGAGAACTCGTCCGGGATCCGGGAGATGGCCCTGGCCGGTCTGGCCGAACTGGGCCTGGCGCTCGACCTGGAGGCCAACTCGGTACGGTCCCCCGAGCCGCGCCTGGTGTCCGCGGAATACGCGCGGGTGGCCGTGGCCGTGGTCCCGACGGACGAGGAACTGGAGATCGCCAGCCAGACGTACGCGCTGGTTACCGGGTAGTCACTTTGGACTTTCCGCCAGACGGAATATTCCGCTACGAAACAAACCGATAGGATCCGCTCCATGCGCCGTTCCAAAATCGTCTGCACGCTGGGCCCCGCCGTCGACTCTTACGAGCAGCTGAAAGCTCTCGTAGAGGCCGGTATGAACGTGGCCCGATTCAACTTCAGCCACGGCTCCCAGGCAGAACACCAGGAGCGGTACGACCGCGTCCGGAAGGTCTCCGAGGACACCGGGCGCGCCGTCGGCGTCCTCGCCGACCTCCAGGGCCCGAAGATCCGCCTGGAGACCTTCGCCGAGGGTCCCGTCGAGCTCGTCCGCGGTGACGAGTTCACCATCACCACCGAAGACGTCCCGGGTGACAAGTCGATCTGCGGCACGACCTACAAGGGTCTGCCGGGCGACGTCTCCAAGGGCGACCAGGTCCTGATCAACGACGGCAACGTCGAGCTCCGGGTGACCGAGGTCGAGGGCCCCCGGGTCAAGACCATCGTCATCGAGGGCGGTGTCATCTCGGACCACAAGGGCATCAACCTGCCGGGTGCCGCCGTCAACGTCCCCGCCCTGTCGGAGAAGGACGTCGACGACCTCCGCTTCGCCCTGCGGATGGGCTGCGACATGGTCGCCCTCTCCTTCGTGCGTGACGCCAACGACGTCAAGGACGTCCACAAGGTCATGGACGAGGAGGGCCGCCGGGTCCCCGTCATCGCCAAGGTCGAGAAGCCGCAGGCCGTCGCCAACATGGAGAGCGTCGTCGACGCCTTCGACGCGGTCATGGTCGCCCGTGGCGACCTGGCCGTCGAGTACCCGCTCGAGAAGGTCCCGATGGTGCAGAAGCGCCTCGTGGAGATGTGCCGCCGCAACGCCAAGCCGGTGATCGTCGCGACCCAGATGATGGAGTCGATGATCACCAACTCGCGCCCGACGCGCGCGGAGGCCTCCGACGTCGCCAACGCGATCCTCGACGGCGCGGACGCGGTCATGCTGTCCGCCGAGTCCTCGGTCGGCGCCTACCCGATCGAGACCGTCAAGACGATGTCGAAGATCGTCGAGGCGGCCGAGGAGGAGCTCCTGTCCAAGGGCCTGCAGCCGCTGGTCCCGGGCAAGAAGCCCCGTACCCAGGGCGGTTCCGTCGCCCGCGCGGCCTGCGAGATCGCGGACTTCCTGGACGGCAAGGCCCTGGTCGCCTTCACCCACTCCGGTGACACCGCCCGCCGCCTGTCGCGCTACCGCGCGAACCAGCCGATCCTGGCCTTCACCACCGACGTCAACACCCGCAACCAGCTCACGCTGAGCTGGGGCGTCGAGTCCTACGTGGTCCCCCACGTGGACAACACCGACTCCATGGTCGACCTGGTGGACGTGGAGATGCTCAAGCTCCAGCGCTACAACAACGGCGACACGATGATCATCACCGCCGGCTCGCCCCCCGGTGTCCCCGGCACCACCAACATGGTCCGGGTCCACCACCTGGGCGGCGGCGCCCGCGACTGATCCCGCACCCGCCGTACCGCTCCACCAGCAGGACCTCTGCCGCACAGAGACCGAGGGCGGCACCCCGATCCGATGAGGATCCGGGTGCCGCCCTCGGTGCGTCCGGCCGCGCGAGGCCGTACGTGTCTACTCCGCCGGGCCGATGTAGTTCTTGAGGCCCGGGACGGTCAGGGTGCCGCCGAACTGGCCGGCCTGGACGACCTTGACGTTCGTGAAGAACGCGAAGGGGACGTTCAGGGGCGGCGGGCTCTTCGGGGTGAACTCGATCGGGATCAGACCGAAGAGGTTGCCCTTGAGGCTCTCGGTGTACATCGTCACCTTGGCCCCGCGGATCTTCGAGGTGGACCCGGGACGGGACTTCAGGTGGGCGATGTTCTTGCCGGCGCCGACCGTCTGGTAGAGGTCCTTGATGTCCAGCGAGTCCGCGGTGAACTTCAGGACGGTCTTGATCTTGCCGCTCGCCGTCTTCACCTCGGCGATGCCCTCGTAGTCGAGGCCGTAGAGGGTCAGCAGCGAACTGTCCAGGTACCAGGGCTCGTCCGGGAGCAGCGGGATGCCCGGCTCCAGTTCGGCCTCGGCCAGGGCCTTGGCGTCGTAGGTCGGGCAGGGGAAGGGTTCCTTCCCGTTCTTGCCCTTGCCCTTGTCCTTCGGGCCCTCCGTCGCCGTTTCGGGCTCCGGCTTCGGCTTGGCCTTCGCGCCCGTCTCGTCCTTCGGGGTCGCCTTGGTGCCCTTGACCTCGTCGGAGAGCTCCGAGACGGTGGCGCCGGCCTGCCGGGCCGCGTCACGGATCGCGTCCGCGGAGGGGTCCGGCGCGGGCGCGGCCGTCTTGGCCGCGGACGGCTTGGTCGCGGACGGGGCCGGCTTGGCCGTGGTGCCCGTGAGCGGCTTGCCGAGCTCGTCGACCAGCCCCTTGATCGCGTCGCCGACGCCGAGCGGGTCCAGCGGGTTCGCCTGCTTGGCCGCGGTGCCCGCCACCGGCATGAGGCCCGGCTTCTCGGCGGGCTTCTCCGCGGTTCTCGCCACCGGCTTGGTGGCCGACGGGCTGGCGCCCGGCGAGGGCACCGCGGTGGGCGACTTGCCCGGTGCGGGAGTCGTCTTGGGGGACTTCGGATCCTTGGAAGGCGTCTTCGCCGACGGGGAGGCCGATTCCGCGGGCTCGTCGGACCGCGTCACGCACGGTCCGGGCGCGAAGGGGATCTCCTTGTCGTCGGCCACGGCCAGCTTCGGCGCCATGCTCATGCCGACGAACACCGCGGTCGGCATGGCGGCCAGCGCCATCGTCTTGCCGACGGGTATCTGGATCTTGGTCAGCAGCGACTTCCTGGGCGCCGCGTGGCGCGGGCCCTTCCTTTCACGGGACTCCGCACCCGGAGCCTCGCCCCGTTGCGTTTGTTCACCCCGCACTGTTCCTCCCGCCATCGGCGTGGGCAGTCGTCTCGCTCGCGTATGCCGTCGTTTCCGTCCCGCGCTGTCCCGGGAAGGCCTGGGGGATCGTCTGCTGCGTCTCCTGCGGCAGCGGGCCCCCCGCGTCCTTGGCGAAGTCCACGGGCTGTGCCTGCACGGCCTGCGGCTGCACGGCCTGTGGCTGCACGGCCTCGACCGGCCCGCCCGGCACCCAGGCCAGCGCGAGGGCGCCGCCGACCAGCGCGAGGATGAACCCGACGCCGAAGCCACCGAGGTTCGACACCGGCAGGGACACCAGCGCCAGCAGGATCGCGGCGACTCCGGCGAAGATCCGGATGCCCTGCTGGAACCAGAGCGCCAGACCCAGGGTGAACAGCAGGACGCCGATGATCAGTGAGCCGGCGCCGGCCGTCGTCGCCATCGCGAAGGTGACGTTGCCGAGGCGGACGTCCGCGTACGGGATGTAGCCGATCGGGATGCCACCGAGCAGGGTGACCAGACCGGCCCAGAAGGGGCGGCGACCGCTCCAGGCGTGGAAGTAGTAGTACGCCACAGTGAGCCAGGCGTCGTCTTCGGCGCGCACGTAAACCGGGGCCTGGGGGTTCATGGACAACAGCTCCCTGGAAACGGGTGGTACGGAGAACGATGTGGAGCCCGGACGGGCCGACGGCGACGGTGGCCGTCGCCCCCGGCCCGTCCGGTCAGGAATCCGGACGGACTACTTCTCGTCCGGGTAGCACGGCTTGTCGCCGCCGAACAGGCGCAGGTTGAGGTCGGGCAGGGTGAAGGTACCCGCCGTCGTCGCCCAGGCCTTCTGGCGCACCTTCGTCAGCGTGGCCGTCTTGGCGCGCTGCGAGAACAGGGCGCCGTCCGCCAGCGTGCCCTCCTTCGGCTTGGTGGCGTGCGTGCCGTCACCAGCCGCGACACCGATGTCGAGGTCGCCCAGAACGGCGTCCGCGTCGAGCTCGGCGACGTCGAGGTAGATGTTCTTCGCAACGGCGGGCGAGCCCTTGTGGCCCGTCCTCAGCTGCATGGTGATGTTGCCGAGCGGGGTCGCCGTCACCAGCGACTGGCACATGTTGGTGATCTTGGCTTCCTTGAAGCCGGAGATGATCACCGGGTGGTAGGACTTCTTGTCCGACCCGATGGTCGCGCCCTGCGCCACGCTGCCGTACTGGATCATGTCGGTGCCTTCGAGCGAGTCGGCACTGACCTTGAAGTCCTGGCCGGACACGCTGAAGGACGCCGCGAGGGCACCCTGCGCCAGGCCCACCCCGACCGCCGCCGTGGCGGCGATGCTCGGCACCATGACGAGCGCGAAGCGCTTCCATCTGGTCCCGCCACGAATCTGGGAAATCATGTTCGTTCCTCCTTCTCGGACGTACATCTCCGGTCCGGGCGGTGCCCGTCCTGGGATGGGAGAAGTGCTACGTCCTCGGGAAGGAGCGCGAGCGGCCGAGCCGCGGCCATGCCGCGTCCGTACACCGGCGTTCACCCCCGAGCGACAACCACTTGGCCACGCGTTCGCGCAACCTGGGGGGACAGGCCCCGCCGTGTGACGGAGACCCCCCTGTCCCACGGCCGGTGCCACTGCCACCGGCCGGCCCGGTGGGGACCCTCCACCGCGGCTCCGGGTGAGCGGCTCTGCGGGAAGGACCGGGCGTCGCCGATCGTGGTCCATTCACGAGCGGGGCACAAGGGGGTTCGTTACTGGCGGGTAACGGCCAGATAACCTGAGGGAGTCCTGCCCCTGCCGGGCCGCAACACAGGGTGTCACCAAGGGCCACGACAGAAGGGGGGAAAAGTGAACACACCGGATAGTTCACGGGGTTCGATTTACTGCGAGTAACAGCGGCCGCAATTACCAAGTTTTAGTAAAGTGCGGCCGCTGTTTGTCTCCGTGTCAACAAATTACCGGCGATGTGCCGGTGTCGTGCGGGTCCCGTGCGGATCCCGTGCCGGTGCTAGAACAGCACCCGCGCGAGGGCCGTACGGGCCGAGGTGACCAGCGGGCTGTCCGAGCCCACCACTTCGAACATCTCCAGCAGTCGCACGCGCACCGCGTCCCGGTCGTCACCGAACGTCACCTTCACGGTGTCGACCAGCCGGCCGAAGGCGTCCGCCACGTGACCGCCGGCCAGATCCAGGTCGGCCGCCGCGATCTGCGCCGCCGGGTCCTTCGGGTTCTCGGCCGCCGCGGCACGCACCGCCTGCGGGTTCATGTCCTTGACCCGGACGAAGAGTTCGGCCTGGGCCAGGCCCATCTTGGCGTCGCTGTTGGACGGATCGGCCGCCAGGACGGTCCGGTAGGCGCGCACCGCCCCGTCCAGGTCGTCGGCGTCCAGCGCCTCGATCGCCTCGTCGAGCAGCGCGTCGTACGGACCGGCCGGCTCCTCGGCCTCCTCCGCGCCCGCGCCCGGGGCGGCGGCGCCCTCGGCGGCGGGGTCCACCTCGACGCCGATGACCCCGAAGCGCTCCTCGGCGATCTGGACCAGCTGGGCCAGGACCCCGCGGACCTCGCCCTCGGAGGCGAAGTCCTGGAACAGGGGCATCGCCTGTCCGGCGACCACGGCGAAGACGGCCGGAAGCGCCTGGATGCGGAACTCGCGGATCAGGTTCTGGTTGGCGGCGACGTCGAGCGCGGCCAGCGCGAGGCGGCCGTTCGCCTCGATGGTGAGCCGCTCCAGCAGCAGGCTCAGCTCCCGCCCCTGCTCGAAGCCCTCGGCGCGGAAGTCGAGGATGACCGGAACCTCGCCCGAGAGCGGGACGACGTGGCTCTCGAAGCGGGTCTCGTCGGTGTCGAAGACCAGCGCGGACGGCGGAACGGCCCCGGCGGGCGCGGGCGCACCGCCCTGAGCGGCCTTCCGGGCCGCCTCGGCGCGGGCCTGCTCGGCCTTGGCCTTGGCCTCACCGGCCGCCTTCACCGCGGCGAGGTCGACGACGCCGCTCATGGACATGTTTCTGGGCTGCATGCGTACATCCTCCCCCGAGTGCGCGCGCCGACGAAAAAGATCGGCCGAAACGGACCGATCGCGGTCCTGCCGTGTTGTGCGTGCCCTGCTGTGGCGCCGGGTCCCCACCTGGCGCCGGTAGCTCTTCGCGTGGTTGCCGCTCTTACGCTACGAGTCGTAGCGTAACTCGCCGGACCCACCCGCGGGCCGTGATCTGAACCACACGTCCCGGGGGCCGATCGGCCCACCTACCGGCGGGTATGGTCTCGGCCATGCGCAACCCCAGCTCGGACACCACCTGCCCGCCCGGCCGCACCGGACGCCCGCGCAGCGCCGCGGCAGACGCCGCGATCCTCGCCGCCACCCGGGACGCGCTGGTGGAGCTGGGCTGGTCGAAGCTGACGATGGGGGACGTCTCGGCGCGGGCCGGGGTCGCGAAGACCACCCTCTACCGGCGCTGGTCGGGCAAGAACGAACTGGTCGTGGACGCCGTCGCGGAGCTCTTCGACTCCCTCGAACTCCCCGACCGGGGCTCGCTCGAAGCCGACATCGAGTACGTGGTGCTCGAGTTCGCGGCGCTGCTGCGGCGCCCGGAGGCCCGTACCGCCCTGATGGCGGTCGTCGCCGAGTCCACCCGGGACGAGGCCCTGAGGGACCGGATCCGGTCGGCGATCGTGGACCGGCAGAAACGTCTCGTCGTACTGGGGCGCGAACGCGCGCAGGCCCGGGGCGAACTCCCCTACGAGGAGGACGCGTCCCTCGCGGCCCACACCACGGACCTGATCTTCGACGTGATCGCGGGCACGGTGGTGCACCGTGCGCTGGTGAGTTCCGAGCCGGTGGACGAGCTGTGGGTGGCCACCTTCACGGCGCTGCTCATGCACGGCCTCCAGGGCTCCGCCGACGGCCCTTCCGGCCCCGCACCGGCGGTGTGAGCACCGCGGGCCTGCCGCCGTCCGACAGGGGCAGGAAATCCGCGCACCAGGCCGGGGCCGACGCGGTCAGCGCGTCCGAGCGCGGGTTGTGGCCCGGCCAGGGCCCCGGCCGCCCCGGCCAGTCGGCCCAGCGCAGGCTGTCGGCCTCCTCCGGGGGCAGCAGCCCGGAGGCCACCAGGGCCGCCCGGCCCGCTTCGAGCCCGGCGAGCCGGTAGCCGTACTCGGAGCCGTTCACCTCGTGGACGAGGGCGTCGGTGAGCAGCACCGAGGCCGCCACCCCGTCGAGGCCGCGCACGATGCCCGCCCGCACGCAGGAGGCGTACACCTCGGGCAGCCGGCGCGCGGCCGGCACGGCGTCCAGGACTTCCGTGAGCCCGTCCCGGCCGGGCGGCTCGAAGTCGGCGGCGATGTACGCGAACGGCCCGCAGTGGGCCTGCATGAGCACGCGGACGGTCACCCCGCGCACGGGGACGGGAAGGTGGCGGCCTGTCATGGCCGCCACCTTAGGCGGCGCGGGCGACGGGCCGTCAGAAGCCCGGCGGCTCCGTGTAGGTGCCCCACTCGTCGCGCAGCAGGTCGCAGATCTCGCCCATCGTGGCCTCGGCGCGCACCGCGTCCAGCATCGCCGGGATCATGTTCGACCCGTCGCGGGCGGCGGCCAGCATGGCGTCCAGCGCCGCCTTCACCTTCGCGTCGTCCCGGCGGGCCTTGCGCTCCGCGAGCTCGCGGACCTGTACGCGCTCCACCTCGTGGCTGACCCGCAGGATCTCCAGGTCCCCGGTGACGGAGCCGTGGTGGACGTTGACGCCGACGACGCGCTTGTCGCCCTTCTCCACCGAGCGCTGGTACTGGAAGGCCGACTCGGCGATCTCCCCGGTGAACCAGCCGTCCTCGATGCCCCGCAGGATGCCCGAGGTGATCGGGCCGATCGGGTGCTGCCCGTTCGGGTGGGCGCGCAGCCCGCGCTCCTTGATCTGCTCGAAGATCTTCTCGGCGTCGGCCTCGATGCGGTCGGTGAGCTGCTCCACGAACCAGGAGCCGCCCAGCGGGTCGGCCACGTTGGCCACGCCCGTCTCCTCCATCAGCACCTGCTGCGTGCGCAGGGCGATCTCGGCGGCCTGCTCGCTCGGCAGCGCGAGGGTCTCGTCGAGGGCGTTGGTGTGGAGGGAGTTGGTGCCGCCGAGGACGGCCGCGAGGGCTTCCACGGCGGTGCGCACGACGTTGTTGTAGGGCTGCTGGGCGGTGAGGGAGACCCCGGCGGTCTGGGTGTGGAAGCGCAGCCACATCGCCTTCTCGGACTTCGCCCCGTACACCTCCTTCATCCAGCGGGCCCAGATGCGGCGGGCGGCGCGGAACTTGGCGATCTCCTCGAAGAAGTCGAGGTGCGCGTCGAAGAAGAAGGAGAGCCCGGACGCGAAGTGGTCCACGTCGAGCCCGCGCGAGAGGCCCAGCTCCACGTACCCGAACCCGTCGGCGAGGGTGTACGCGAGCTCCTGCGCGGCCGTGGCCCCGGCCTCGCGGATGTGGTAGCCGGAGACGGAGAGCGGCTTGTAGGCGGGGATGCCGTTCGCGCAGTACTCCATGAGGTCGCCGATGAGGCGCAGGTGCGGCTCGGGTTCGAAGAGCCACTCCTTCTGGGCGATGTACTCCTTGAAGATGTCGGTCTGGAGCGTCCCGTTCAGGACGGACGGGTCGACGCCCTGCCGCTCGGCGGCCACCAGGTACATGCAGAAGGCGGGGACGGCGGGGCCGCTGATCGTCATCGAGGTGGTGACGTCGCCGAGCGGGATGTCCTTGAAGAGGATCTCCATGTCGGCGGCGGAGTCGATGGCCACCCCGCAGTGGCCGACCTCGCCGAGCGCGCGGGGGTCGTCGGAGTCGCGGCCCATCAGGGTGGGCATGTCGAAGGCGACGGAGAGCCCGCCGCCGCCGGCGGCCAGGATCATCTTGTAGCGCTCGTTGGTCTGCTCGGCGTTGCCGAAGCCGGCGAACTGGCGGATGGTCCAGGTCCGCCCCCGGTATCCGGTGGCGTGCAGCCCGCGGGTGTACGGGTACTCCCCCGGCCAGCCGATGCGCTCGAAGCCCTCGTACGAGTCTCCGGGCCGCGGGCCGTAGACGGGGTCGACGGGATCGCCGGAGAGCGTGGTGAAATCGGCCTCGCGCGTGCGGGCCTTGTCGTACCGGGCCTGCCAGCGACGGCGGCCTTCCTCAATGGCGTCAGCGTCCATACCTCTGAATTTACTAGGACGTCCTAGTAAATGTCGATGGCCAACCCCCGGGGAGTCGCCCCGGGGGCAGGTGGATCAACGCCGATGGACCAACGCGGGTCAGGCGCGGGCGGTGGCCGGGTCGCCGGCGACGAGGGGCTCGACCTCGGCGCGGACCTTGCGCTCCACGAAGAAAGCGGCGAGCGGAATGGTGCCGGAGACCAGGACCCACAGGAGCTTGCCGAACGGCCACTTGGCCTTGGAGCCCAGGTCGAAGGCGAACACCAGGTAGATCATGAACAGCACACCGTGCGCCTGCGAGACCGCGAAGGTCAGGTCGGCGCCGGTGTCGAAGCCGTACTTCGCCACCATGCAGGAGCAGAGGATCAGGAGCATGACCGCGGTCACGTAGGCCATGACGCGGTAGCGGGTCAGCACGCTTCGTTTCATGCCGTCGAGCCTAGCCGTCCGGTTTGCACGATCTTGACGGGGGCCGGGTCGGCGGCCCGGGTCAGCCGGAGCCGGGCGCCGGGGCGGCCCGCCGCGCCTCGCGCGCCGGCAGCCGGGACCAGGGCGCCCCGGGGGCGCCGGACTCCGGGCGCAGCCCCAGCTCGCGGAGCTGGTTGACGGCCGACATGGCGGTGAACAGCGCGTTCGGGTTGGCCCCGCCGATGCCCAGGGCGGCCATGGCCCGCGCGTACCCGGCGGTGAATCCGGCCGGGTCGACCCGGGCGCCCTCCCCGGCCAGCCCGAGCGACGCCTCCGCCAGGGCGGCGGCCTGCTCCAGCAGCCCCTCCAGGTGCGCCACCGCTTCGGCGCCGCGGCGGGACACGGGCCTTCGCACGCGTCGCCGGACCCGCGGCCCTGCCCGACCCCGCGACGACCGCGGCCCGGGTGGTCTCCCTCTTCCGGCCGATGCGCCCCTTCGGCGCGACGACCCGGACCTACGAGGAACGCCCGCCGCAGCGGATCGGGACAGGCCCGCTCCGCTTCACCGGCTGGACCGTCGCCGACGGCGCGGTCCGCGTGCTGCGCAGCCAGGGCCACTGCGCCGGGCACGTGATCGTGCACCTGCCGGGCCCCGGTGTCCTGCACCTGTCCGACGAGGACAACGGGCCCTGCGGCGCCATGGCGGACGCCGACCAGCTCAAGATCCAGACCGTGCTGGGCTCCGCCGCCCTGCTCTTCGAGGCGGGAGGAGCGGCGTTCCTCACCGACGGGCACGGTCCAGCGGGTCCCGCATCTGGTCGAGGTCGGGGGCGGGGACCCAGTGCTCGGCCGGTACGCCCAGCCCGTCGGCCAGATCGTTGTTGCCGACGTGGTCGAGGTGGCCGTGCGTGGTGAGCACCAGGGCCCGGGACCAGGGGCCGACCCGGGCGGCCGCTTCCCGCAGCGCCGCGCGGAAGGCCTCCGTGACGCCGGTGTCCACCAGCACCAGCGTGGCGCCGGCCCGGTGCACCAGGGCGTTGGCGACGTCGGGCTGCCCGCGGCCGAGGTCCAGGCCCTGCCCGAGGACCAGTACGGTCCGGTCGTCGATCTCGATCAGGTCACCGAGCGCCGTCATCGGCCCTCCCGTGGTCCGGATACGGGGCCCACCCCTGCCGAGCGTACGCCTCAGCCGGCGGTCACTTCTCCTCGAAGTCGGCCGCGGCCACCCGGAGCGGGCGCAGGAGGGCGAAGATCTCCCCGCACTCCTCGGCGTCGTAGGCGCCCAGCCCGAAGTCGATCTCCATCAGCGCCTTCGTGGCCGCCTCGACCACCTCGCGGCCCTTGTCCGTGATCGACGCGAGCGTGCCGCGCCCGTCGTTCGGGTTCGGGCGCCGGGCGACGAGACCGGACTTCACCAGCCGGTCCACGGTGTTCGTCACCGACGTCGGGTGCACCATCAGCCGCTCGCCGATCTTCGACATCGGCAGTTCCCCGGCTTTGGAGAAGGTCAGCAGCACGAGCGCCTCGTAGCGCGCGAAGGTCAGTCCGTACGGCTTGACGACCGCGTCGACCTCACCGAGCAGGATCTGGTGCGCCCTCATGATCGAGGTGATCGCGGCCATCGAGGGCACCGGACCCCAGCGCTGCTGCCAGAGTTCGTCGGCGCGGGCGATGGGATCGAAGGGAAGGCTGAGCGGCTTCGGCACGCATCAGACCCTACCGGGCGGTCATTTGGCGGCGGGATCCGTCTCACGCCTCGGCCCGTCCGTCCGGCGCACCTCGGCCAGCAGCAGCAGGACGACCCCGGTTCCCAGCACCGCGGCCGACGCGACGACCACGTGCACGGGCAGGAACTCCGCCGCCACCCCGGCGAGCGCCATGCCGACGCCCTGAAGGGTCATCAGACCGGTGCTGAGCAGCGTCATCGCCCGGCCGCGCAGCTCCTCGGGCACCGCGTCGACGAACCACTGGTCGAGCCCCAGGGTGTACGCGTGGGCCGCGCCGGCCAGGACGAGCGCGGCCAGCAGGAGCGGCGGGCCGGGCCGGACGGCGTAGGCGAGCAGCGGCAGCAGGGACAGCGCCGCGAGCGGCGCCGTGATCCGCGAACGCGTTCGGGCGGTGAGCGCCGACCCCGCCCACACCTCCCCGGCGATGGCGCCGGCGGGCATCGCGCACATCAGCAGCCCCAGCCCGGCGGTGGAGATGCCGAGACCGCTCGCGTACGGGGTCAGCAGGGCTTCGGGCACGACCACGAAGAGCGGCGGCAGCCAGGACAGCAGGATCAGGGCCCGCAGCCGGCGGTGGCCCAGGACGGCGCGCAGCCCCGCGACCGGGGAGACCCGCGCACCGGTGCCCGCGGACCGGGCGGGCCGGGCCCGGGTGCCCAGGCGCAGCAGGGCCGCGGAGCCGAGGAAACCGGCGGCCGTGAGGAGGATCGCGCCGCGCGGGGCGAGCACGGTGAGCAGCAGACCGCCGAGGCCGAAGCCGATGAGCTGGGCGCTCTGCGCCACCATGCGCAGCAGCGAGCGGCCCAGTACGTACGCCTCGCCCGCGCCGAGGACGTCGGCGAGGGAGGCGCTGCGGGTGCCCTGGAACAGCGGCGCGACGAAGGCCATCGCGCAGCGCAGGACGAGGAGCAGCGCGACCGGGGTGCCGGGCGCGGCCATGGCCGCCGCGCAGGCCGCGCAGACGAGGTCGCAGCCGACGAGCACGCGGCGGGCGGGGAACCGGTCGGCGAGCGGCGCGAGGAGGGTGCCGCCGAGGGCGTGGGGCAGGAAGCCGAGGGCGAAGGTGAGCGCGCTCATCAGGGGGGAGCCGGTGGCGCGGTAGACGAGGACGGTGAGGGAGATCTCGGCGACGACGATGCCGAGCACGGACAGCAGGTGCGCGGCGAACACCGGCCGGAACTCCGCGACCCGGAAGACGGCGCGGTAGCCGGCGTCCTGTGGCGCGGGAGCCCGCCCGGGCGGCCCGGCGGCGGGATGCGGCCCGGGCACGGGTGGGGGCCCGGGCACGGGATGCGGCCCGGTCACGGGAGGGGGCCCGGTCACGGGAGGGGGCCCGGGCACGGGATGCGGCCCGGGCACGGGAGGGGGCTCGGCGGCGGGTGCGCCCTGGTTGGCGGTGGTCATACGGTGCACCCTGACGGCGCCTAGGCTGGGGAACCAGAGATTCGGCCCCACCCGAATCACCCGTCCCGCTCCCGGAGGGACCCGTGCCCTTCCACTTTCGCTTCGGCGCCGCCGACCTGCTGCGCTGCCGGTTCTCGATCTCGCCCCGCTGGGAGACCCAGGAGGCGGTACGGGTCCTGCTGGACCGGCGCCGCCACGCCTACCACCTGCCCTGGCTCCGCGGGATCCGCACCGCGGCCGCCGGGCTGGACCTGCGGCCGCTGTGGCTTCTGATGCCGCGCGCGGGGCACAATCCGGACTTCCTCAGCCCGCCGCCGACGGGGCCCTCGGTCACCTTCGAGGAGGAGCTCGCGCGGGTACGGGCCGCCGATCCGCAGGCGGCCCGGGAGGACCTGCGGCGTTCCCTGGTGT
Organism: Streptomyces sp. NPDC002104; assembly: GCF_053593795.1. Taxonomy (NCBI): domain Bacteria; kingdom Bacillati; phylum Actinomycetota; class Actinomycetes; order Kitasatosporales; family Streptomycetaceae; genus Streptomyces; species Streptomyces sp. NPDC002104. The sequence continues at coordinate 77,964 of NZ_JBSFDF010000004.1, read as the reverse complement.
GCACCCCGGGCGCGCTGGAGAGCGCGGCCGGGCAGCGGATGCTCGCGGATCCGGAGCGGGCGGTCCAGGAGCTCGCCGACCTCTACGAGCAGGCCTGGCGGGCGCTGGTCGCCCCGCACTGGCCCCGGCTGCGGGCCCTGCTGGAGGCGGACGTCCTGTTCCACTCCCGGCGGCTGGCCGCGGGCGGGCTGGAGGCCCTCTTCGACGGGCTCCACCCGGATCTGGGCTGGTCGGGCAAGACCCTCACCATCGCCCGCCGGGGCCACCACGACCGCACCCTCGACGGGCAGGGGCTGCTCCTGATGCCGAGCGCCTTCGTCTGGCCGGAGGTGGTGGGCGGCTACGACCCGCCGTGGCAGCCGACCCTGGTGTACCCGGCCCGCGGCATCGGCGCGCTGTGGACGGCCCCCGCCGGCCCGGCCCCCCAGGCCCTGGCCCGTCTCCTGGGCCGCGCCCGCGCGGACGTCCTGTGCGCCCTCACCGAGCCGGCCTCGACCACCGCCCTGGCCCACCGCCTGTCCCTGGCCCCCTCCACGGTCTCCTCCCACCTGAAGACCCTCCAGCAGGCCGGCCTCCTCATCCCCTCTCGCCACGGCCACCGGATCCTCTACGAACGCACCCCGCTGGCGATCGCCCTGACGGGGGCCGATTCCAGCCCCTCCGGCGCGTGAGGAGCTGGGGTCCGGGCAGCGCCCGGGGAACGGTGGAAGGGCGGGGAGGGGGTAGGGGACAGCACCGCGCGGCGCCACTCCCGCCGACCCCCACCCGGCCGCACGCGGCGGTGTCGCACCCCGCCCCAACTGCCCGTCATGTCACGATGACCCGGTTCGCAGCCCACCCCCTTCGCCCCGAGGAAGCCGGATGCCAGGCCGCCGCCCCCGTAGACGCCCCGTCACCCTCCTCACCCTGACGCTCGCCCTCGCGGCGACCGCCGCGTGCAGCCCCGCCCCCGCCGCCCAGCCGGAATCCGCCCCGCCGCACCACCCGGCCGGGGTCGGCCTGGTCGACGACTCGCCGTTCTGGGTGGACCCGCAGAGCGACGCCGCCCGCCAGGTCGCCGCCTGGGAGGCGCAGGGCCGCAACGGCGACGCCCAGGTGCTGCGCCGCATCGCCGACCGGCCGATGGCCCTGTGGGGTCCGGCCGGCGACCCCGGCCCGGAGATCCGCCGGGCCGGGGCGAGCGCCCGTAAGGCGGGCCGCACCCTGGTCCTCGTCGCGTACAACATCCCGTACCGGGACTGCGGGCAGCACTCGGCGGGCGGCGCCAAGGACGCCGCCGCCTACCGGAGCTGGATCGGCGCCTTCGCCGACAACATCGCCGACACCAACGCCCTGGTCGTACTGGAACCGGACGCGGTCCCGCACCTCGTGGACGGCTGCACCGGGGCCGGCCACCGCGACGAGCGGCTCCAGCTCCTCTCCGAGGCCGTCGACCGGCTCAAGCGCAACAAGAACACCAAGGTCTACCTGGACGCCGGCAATCCGGCCTGGATCCCGGACCAGCGCAAGCTCGTCGATCCGCTCTACAAGGCAGGGCTCGACCACGCCGACGGCTTCGCCCTCAACGTCTCCAACTTCCAGCCCAGCGCGGCCGGCCGGGCGTACGGCGCCGCCCTCGCCAAGGCCACCAAGGGCAAGCACTTCGTCATCGACACCAGCCGCAACGGCGACGGCCCGCTCCCGGGCGACCGCGACCAGGCCTGGTGCAACCCGCCGGGCCGGGCCCTGGGCACGCCCCCGACCGCGGGTACGGGTGACCCGCTCGTGGACGCGTACCTCTGGGTCAAGCGCCCCGGCGAATCGGACGGCAGCTGCCGCGGCGGCCCCCCGGCCGGGAAGTGGTGGCCGGACTACGCGCTGGGCCTGGCCCGCCGCGCCACTGACTGAAAGGGCCTAGCTGAGCCACCCGTCCCGCGAGGCGGGCGGCTCGGGCGGCTTCGGTGCCGGCGCCGGCCGTACCCGGATCCACTTCGCCACCGACGGGGTGCCGTCCGCGTCCGTCACGAACAGCATGTACCAGCCCGGCGGCACCAGCGTCGGGTCCGCCGGTACGGAGACCGTCACCGTGCCGGCCGTCTTCTCCAGCCCGAGCTCGACGGAGCGCTGCTCCACGTCGGTGGTGTGCGTGACCGCGCTCGGCCGCATCAGCCGGGCCCGCTGGATCCGCTCCGCCTTCGGCGCCCGGAAGGTGGCGCGGCCGCCGGGCCCGACCTCCTCGGGCCCCTCCCCCAGGACCGGCCGCCGCGCCGGGTCCCGGTACAGGTAGGGCGGGCTGTAAACCTCCAGCCGGTGTTCGAAGCGGCCCAGCCGGGTGTTGTCCTTGTCCGCGAAGAGGGGGTCGGAGCCGAAGGTCGCCACCCGGCCGTCGGGCAGCAGCAGCGCCTCGGAGTGGTAGTTGCGCCCGACCGTGGGGGCCGCGGCGGCCACGAAGGTGTCCGTGCGCGGGTAGTAGAACTGCGCCTTGCGGATGTCGCTCGCGCCGCGGCCGCGGTAGTCGGCGGAGCCGCCCGTGGTGAAGACGGAGTCGTCGGGCATCAGCACGCTGCTGAGGTAGCGCACCCCCTGCGGCAGCCGGGCCGTCGACCGGAAGACCGGTACCTCCGCCTTGAGGTCCACGACCGCGGTCCGGTCGGTGGACAGCCGGGACTCGCCGACCCCGCCGCCGCCGAGCACCATCACCTTCTGGTCCTGCGCCGGGGGGAGCAGGACGGACGAGGAGGTCTCCAGCTGGTCGGGGTCGGCCAGTCCGCCGACCTTCCGGTACTGGTTCGTCGCCAGGTCCCACACCCCCGGCTCGCGCCCCTTGCCCTTGGGGCCGTAGCCCGCGTTGGAGCCGGTGTAGAGCAGTCTGCCGCCCCGGGTGAGGAAGAGGGCGGGGTAGGTCGGGAAGTAGCGGAAGGGCCCCTTGGACCACTTCTTCGTCTTCGCGTCGTAGTACTCGTTGTCGCCGGGGACCACGTCGCCCACGTCGTTGAGTCCGGACACGGCGAGGACCCGCCCGTCCTGGAGGCCCACCAGGGTCGGGTACCAGCGGGCGTCCCTCATCGGGGCGACCGGTACGTACTTCTCCGCCACCGGGTCGAACTCGTAGGCGGACTTGATGCCCTGGAAGTCCTGCTTGTCGGCGCTGAGCCGCTCCGCGAGCCCGTACACGTCGGCGGCGTCCCTGCCGGTGAGACCGGCCACCGTGTACTGGGCGGCCTGCGTCGTCAGCCCCGCGGCGCCCTCCCGGACCGCCTCCACGAAGACGCGCGCCTCCGCGGCGGCCACCTTGGTCCGCCACGGCATCATCTGCCCGCCGCGCCCGTAGTCGATCTCGAACCGCCGGGTGGCCCGGGGGACGGTGACGGCGAACTTCGACACGTACTCCACCCCGGAGGGGGACCGGAAGACGGTGCCCTTCGCCAGCGTGACCGCCTTGTCGGGGTTCTCGTTCTTGACGCGCATGCCGCCGCCGGCGCGGGTGACCTTCCCGCCGAGGACCTCGTAGCGCGCGGTGCCGCCGGCCACCAGGAGCCGGCCGTCCGGGAGTTGGCTGTGGCCCGAGCAGAAGAAGTCCTCCGGGGTCGGGATCTTCTTGAAGGTGTCGTCCTTCGGGTCCCACAGGACCGTGGAGAAGGTGCCCCTGTCGAAGTTGCGCTGGTCGTTGCCGGAGCCGGCGATCAGCAGCACCTTGCCGGTGCGCAGCAGCGCCGCGTGCATGGCGTTGATCCGGTACTCCTCGGGGAGGCGGGTCAGCCCCCACGAGCCGTACTGGGCGCGGTAGCCGGCCTGCCCGATCTTGTACGCGTGGTAGCGGTCCCCGGCGAAGGAGAGCGCGGCGGGCGCGTTGAGCGCGAGCAGCAGGGCCGCCGCCGAGGCGCCCAGGGCCGTCTTCTTGAACCGTTTCGAAGGCCGGTGGTCCATGGCTCAGTTCCCTCCCGCCGTCGTCGCGAACGCCTGCTCCGGCTCCCCGCCCGGATCGGGGCCCGCGCCCGGCGCGCGCCGGGCCGTCCGGGCGCGCAGCTCCGTCGCGGCCCATACGGCCGGCGGAGCGAGGGTGACGGCCAGGGCGAGCACCGCCCAGACGCGCATGGCCGCGTGGGTGTGCCCGTAGCGCACGGAGGCCGCGAGGGAGACGAGGAGGACGGCGGCCCAGAAGAGGTGGACGCGGAAGGTCGCGGGCCGGTCGGGGCTGGCGGTGCCGCCCTTGGGGGTGACGACGAAACGGCCCCGGGTGCGCAGCAGCGCCGAGCCGAGCGAGCTCAGGTAGACCGGCGCGCAGACGGCCGACATCGCCATGCCGGCGAGCCCGCCGGAGCCCTCCGGTTCGTGGGGCGAGACGTTGTGGCGGCGGTTCCACAGGTACAGGCCGACCTGGAGGGCCGCGGCGTCGGTGTAGAGCATCAGCCAGACCTCGGAGGAGACCTGGGTGCCGGAGGCGCCGAACCACAGGAACAGCACGCAGCTGAGGACGCCGAGGAGCCAGTTGACGGCGGTCATCGGGTAGTAGACGAGCATCAGGGTGTAGTTGAGCCAGCGTCCCGGGGGCATCCGCAGGCAGCCGCGCCAGTACTGCGTGAGCAGGGTCTCGTACGTCCCCCTGGACCAGCGCAGCTGCTGCGTGAAGAAGTCGGTCCAGGTGCTCGGCCCCTCCCCCACGGCGAGCACGTCGGGGGTGTAGACGGAGCGCCAGAACCGCCCGGTCGCGGGGTTCCTGCTGCGGTGCAGCTCGAAGCCGGTGGCCATGTCCTCGGTGAGGGAGTCGTAGAGCCCGCCGACCTGCCGCAGCGCGCTGATGCGGACGGCGTTGTTGGTGCCGACGAACATGGGGGCGCCGTAGCGGTTGCCCGCGCGCTGGATCAGCGCGTGGAAGAGGTACTGCTGGGACTCGGCGGCCTTGGTGACCGAGGCGGTGTAGTTGCCGTAGACCTGCGGGCCGACGACGAAGGCGGTGTCGGGGTCGCGGAAGAAGCCGAGCATCCGTTCCAGGTACTCCGGGAGCGGTACGTGGTCGGTGTCCACGGAGGCGAAGTAGTCGTAGTCGGCGCCGTGCCGGGCCAGCCAGGAGTTGTAGTTGCCGTGCTTGGTCCGCGCCCGGTGCGCCCCCTTCGCCGTGTTCCACTCGGGGACGCCCTTGCGGGTGAAGTGGCGCACGCCGAGCTCCGCGCACAGCGCCCTGGCCCCGGGGTCGTCGCCCTCGTCGAGGAGCCAGACGTCGAGCGGGCCGTCGTGGCGGACGGCCACGGCCCCGCGCAGGGTGGCGGCCGCCATGGAGAGCGGTTCCTTGCCGGGGACGTAGGTGGTGAGGAAGGCGACGCGGGTACCGGGCTCGGCGGGGACCGGGACGGGGTCCCGGGCGGCCATCGTGGCGTGCGCGACGGACACCACGTTGACCACCATGAAGAGCATGATCAGGGCGACGGATCCGAGCATCACGGTGTCGAGCCGCACCAGCCAGGCCTCGCCGCCCTCGCGGACGGTGCGGTGCGTGGGCCAGACGAGGTAGAGCAGCAGCCCGGTGGCGGCGACGGGGGCGAGGGTCATGAGCGCGACGGCCCGTATTCGGGTCCGGAGGTGCTCGCGCGCGAGCAGGGAGCGGTACCTCACCCGGTAGGCGACGGCGGGATCCGGGTCCTCACAGGGGCCGGCCAGCCTGCTGTGGGTCTCGTAGTCGAAGGCTTCCTGCCGCACGGTTTCCTCCAGCGCTCGAAACCGGGGTACGTATCCCAACGAAAGGGGACGCACCTCGGCCTGTCGAACTGGATGCCGCCACCCGGGCGGTTGTGCTCCGCGCCCCGGCGGCCTGGGCCGAACGGGTCAGGGCACGGCCGCGCCCCTCAGTCGGCCCGGCCGCCCAGCAGGACCCCGCGTCCGGCGTAGAAGCGGTCCAGGTCCGCCCAGGCGACGGGCGCGTACTGCTGCGACCCGTCGGGGAAGCCGGAGGGATTGTGCACCAGGACGGCGTCCGCGGTGGCCCCGACCGCGAGCACCAGATGACCGCCCCGGGCCTCCACGGCGGGGGCCAGGGTACGGATGGACCAGTGCACCGACAGCATCGCGAGGCCGCCCGCGGCGAGCGTGTCCCGGACGGCCCGGTGGTCCAGTACCGGCTCCGAGCGCGCGTCCAGCCCCCAGCGGGCGTTCACGTACGCGGCGAACGGCTGATAGATCAGCCCCTGCACGGCGTCCCCGTCCCGCACGTACGCCCCGGCCCCGCAGAGCTCCTTCACCAGCTCCACGGAGGGCGGCACCTCGATCCCCGTGCGCCCGAGCACCATCCGCAGACAGGCCACTCCGCACATGCGGGGCGCCCAGAAGGCGTACTCCTCGGCCGATTCGGCCCCGGACCCGGCCCACAGCGGATCCCGCGCCGCATCGCCGCCCGCGACGAACTCGGGCACCAGCGCGGCGGACTCCCACTGGGAGTAGTAGGGGACGGCGTGCTTGATCACTGGGGAGGCCATGGCTCCGGAGTCTGCCAGGCCCGGCAGAGGAGGTGGGACGGAGGTCGGGACGGCCCTCGTCCCCGGACGGCTCAGCCCCCGGCGAGGTGGCGTTCCACCGTTTCCATCTTGGACGTCATGCCGTCCGTGACGCCGGGGCGGATGTCGGCCTTGAGGATGAAGGAGACCCGCGGGGCGCGTGCCTCCACGGCGGCCACCGCGCGCTTGACCACGTCCATCACCTCGTCCCACTCCCCCTCGATGGTGGTGAACATGGCATCCGTGTGGTTCGGCAGCCCCGACGCGCGGACCACGCGGACGGCGTCCGCCACGTACTCGCCCACCTCTTCGCCGACGCCCAGCGGGGTCACCGAGAACGCGATCATCATGCGCGGGCCGCCTCACGGGCGCGGGCGGCGAGCACGCCGGCCGTCTCGTCGCGCTTGAGCAGGCGGTCGCCGTAGAGCCCGCCGAAGGGGATCAGCGCCAGCAGGAAGAACAGCGCGACCCGCTTCAGCGGCCACTTCGCCTTGAGCCAGACGTCCAGCAGGAAGACGCCGTAGAGGACGAACAGGATCCCGTGGATGACGCCGAGCGGCATCATCAGGTAGTCGATGTCCGAGATCCGGCTCAGCACCGAGCCGAAGAGCAGCAGCGCCGGGAACGAGAGCGCCTCCGGTACGGAGATGAGGCGCAGCCGGTGCAGGGCGGAAGCGGTCTTGATGTCCACGTGGAACCTTCGGGGTGGATGCCGGGGGTCCGTCCCAGTGTCTCAGCCGCCCCGGGCGATCTTGGCGCGGGGCCCGGGGTCCCGGACGTGACGGATATCGGCCAACGGGCCCTGTTCGGTGCCGCCCGCTGCGGATAACGTCTTCCCGTGGCTCAGTTCCGACTCCAAGGCAGCAAGGTGCTCGCCGTCGACCTGACCGGGGACGCCGTGAAAGCGAAAAACGGCGCCATGGTCGCGTACGACGGCCAGATGGCCTTCAAGAAGATGACCGGCGGCGGCGAAGGCCTCCGCGGAATGGTGACCCGGCGGCTCACCGGCGAGCAGATGACCGTGATGGAAGTGCAGGGTCACGGCACCTGCTTCTTCGCCGACCGGGCGAGTGAGATCAATCTGGTCAATCTGCGCGGCGAGAAGCTGTACGTCGAGTCCAGCAACCTGCTGTGCACCGATGCCGGCCTGCGCACCGGCACCACCTTCACCGGCCTGCGCGGCGCTACGACGGGCAACGGCCTGTTCACCACGACCGTCGAGGGCAACGGGCAGGCGGCGATCACCTCCGACGGCCCGGCGGTGGTGCTGCGCGTCAGCTCCCAGTACCCGCTCTCCGTCGACCCGGGTGCGTACATCGCGCACACCGGGAACCTCCAGCAGTCCTTCCAGTCCGGCGTGACCTTCCGCACGCTGATCGGCGAGGGATCGGGCGAGGCGTTCCAGATCCGCTTCGAGGGCGAGGGCCTGGTGTACGTGCAGCCCAGCGAGCGCAACACCATCGGGGGCGACGTCTGATGCCGTTCCGCGAGATCAACTCGAAGATGGTCGAGGCCCAGGTGATCCCGGGCCAGAAGATGTACAGCCAGCGCGGCGCGATGCTCGCCTACCGAGGCGAGGTCTCCTTCACCCCGAGCATCACCGGCGGCCAGGGCGGCGTGATGGGCATGATCGGGCGCCGCGTGGCGAACGAGCAGACCCCGCTGATGGAGGTCGAGGGCAGCGGCACCGTGATGTTCGGTCACGGCGGCCACCACATCCAGGTCATCAGCCTCACCGGCGAGACGCTCTACGTGGAGGCCGACCGGCTGCTCGCCTTCGACGGCACCCTCCAGCAGGGCACGATGTTCATGGGCGCGCAGGGCGGTGTCATGGGCATGGTGCGCGGCCAGGTGACCGGCCAGGGCCTGTTCACCACCACCCTCAAGGGCCACGGCTCGGTGGCCGTGATGGCCCACGGCGGGGTCATCGAGCTCCCGATCACCCCGAACCGCCCGGTCCACGTGGACCCGCAGGCCTACGTCGCCCACCACGGCGAGGTCCGCAACAAGCTGTCCACGGCGCTGGGCTGGCGCGACATGGTCGGCCGCGGCTCGGGCGAGGCGTTCCAGCTGGAACTGTCCGGCCAGGGCGCGGTGTACGTACAGGCCTCCGAGGAGAAGCTGTGAACTTTGGTCCCGTGACCGGCGGACCGGGCGGTCCGACCGTCTTCGACCCGTACACCCTGCCGTCGGACGACAACGTCAACGCCTACACCTTCTGCGTGGAGCTCAAGGGGAGCCAGTGGTTCCTGCAGAAGGGCAAGATGATCGCCTATTACGGGCGCATCGAGTTCAACGGCATCGGCCACGGCCGGTTCGACCGGCTGCTGCGCACCAGCTTCCATTCGCCGCTGCACGCGAGCGACTGGGTGGTGGCCGAGGGACAGGGCAAGATGCTGCTGGCCGACCGGGCCTTCGACGTGAACTCGTACGACCTGGACAACGGCAACCTGACCATCCGGTCGGGCAACCTGCTCGCCTACCAGCCCTCGCTCGCGCTGAAGCAGTCCATCGTCCCCGGCTTCCTCACCCTGATCGGGACGGGAAAGTTCGTGGCGGCCTCCAGCGGTCCGGTGGTCTTCATGGAGCCGCCGCTGCGCGTGGACCCGCAGGCGCTGGTGGGGTGGGCGGACTGCCCCTCGCCGTGCCACCACTACGACCACGGGTACATGTCGGGCGTGATCGGGGGCCTGCGCTCGCTGACGGGCATCGGGGGCTCGTCCGGCGAGGAGCACCAGTTCGAGTTCGTGGGCGCGGGTACGGTACTGCTCCAGTCCTCGGAGATGCTGATGCCGGAGCAGGCGATCGGGGCGGTCGGCCCCGGAGCGGCCACGGGACAGGCACAGGGCGTGCCCGGTCAGGGGCAGGGCCCGCTGGGACAGCTCGGCGTACCGCGGATGCCCGGGCAGCTGGGTGATCTCCAGAGGCGCTTCGGGCTGTAGGGACCCGGAGGGTGGAAAACCTCTCACCCCGTCGCATTTTTGTACGCAATTCAACTTCTTAGGTAGAGTTCTTTCATGGAGACCACCGAGACCGAGACGGCCACCCCCTGGCTGACCGACGCCGAGCAGTGCGCCTGGCGCACCCACCTGGACGTCAGCAGACTGCTGTCCCACCAGCTGGAAAAGGACCTCCAGCCGTTCGGGCTCACCAACAACGACTACGAGATCCTCGTGAACCTCTCCGAATCCGAGGAACTGCGGATGCGGATGAGCGATCTCGCGACGTCGACGCTGCAGTCCAAGAGCCGGCTCTCCCACCAGATCACCCGCATGGAATCGGCGGGCCTCGTCCGCCGCGTGAACTGCGAGTCCGACCGCCGCGGGCTCTACGCCGTCCTCACGCCCGAGGGCATGGAGACGATGCGCAAGGTCGCCCCGCACCACGTGGCGTCCGTCCGCCGGCACTTCATCGACCTGCTCCCGCCGGAGGCCCTCGCCGCCCTGCGCTCCGCGCTCACACCGGTCGCCGAGCACCTGCGCGCGGGCCGCGGCAAGGCCTGAGCCACCGGGCCGCCCCGGGCCTCGCGGGCGTCACCCGCGGCGACCCCGAGCGGCGGACCTCGGCCGCAGGCCGGAGAATGGGCGGTAACGCTCGCTCGCCGGCCGCCGCCGAGCAACCGTAAGCGCCATGGCCGGCCTGAGGAGGTCACGCCATGAAGCGCACCCTGTACGTCTCGTCGGCCGCGGCCGCCGCGGTCCTGCTGGTCGCCGGACCGGTGGCGGCCGCCGCCGCGTCCACGGCCGAAGCGGCCACCGGCAGCCTGTCGGCGCCCCTGCGCGCCGCGGTCGATGCCGAGGGGGCCGCCGCGGCGGCCCTCAAGAGCCACCCCGGAGTCATCGAGTCCCTCGACAAGGACGGCTCCGTCTGGCACGTGAACGTGATCGGCAAGGACGGCAGCAACACGGAGCTGCTCGTCACCGCGGCCACGGGAGCGGTCAGCGTCGAGAACACGGACCAGAACGACGACGACGGGGACGAGGACGCCGCCCTGGTCGCCGCGAAGGTCACCGCCCAGCAGGCCATGAAGGCGGCGGTCGCGGCCCATCCCGGCCAGGTCTGGTCGGTGCAGTGGGACGACGACGACGACAACAACACGACCTACTGGGACGTGGAGGTCAAGTCCGGCGGCAACACGACGAACGTCCACGTGGACCCCACGTCCGGCAAGGCCACCGTGTCCCACGACAACGACAACGACAACAGCAACGACGACAACGACTAGCGCGCCGGGACATCGCGCACGGAAGCCGCACCCCGTGGACGGGGTGCGGCTTCCGTGTGTGGTCAGTGCTCACGGTCAGGCGTTGGGACGCTTTCCGTGGTTGGCCTTCTTCTTCTTGCGGGCTCGCTTCTTGTTGCCGCGCTTCGCCATGAAACCTCCCTGCGTTGGGGCATTCCGGGCGTTCGCCAGTCTATGACCGGCCCCCGGGCTCCGCATCCGGTTCCGCGGGTTACGCGGGTTCGGCGGGTTCGGTGGGCCCCGTGGGTTCCGCAGGTTCCGTCAGGGTGGTCAGCAGCGCGTCCGAAGCCGCGTACGGATCCAGCTCTCCGCGCGCGACCCGCCCGGCCAGCGCGTCCAGGCGGGCGTCGCCGTGCACATCGGCCAGCCGGGCCCGCAGCGCGGTGATCGCGATGGTCTCCACCTCGCGCGCGGCCCGGGCCGTACGCCGCTGCGCCAGCACCCCGCGCTCGTCCATCCACGCCCGGTGCTTCTCCAGCGCCTCGACCAGCTCGTCGATGCCCGTACCGCGCGCCGCGACCGTCTTCACGATCGGCGGCCGCCAGTCGCCCTTGCCCCGGGACTCCCCCAGGCTCAGCATGTGGTTCAGCTCCCGGGCGGTGGCGTCCGCGCCGTCCCGGTCGGCCTTGTTCACCACGTAGACGTCGCCGATCTCCAGGATGCCCGCCTTCGCGGCCTGGATCCCGTCGCCCATGCCGGGGGCCAGCAGCACCACCGAGGTGTCCGCCTGCGCCGCGATCTCCACCTCCGACTGCCCGACCCCGACGGTCTCGACGAGGATCACCTCGCAGCCGGCCGCGTCCAGCACCCGGATCGCCTGCGGAGCGGCCCAGGCGAGCCCGCCCAGGTGGCCGCGGGTGGCCATGGAGCGGATGTACACCCCCGGGTCGGAGGCGTGGTCCGACATCCGCACCCGGTCGCCGAGCAGCGCGCCCCCGCTGAACGGCGAGGACGGGTCGACGGCCAGGACACCGACCCGCTTGCCGGCCTGCCGGTACGCGGAGACCAGCGCCGAGGTGGTGGTGGACTTGCCGACGCCCGGGGAGCCGGTGAGGCCCACCACGTACGCGTTGCCCGTGAGCGGCGCCAGCGCCGCCATCACCTCGCGCAGCTGCGGGGACGCCCCCTCGACCAGCGAGATCAGCCGGGCGACCGCTCGCGGCCTGCCCTCACGGGCCTGGGCCACCAGCTGGGGGACGTCCACCACCGTCATACGTGCTGCGCTCCTCGGTTCTCAAACGGGTACGGATACGGGCGCGGGCGGCCGGCCGGCCGCCCTCCCCTACGGGACGCGGACGATCAGGGCGTCGCCCTGGCCGCCGCCACCGCACAGGGCAGCCGTGCCGACCCCGCCGCCGCGGCGCTTGAGCTCCAGCGCCAGGTGCAGCACCACACGGGCGCCGGACATGCCGATCGGGTGACCCAGGGCGATGGCGCCGCCGTTGACGTTCACCTTTTCCGGGGTCACTCCGAGGTCCTTCATCGACTGCACGGCGACCGCCGCGAAGGCCTCGTTGATCTCGATGAGGTCGAGGTCCTCGACGCCGAGGCCCTCCTTCTTCAGGGCGTGCAGGATCGCGTTGGAGGGCTGCGACTGGAGCGAGTTGTCCGGACCCGCCACATTGCCGTGGGCGCCGATCTCGGCGAGCCACTCCAGGCCCAGCTCCTCGGCCTTGGCCTTGCTCATCACGACCACGGCGGCGGCGCCGTCGGAGATCTGCGAGGAGGTGCCCGCCGTGATCGTGCCGTCCTTGGCGAAGGCCGGGCGCAGCTTGCCGAGGGACTCGGCGGTGGTCTCGGGGCGGATGCCCTCGTCCTGCGAGAACACCACCGGGTCGCCCTTGCGCTGCGGGATCTCGACCGGGGTGATCTCGGCCTCGAAGACGCCGTTCTTCTGCGCGGCGGCGGCGCGCTGGTGGGAGGTGGCCGCGAACGCGTCCTGCGGGGCCCGCTCGATGCCCAGGCGGGTGTTGTGCTTCTCGGTGGACTCGCCCATCGCGATGTTCTCGAAGGCGTCGGTGAGACCGTCGTAGGCCATCGCGTCGAGCATCTCGATGGCGCCGTACTTGAAGCCCTCGCGGGACTTCGGCAGCAGGTGCGGGGCGTTGGTCATGGACTCCTGACCGCCCGCGACGACGATGTCGAACTCACCCGCGCGGATGAGCTGGTCGGCCAGGGCGATGGCGTCGAGACCCGACAGGCACACCTTGTTGATGGTGAGCGCGGGCACGTTCATCGGGATCCCGCCCTTGACGGCGGCCTGGCGGGCGGGGATCTGGCCCGCGCCGGCCTGGAGCACCTGGCCCATGATCACGTACTGGACCTGGTCACCGGAGATCCCGGCCCGTTCCAGCGCGGACTTGATGGCGAAGCCGCCGAGGTCGGCACCCGAGAAGGACTTCAGCGAGCCGAGCAGTCGCCCCATGGGCGTGCGGGCCCCGGCGACGATCACTGACGTGGTGTTGTTCGTTCCGGACATGGAGCACAGCCCCTTGAAGATGAGGAGTGAACGAGGGTTTACCCGAATGTACTGAGCGGTACCCGTGCCGTCACCGGCCCGTCAGTGTGATCGCGCGCACGTTGCGTAACCGCCTCCGGTAGCGCTGCACTGTGTCCATGCTGACAAGAATCGACCACATCGGGATCGCCTGCTTCGACCTGGACAAGACGGTTGAGTTCTACCGTGCCACGTACGGCTTCGAGGTGTTCCACTCCGAGGTCAACGAGGAGCAGGGCGTCCGCGAGGCCATGCTCAAGATCAACGAGACCTCCGACGGCGGAGCCTCGTACCTCCAGCTCCTGGAACCCACCCGCGAGGACTCCGCGGTCGGCAAGTGGCTGGCCAAGAACGGCGAGGGCGTCCACCACATCGCCTTCGGCACCGAGGACGTCCAGGGCGACTCGGAGGCCATCCGCGGCAAGGGCGTCCGCGTCCTCTACGACCAGCCCCGCACCGGCTCGATGGGCTCCTCGATCACCTTCCTGCACCCCAAGGACTGCCACGGCGTCCTCACCGAACTGGTCACGAGCAACCCCGACCACTGATGTCCCGTTTCCCCGGCCGGTAGAGTGGCTTTGGCTCGGCCGGGGTTCGGTGCGGGGACGGGGTCGGGGCCTGTATCGCCCGACCCGGGATCTGACACCATTCCCCGGGGGCGTCGTTCAGCGGGCGGACGGCGCTCGTTTGGGATCGGGCTTGCGACCAGGGGACGGATGGGACCGCGCTGTGCGGGGCTACGAAAGCCAGGAGAGCCATCAGGCCGAGGCCGACCATCTCTCGCGCTTCGAAGCCGAGATGGAGCGGCTGAAGAAGGAACGCGGGAAGGCCGTCCAGCACGCCGATGACCTGGGGTACCAGGTCGAGGTGCTGCGCGCCAAGCTCCACGAGGTACGCCGCAACCTGGCGTCCCGCCCCGCCTACGACGGCGCGGACATGGGGTACCAGGCGGAGCAGCTGCTCCGCAATGCCCAGATCCAGGCCGACCAGATGCGTTCGGACGCCGAGCGCGAACTGCGCGACGTACGGGCGCAGACCCAGCGCATCCTCCAGGAGCACGCCGAGCACCAGGCGCGGCTCCAGGCCGAACTGCACGCCGAGGCCGTCAACCGCCGCCAGCGCCTGGACCAGGAGCTCAGCGAGCGCCGCCAGACGGTGGAAGCCCACGTCAACGAGAACGTCGCCTGGGCCGAGCAGTTGCGCGCCCGCACCGAGGCCCAGGCCCGCCGGCTCATGGAGGAGTCGCGCGTCGAGGCCGAACAGACCCTCAACACCGCGCGCGCCGAGGCGGCCCGGGTCGCCTCGGAGGCCACCCGCCGGCTCGCCTCCGAGAACGAATCCGCCCGCGCCGAGGCCGAGTCGACGCTGCTGCGCGCCCGCAAGGAGGCCGAGCGGCTGCTGACCGCCGCCTCCGCGCAGGCCCAGGAGGCCACCGAGCACGCGGAGCGGCTGCGCTCCACCACCTCCGCGGAGGCCGAGCAGACCCGTCGCCAGACGATGGACCTGGGCCGGGTCGCCGAACAGCGCACCCAGGAGGCCGAAGGGGCCCTGCGCGAGGCGCGCGCGTCCGCGGAGAAGCTGCTCGCGGAGGCCAAGGAGAGCGCCGCACGGCAGCTCGCCTCGGCGGAGTCCGTCAACGAGCAGCGCACCCGTACGGCCAAGGAACAGGTGGCCCGCCTGGTCGGCGAGGCCAACAAGGAGGCCGAGACCCTCAAGGCCGAGGCCGAGCAGGCCCTCGCCGACGCCCGCGCGGAGACCGAGCGGCTGCGCAAGGAGGCCGGCGAGCAGGCCCGTACCGCCGCGGCCGAGGACACCGCCGCCCAGCTGGCGAAGGCGGCCCGCACCGCCGAAGAGGTACTGAACAAGGCCTCGGAGGACGCCCGCGCCACCACCCGGGCGGCGTCCGAGGAGGCCGAGCGGATCCGCGGCGAGGCCGAGGCGGAGGCCGAGCGGCTGCGCGCCCAGGCCGCGGCCACGGCCGATGAGCTCAAGGGTGCCGCGAAGGACGACACGGAGGAGTACCGGGCCCGTACGGTCGAACTCCAGGAGGAGGCCCGCCGGCTGCGCGGCGAGGCCGAGCAGCTGCGCGCGGAGGCCGTCGCCGAGGGCGAGCGGATCCGGGGCGAGGCCCGCCGCGAGGCGGTCCAGCAGATCGAGGAGGCGGCCCGCACCGCCGAGGAGCTGCTGGGCAAGTCCCGGGCCGACGCCGACGAGGTGCGCTCCGCGGCGAACACCGAGAGCGAGCGGGTCCGCGGCGAGGCCGTCGAGCGCGCCACCACCCTGCGCAAGCAGGCCGAGGAGACCCTGGAGCGGACCCGCGCGGAAGCGGCACGGCTGCGCGCGGAGGCCGAGGAGCAGGCCGAGTCGGTACGGGCCGAGGCGGACGCCGCGGCTGCCGTGCGGCGCGAGGAGACCGACCGGGCGCTGTCGGCGAAGCGGGCGGAGGCCGACGAGGAGCTCGTCCGGCTGCACACCGACGCCGAGGGTCGCCTGACCACCGCCGAGCAGACGCTGCGCGACGCCCGGGCGGCGGCCGAGAACATCCGCAAGGAGACCTCCGAGGAGAGCGACCGGCTCCGCGCGGAGTCGGCGGAGCGGATCCGTGCGCTGCAGACGCAGGCGGAGGCGGAGGCCGAGGCGCTGCGCACCGACGCCGCCGAGGACGCCGGCCGGGTCCGCGCGGAGGCCGAGCAGGCCGCCGTACGGCTGACCGGCGAGGCCGAGGCGGAGGCGGAGCGGCTGCGCTCCGAGGCGCAGGAGACCGCGGACCGGCTGCGCGCGGAGGCCAAGGCCGCCGCCGAGCGGGTCGCGCAGGAGGCCGCCGAGGCGCTGGCCGCCGCGCAGGAGGAGGCCGCCCGGCGCCGCCGGGAGTCCGAGGAGACCCTGGCTTCGGCGCGTACGGACGCGGAGAGCGAGCGGGCGCAGGCCCGGGAGGAGAGCGAGGAGCTCCTCGCCCAGGCCCGCAAGCGGTCCGAGGAGGCCACGGCCGAGGCCGTCTGGCTCACCGAGGAGGCCGAGCGGCGCGCGTCCGAGGTGGTCGCGGCGGCCGAGGCCACCGCCCAGCAGGTGCGCGAAGCCGTGGCCGGACTGCACGAGCAGGCCGAGGAAGAGGTCGCGGGGCTGCGCAGTGCGGCCGAGCACGCGGCGGAGCGTACGAGGACGGAGGCCGAGGAGGAGTCCGGCCGGGTCCGCGCCGACGCGTACGCGGAACGGGAGCGGGCCACCGAGGACGCCAACCGGATCCGCACCGAGGCCCGCACCGAGACGGACGCGGCGAAGGAACTGGCCGCGCGGACGGTCGGCGACGCGATCGCCGAGGCCGAGCGGCTGCGCACGGAGACCACGGCCGAGGCCGAGCGGCTGCGCGCGGAGACCACGGCCGAGGCCGAGCAGCTGCGCGCGGACACCGCGGAGTACGCGCAGCGCCTGCGCACGGAGGCCACTGACGCGCTGGCCGCCTCCGAGCGCGACGCTGCCCGTACGAAGGCCGATGCCCGGGACGACGCCAACCGGATCCGCGGCGAGGCCGCGGAGTCCCTGGAGGCGGCTCGCGCCGAGGGCGGCCGGATCGTGGCGGAGGCCACGGCCGAGGCGGAGCGCCGCACCGAGGAGACCCGCGCGGCCGGCGAGGCCACGCTCGCCGCGGCCGCGGCGGAGGCGGCGCGGCTCACGGCCGAGGCCGAGGCCGCCGGCGAGGCGACCCGCGCCGAGGCCGCGGGCACGCTGGACGAGGCCCGTTCCGAGGCGAACCGGCTGCGCCAGGATGCGGCCGAGCAGGCGGACCGCCTGATCACCGAGGCGGCGGCGGAGGCCGACCGGCTCACCGAGGAGACCCGCGCGGCCAACGCGCTGACCGTCGCCGAGGCCGAGGCCGCGGCCGAGGAGCTGCGGGCCGAGGCGGCCGCGGCCCTGGACGGGGCGAAGGCGGAGGCCGAGCGGCTCACGGAGCAGGCGGCGCAGACGCTGGCCGGGGCCGAGCGGGACGCGACGGGGATCCTCATCGACGCGCGCACCGAGGGCGACCGGCTCGTCGAGGAGACGCGCACGGCCAACGAGGCCACCGTCGGCAAGGCCGCGGAGGAGGCCGACCGGCTGCTGGCCGAGGCGGCGCGCACGCTGGACGACGCCCGCACGGAGGGCGGCCGGATCATCGGCGAGGCCACCGCGGAGGCGGACCGGGTCACCGTCGCGGCGAACGAGACCCTGGCGGGCGCCGAGCGGGAGTCGACACGGACCCTGGACGAGGCGCGCTCCGAGGCGGGCCGGATCCGCACCGAGGCCGCCGAGCAGGCGGACCACCTGATCGGCGAGGCCGTCGCGGAGGCGGACCGGCTCACCGAGCAGACCCGCAAGGACACCGAGCGCACGGTCGGCGAGGCGTCGAACGAGGCCGAGCGGCTGCGCGCCGAGGCGTCCGAGGCGCTGTCCTCGGCGCAGGAGCACGCGACCCGCACCCGGTCCGAGGCGGAGCGGGTCAAGGCCGAGGCCGCCACGGAGGCGGAGCGGATCCGCACCGAGGCGCGCACCGCGTCGGAGCGGGTGCTGGACGAGGCCCGCGAGGAGGCCAACAAGCGCCGCAGCGAGGCCGCGTCGCAGGTCGACCGGCTCATCACGGAGGCGTCCTCGGAGGCCGAGAAGCTCACCGGGGACGCGCAGAAGCAGGCCCTCGCCGCCACGACGGCGGCCGAGGAGCAGGCGGACGCGATGGTCGACGCGGCGCGCAAGGAGGCGGCGCGGATCACCTCGGAGGCGACCGTGGAGGGCAACTCCCTGGTGGAGAAGGCCCGTACGGACGCGAACGAGCTGCTGGTCGGGGCGCGCAGCGACGCCGCGGCCATAAGGGACCGGGCGGAGGAGCTGCGCGGCCGCGTCGAGGCGGAGGTCGAGGAACTGCACGAGCGGGCCCGCCGGGAGTCGGCCGAGCAGATGAAGTCGGCCGGCGAGCGCGTGGACAAGCTGGTGCGGGCGGCGACCGAGCAGAGCGTCGAGGCCGACGCGAAGGCCAAGGAGCTGGTGTCGGACGCGAGCAGCGAGGCGAGCAAGGTCCGCATCGCCGCGGTGCGCAAGGCGGAGGCGCTGCTCAAGGAGGCCGAGCAGAAGAAGGCCGAGCTGGTGCGGATCGCCGAGGGCAAGCTCGCGGAGGCGACGGCGGAGGCCGAGCGGCTCGTCGACGAGGGCCGGCGCGAGCTGGAGGTCCTCGTCCGCAGGCGCGAGGACATTCAGGCGGAGATCTCCCGTGTCCAGGACGTTCTTGAGGCGTTGGAATCATTCGAGGCGCCTTCGGGTGGCGGAAAGCCCGGGGTCGGCGGCCAGGGCGCGGGGGGCGTGAAGGCCGGTGCGACAGCGGGTTCCACTCGATCGGGTGGCAAGACGTCAGAGGGCTAGTCAACGCACTCGACTCTGTGCTCCTGATGGAGGTTCAGGCGAACGAGTGACAAGCATTCTGTCGCCTTGCCACTCAAAAGGGGTGTCATTGTCCAGATCAAACGCGGATTGACTCGATGACACGCCGTCTTGGCGCCTAGGATTCCCCTTAACACCTAACACCCCGCGTAGCACCTCATCGGTCTCATTCGACAGGAACCCCATGAGCGACACATCCTCCCCCTTCGGCTTCGAGCTCGTGCGGCGTGGTTACGACCGCGGTCAGGTGGACGACCGCATCACCAAGCTGGTCTCCGACCGTGACAGCGCCCTCGGACGTATCAACTCTCTGGAAAAGCGGATCGAGGAGTTGCACCTCGAGACGCAGAACGCCCAGGCTCAGGTGAACGACGCCGAGCCGTCGTACGCCGGTCTCGGCGCCCGGGTCGAGAAGATCCTGCGCCTGGCCGAGGAGGAGGCGAAGGACCTCCGTGAGGAGGCCCGTCGCGCGGCCGAGCAGCACCGCGAGCTGGCCGAGTCGGCCGCCCAGCAGGTGCGCAACGACGCCGAGTCGTTCGCCGCCGACCGGAAGTCGACCGCCGAGGACGAGGGCGTCCGCATCGTCGAGAAGGCCAAGGGCGACGCGGCGTCGCTGCGCACCGAGGCCCAGAAGGACGCGGCCTCCAAGCGCGAGGAGGCCGACGCGCTCTTCGAGGAGACCCGCGCCAAGGCCGCCCAGGCCGCCGCGGACTTCGAGACCAACCTGGCCAAGCGCCGCGAGCAGTCCGAGCGCGACCTGGCGGGCCGTCAGGCCAAGGCCGAGAAGCGTCTCGCGGAGATCGAGCACCGCGCGGAGCAGCTGCGCCTGGAGGCCGAGAAGCTCCGTACGGACGCCGAGCGCCGCGCCCGCCAGACCGTGGAGACCGCGCAGCGCCAGGCCGAGGACATCGTGGCCGACGCGAACGCCAAGGCCGACCGGATCCGCAGCGAGTCCGAGCGCGAGCTGGCGGCGCTCACCAACCGCCGCGACTCGATCAACGCGCAGCTCACCAACGTCCGCGAGATGCTGGCGACGCTGACGGGTGCCGCGGTCGCCGCCGCCTCCGCTCCGATCGACGACGAGCCGGTCACCCGCGGCGTTCCGGCGCAGCAGAGCCGCTAGTCGACGGAAGGCTTCCGACACCAGTGGCCGGAAGCCAACAATCCGCTTCGACACCGAGGGCCCTTCGTCACCCGTGAGAGGTGGCGTAGGGCCCTTCGGCGTTCTAGCGTGGCGGGATGATCGAGCTCGAGGGCCTTACGAAACGATTCGGCGCGAAAACCGCCGTGGACCACCTCAGCTTCCAGGTCAGACCGGGGGTGGTCACCGGCTTCCTCGGCCCCAACGGGGCGGGCAAGTCCACGACCATGCGCATGATGCTGGACCTCGACAATCCGACCAGCGGTACGGTCCGGATCGACGGGAAGCACTACCGGGACCTGCCGGAGCCGCTGAAGTACATCGGGGCGCTGCTGGACGCGAAGGCGATGAACGGCGGCCGCAGCGCGTACAACAACCTCCTCTGCCTCGCCCAGTCGAACCGCATCCCGCGCAGCCGGGTCTCCGAGGTGCTGGACCTGGTCGGCCTGACGGCCGTGGCCAGGAAGAAGTCGAAGGGATTCTCCCTCGGTATGGGCCAGCGGCTGGGCATCGCCTCCGCGCTGCTCGGCGACCCGGAGATCCTGATGTTCGACGAGCCCGTCAATGGTCTGGACCCGGAGGGAATTCTCTGGATCCGCAATCTGATGAAGGGGCTCGCGGCCGAGGGAAGGACGATCTTCGTTTCCTCCCATCTGATGAGCGAAATGGCCCTGACCGCGGAGCATTTGGTCGTGATCGGACAAGGAAAGCTGCTCGCCGACCTGTCCATGGCTGATTTCATCCAGCAGAACTCGCGCAGTTTCGTGCGCGTCCGCACGCCGCAGCAGGAACGGCTGAAGGACGTCCTGCACGAGGCCGGGATCGACGCGATCAGCGTCCCGGCAACCGGCGCCCTGGAGATCGACGGCGTGGAGTCGGAGCGCCTCGGCGAGCTGGCCGCCCAGCACCAGATCGTGCTGCACGAACTCAGCCCGCAGCGGGCCTCACTGGAGGAAGCGTTCATGCGCATGACGGCGGACTCCGTCGAGTACCACGCCCACGCACCGGGGGCGTCCGGCTTCCCGCCGGGACCCGGCATGGCGGCGGACAATCCGGCCCGGCCCGCCGACGTACCCGCGTGGGGCGCCGGCTTCGATGCTCAGCGCAAGGGCGGCAAGTGATCATGGCGTTCTCCTCCGTTCTGCAGTCCGAGTGGACCAAGATCCGCTCGGTCGGCTCCACCGTCTGGACCCTGGCTTCGGCCGCCATCGTCACCGTCGGCATCAGCTCCCTGCTCTGCGCGTTCATCAACTCCTCCTTCAAGGACATGCCCGCGCAGGAGCAGGCCACCTTCGACCCGACGCTCGCCAGCTTCGCCGGCATGTCCCTCGGCCAGCTCGCGATGATCGTCTTCGGCGTGCTGGTCGTAGGCACGGAGTACAGCTCGGGCATGATCCGCACCTCGCTCGCGGCCGTGCCCCGGCGCGGCAGCTTCCTGGCCGGCAAGCTCCTCGTCGCCACCGGGCTCGCGCTGGTCGTGGGCCTGATCACCAGCTTCGCGTCCTTCTTCATCGGACAGGCGATCCTGGGCGAGCGCAGCATCGGCATCGACGAGCCGAACGTGCTGCGCGCCGTCTTCGGAGCCGGGCTCTACATGGCGATGCTCGCGCTGTTCTCCATGGGCGTGGCCGCCATGCTGCGCAGCTCCATGCTCTCGCTCGGCATCCTGATGCCGTTCTTCCTCCTGGTCTCGAACATCCTCGGGGCGGTCTCGGCGACCCGCAAGGTGGCCCAGTACTTCCCCGACCAGGCCGGTTCCAAGGTCATGCAGGTGATCCCGGGGGCGATGGGCAGCGAGGAGGTTCCCTACGGGCCCTGGGGCGGTTTCGGGATCATGGCACTCTGGGTACTGGCGGCCGTGCTCGGCGGCTACCTCGTCCTCAGGAAGAGGGACGCCTGACGTACTACGGGGGATCCCCGGGTCGGTTCTCAGGGGTAGCTCAGGGTCCGGGACGACGTGGAACCGCAAGGGACTGGATATCCTCTTAACCCTTACGCGGGCGAGAGTCGTCCCGGCCTGGCAAGGGGCAGCAAGATGATCGAGGCAGTCGGCCTGACCAAGCGCTTCGGCGCGAAGACCGCTGTCGACGACCTTTCCTTCCAGGTCAAGCCCGGTCACGTGACGGGATTCCTGGGGCCCAACGGCTCCGGGAAGTCCACCACGATGCGCATGATCGTCGGCCTGGACCGGCCCACCTCCGGCCGGGTCACCATCAACGGCGTGCCCTTCCGCGAGCTCCCGAACGCCCAGCGGCACGTCGGCGCGCTGCTCGACGCCAAGGCCGTCCACGGCGGCCGCCGGGCCCGCACCCACCTGCTGTCCATCGCCCAGCTCTCCGGGATCCCCGAGAAGCGGGTGGACGAGGTCCTGGGCGTCGTCGGCCTCCAGGACGTGGCCCGCCAGCGCGCCAAGGGCTTCTCGCTCGGCATGGGCCAGCGGCTCGGCATCGCGACCGCCCTGCTCGGCGACCCCCAGGTGCTCCTCTTCGACGAGCCGGTCAACGGACTCGACCCCGAGGGCATCCTCTGGGTCCGCAATCTGATGCGCCGGCTCGCCTCCGAGGGCCGCACCGTCTTCGTCTCCTCGCACCTCATGAGCGAGATGGCACTGACCGCCGACCACCTGATCGTGATCGGCCGGGGCCGGCTGCTCGCCGACATGAGCACCCAGGACTTCATCACCCACAACTCGGCCGGATTCGCCCGGGTCCGCACGGCCGACACCGACCCCGGCGGCTGGGACACCCTCGGCTCCGTCCTCACCAGGGCGGGCGGCCGGGTCCTGCGGGAGCCCGACGGGGCGCTGCGGGTGACCGGGCTGGAGCTGCCGCGGATCTCCGACCTCGCGCACGCGGCCGGCGTACGGCTCTGGGAGCTGTCGCCGCACCGGGCCTCGCTGGAGGAGGCTTACATGCGGATGACCCAGTCCTCCGTCGAGTACACCTCCACCGAGGACCCGCGCAACGAGCTGTGGGAGCCCGAACCGCTGACCGTGCCGGAGTGGGAGGAGGAGGCGGAGGCCTCCGCGGCCCTCCAGGTCTCCGCGGCGAGCTTCTTCGCGCCCCCGCCGCCCGGGACCGGCGGCCGGCCGTTCCTGATGCCCACCAGTCCCGGCGAGCTCGCCGGCCCCGAGACCGTGAAGACCGAGAACGCGAAGCCCCAGACCGCGAAGCCCCAGACCGCGAAGCCCGAGACCGTGAAGCCCGAGACCGTGAAGCCCGAGGACGCCCGATGACCGCCCCGACGACCGCGCCGACCGCCGGGGACCAGGGCCCGGCGGGCTACTCCTCTCCGCTGCCGACCCCCCGGCCGCACCTGGGGCACGCGCTGGCCTCGGAGTGGACGAAGCTGACCTCGGTGCGCTCCACGATGTGGACGCTCGGCGCCCTGGTGCTGCTGGTCGTCGGCATCGGCGGCGCGGTGATCCTGCAGACCTCCTCCCCCGACTACGAGCAGATGCCGTTCGTCGCCCCCGCCCTGTTCGGCCTGCTGGTGGGGCAGCTGGCGGTGATGGTGCTCGGCGTGCTGACGATCAGCTCCGAACACGGCACCGGCCTGATCCGCACCACGTTCACGGCCGCCCCCGACCGGTACCGGGTGCTCACCGCGAAGTACCTCGTCTTCGCCGCCACCGCCTTCTTCGTCACGGCCGGCTCCGTCTGCCTGGTCGGGCTGACCGCGACCATCCTGCGCGACGGCCGGGGCTCCGGGGCGCACGCGAGCGCCGAGTGGGCCTCCGGGCTCCTGGGCAGCTTCTACGTGACCCTGCTCGGCGTGCTCGCCCTGGCGGTCGGGGCGCTCGTGCGGCACTCCGCCGGGGCCGTCGCCGTGATGCTCGGGGTCGTCACGCTGCCGCCGGTGATAGGGGCGGTGCTGAGCATCTGGGAGGCCCTCGCCCCGGTGGGCCGGGCCCTGCTCCAGTACAACGCGCCGGTGGCGCTGATCACGCTGTTCGGCATGCCGCTGGACACCAGCGCGGCCCCGGCCGACGGGAGCACTCCGTACCCGACGAGCCTGAACCACATGGTGCTGATCCTGGTGGTGACGGGCGCCGCGGTCGCCGCCTCGTACGTGGTGTCCGGCCGCCGGGACGTGTAGGGCCCGGGCGGGCGGTAGCGGCTAGGTCGTCTCTTTCGGATCTTGTCGGCTTGAGTCCGCGGCGTCTGGTGCCGTGCCTGGGCGTGCTGTCGGGGCGTTCGCGTACTGGGCGTACGTGGTCGCCTCGGCAGTGCGGCCAGGCGCGGTGCCAGGCGTCGCGGGCCCGGCAAGATCCGAAAGAGACGGCCTAGTACTTGGGAGCGTTGCGGGACCGCTGCACCTTGGTGGTGCGGCGGTCCTTCGCGTTCCAGCAGGCCTTGTGCCAGTGCCTGCGGTCGTCGACCCCGCCGTACTCGGGCCAGGCCACCAGGTGCGGGGTACCGGAAGGGATCTCCTGGTCGCAGCCGGGGCAGCGGTAGCGCTTGCCCGCGGCGCTCGCGCCCGCGACGTGCCGGACCTTCCAGTCCTCGCCCTGGTACTCCTCCGTGCGCTCCAGGCCGTACCGGTCCAGACTGCCCGGGCCCGAGCCCTGGTCCGAACGATCGGCTGGATTCTCGCCGCCCCTGGGGCGGTTGTGGCGCGGTGACACGTATACCTCACGGATGGGCGGACGGCAGTGACTTTCTCCCAGACTACGCGCAGCGAACCCGGGTACCCGCAGGGTGGCCGAAGGACGACCGTAGTACGGATCGACCGGTTGGCGTGACCGACCCGACAATCCCAATAACTTTCTGTTCAGGCCGTGCCTTTGGCACGTGTCAGACGTTGTTGCCAGTGAGGAAAACGGTCCGCCTGGGGGAGGCCGCGTCAGCCGCGAGGAGGCTAAAGGCGATGCGCGTAGGAGCATTTGTACTGGCGGCCCAGTTCCCGGGCCAGGGACAGGGCGAGGCACTGCACCGGGCGGTGCGGACGGCCGAGGTGGCCGAGGAGGCCGGGCTCGACTCGGTCTGGCTCGCCGAGCACCACTTCGTCCCGTACGGGGTCTGCCCGTCCGCGGTGACCCTGGCGGCCCTGATGCTGGGCCGCACCCGGCGGCTGCGCGTGGGCACGGCGGTGAGCGTGCTGCCGAGCACCCACCCGGTGGCGCTGGGCGAGCAGGCGGCCCTGCTGCACCTGACCTCGGAGGGGCGGTTCACCCTCGGGGTGGGCCGGGGCGGTCCCTGGGTGGACCTGGAGGTCTTCGGCGGCGGGCTCGACGCGTACGAGAACCGCTTCCCGGAGGACCTGGACCTGCTGCGGCGCTGGCTGGCCGACCCGCGCGTGGGATCACCGGCGGAGGGGACGGGAACCGGGGCGGCGGCGGCCGGCGGCCGGTACGGCTTCCGCGAAGTGGCCGTCGTACCGCGCGCGTCGGAGGCGCTGCACGGGGACGGGACGGGGCCGGAACTGATCGTCGCCTGCACCTCCCCCGGCTCGGTACGGATGGCCGCGGAGCGCGGACTGCCGATGCTGCTGGGCATGCACTGCGGGGACGAGGACAAGGCCGCCATGGTCGAGCTGTGGCGGCGCACGGCCCGGGCCGCGGGGCATTCGCCCGAGGCCGGCCACGTCTCGGCCGGGGTCTGCCAGCTGGCGGACCGCACAGCGGACGCCCGCGAAACCCTGATGAAGGCGATGCCGGGCTGGCTCAAGCAGGGCCTGGACGCGCACGTCACGGTGGACGGACGGCAGCGGGCGATGCGGGACCCGGTCGCGTACACCGAGCTGCTGTGCGATCTCCACCCCGTGGGCACGCCGGAACTGGCGGCGGACCGGCTGGCGGCCACCTCGGAGCGTACGGGCATCACGCGGTTCGCCCTGCTGACGGAAGGGTCGGGTGATCTCGCCTCGACCGAGGAGAACCTCCGGCGCCTCGGCGCCGAGGTGCTGCCCCGGCTCGGCTGAGACCAGGGCTGCCGCTCCGTTGGCACCGGAGCGGCAGCGAGGTACCGGTCGTGCGGCGATACGGTCGTACGGCGGTGCGGACTGCGGTGGTACGGACTGCGGTCGTGCTGTTGGTGCGGTCTTCCTGCTAACAGTCGCGCATTTCGGGCGACTGGTTGAGCAGCTGACCACGGATCGAAGTGAACTTGGCCAGCCGGTCGTCCACCGAGGAGTCCAGCGGGAAGACCGCTACCCGGTGGCAGTTCTGGAATGCCAGGCGCACTCCGAAGTGGCGCTGCAGCGCACCCCGTATCGCGTCACTCGCGAGAGCGCGAAGCAGCTGGCCACGCGCCTGCTCGTCCGGCGGCGGCGTCTGGTTGTCGGCGAACTGTCCGCCGTCCACCTTGAGCTGGGCCACCAGCGAGCTGATCATCTCCCATGCGTAGGGCAGGGAGGTCCGGACGCAGTCGACGAAAGCGGCTTCGTCGACCTCGCCTCGCTCGGCCTGTTCGAGTAGGGCCGGTGAGACGTCGAGCGACATGGGTTCTCCTCTCGCGACTCCGGCCGATTGGGTTGCCGGAGCCTTACGGGCAGGGAGGGAGATCGCGACGCAGCGTGCACGCTTCGCAACCTCCCGCTCACCACGGTAGGCGCCCGGTGGGTACCGCACCAGGAGAATGCGCATACAACGCGCCATCCTCGAAGGGGGCTTTCGGGGGCGAATCGCGTGCAGGCCTTCTCGTCGAGTAGCGTTGCCGACCATGCGTCTCGTCATTGCCCGCTGCTCCGTCGATTACGCGGGCCGGCTCACCGCCCATCTGCCCTCGGCACCCCGTCTGATCCTCGTGAAGGCCGACGGCAGTGTCTCGATCCACGCGGACGACCGAGCGTACAAACCGCTCAACTGGATGTCGCCGCCGTGCACCCTCAAGGAGGGGAGCGGTGATGAGGCCGGCGTCTGGACCGTCGTCAACAAGGCGGGCGAGAAGCTCATCATCACCATGGAGGAAGTCCTCCACGACTCCTCCCACGAGCTGGGCATCGACCCGGGTCTGATCAAGGACGGGGTCGAGGCCCACCTGCAGGAGCTCCTGGCCGACCGGATCGAGACCCTCGGCGAGGGCTACACGCTGATCCGCCGCGAGTACATGACGGCGATCGGACCGGTCGACATCCTGTGCCGGGACGCCTCCGGCGCGACGGTGGCGGTGGAGATCAAGCGGCGCGGCGAGATCGACGGCGTGGAACAGCTCACCCGCTACCTGGAACTGCTGAACCGCGATCCGCACCTGGCGCCGGTCAAGGGCGTCTTCGCGGCCCAGGAGATCAAGCCCCAGGCCCGCGTCCTGGCGAACGACCGCGGCATGGACTGCGTCGTCCTCGACTACAACGCGATGCGCGGCATCGAGGACGACAAGCTCCGCCTGTTCTGAGGCCTGCTGCGCCGAAGGCCCGCCCCGGCGACGCGGACGGGCCCCTGGCGGGCCGTCAGGGAGCCGCGGTCTCCGTCTCGCCGGTTCCGCCCGTCGGGGGCTTCGGCCCACCGGTCGGCACCGTGTCCGACGGGCTGGGCGACGCGGACGCCGACGCCGACGGACTCGGGGAGACCGGCGGGGTGCTCACCGGCGGGGGCGAGCTCGGCGACGGCGAAGGCGAGGTCACCGGGCTCGACGACGAGGTGCTCGGCGACGGCGACGGGGTCGCCGAGGGGGACTTGCGCGGCGGCGGGGTCGTACCCGGCGCCGACGCGGTGGGCGACGAGACCTCCGGCGCCGGCGCGGGATCGTTTCCGCTCGGATCCGAGGCACTCGGCTGCGCCTGACTCTCCTCCGTGCTCGGGGTCGTGGAGACCGCCGGCGCCTGCACCGGAGGCTTCTTCTCGTCGCTCATCGCCAGTGCGGCCACCGTGCCCAGCACCACGGCGCCCAGTGCCCCGGCTGCGGCGAGCAGCAGCGGCCTGCGGCGGGGCTTCTTCGGCCCGGGCGGCACCCTGGGCTCGGCCGGGGCCGGCTCCGGGGCCAGGGGGAAGGCGTCCTCGAACACCTCGGCCAGGGTCGCGGGGGCGACGGAGCCCGCCGGGGCCACCGCGGGCACGACCGTCGTGAAGGAGTCCGGAGCCCGCACCGCCGCGTGCTCGGGTACGGGACCGGCCCCGGGGCCCGCCGCGGGCAGGGCGGCGAGGGCCTTCGACAGGGTCGCCGGAGTCGCGGGCGCCGAGGGCACGACCGGAGCGGACGCCACCCCCGCAGCACTACGCCCCCCACGCGCCCCGGGAGCCACCGGCGTACCGGGAGCACCCGCAGGTATCCCGGGAGCACCGGGAGCACCGGGAGCACCGGGAGCACCGGGAGCACCGGGAGCACCGGGAGCACCGGGAGCACCGGGAGCACCGGGAGCACCGGCCGACGGTATCCCCGCAGCGGGGGCGGCACCGGCAGCAGCACCACCAGCGAACAGCCCCCCGCCAACCCCGGGACCGCCAGCAGCGGCACCAGCGGCACCAGCGGCACCAGCGGCCAACGCACTCCCCGCGCCACCGGAGCCACCGGAGCCACCGAACGCACCCGGAACCTCAGGAGACCGCGGAGCCCCGGCGGCCCCGGGGCCGAAAGGCGACCCCTGGGCACCGAGAAGTGCGGGGAACTGCGGCTTGGGACCGGTCCCGGCCCCGGTCCCGGGGAGCCCGGCAGCCGCCGGAAGGCCCGGGACACCGGACACCGGCAGGATCGCCGTACCCCCCGGCGCCACCGGCGCCGAGGGCGCCGAGGGCGCCACCGCAGCCGGCGGAGCCAGCCGCAGGGGCGGCGAGACCTGGGTCTCCGCCGACTCCCGGTCGGTGACCAGGGCCAGGGCCCGCCGTCCCGCCACGGTCCCCCGCTTGTCGGCCAGCGCGCCGCGCAGCCCGATCGAGGCCTCCAGCTCGGCCCGCGCCCGGTCGAGCCGGCCCTCGCACAGGGCCAGTACGCCCAGCTCGTGGTGGAAGTACGCCTGCTCCGCGACCTCGCCGGCCTTCCGCGCGGCCTCCGCGCCCGCGCGCAGCACCCGCTCCCAGGCCTCCCAGTGCAGCGAGGCCGCGAACGCAGGGGCGGCCGTCCGTGCCAGCAGTACCGCGGCCACCACATCGGCCCCGGCCAGCGCCGCGAGCACCGCGTCGGCCTCCATCGCGACCCGCCCGGGGCTGACCGAGGTGTTCCCGGTCCACCAGGCGTAGTGCCGGGCGGCCGTACGGGCCTCCTCGGCCGCGGTGTCCCCGTAGCCGATGTCCTCCAGCTGCCGGGCGACCCCGGCGGCCAGCTGGTAGCGGGTCCCGACGGGGGTCAGCAGCCCGCAGTCGAGCAGCTCCGCGACGGCCGCGTCGGCGTGCGTGTCGCCGACCAGCGCGGGCAGGTGCGCGTGGTGCGGCAGTTCCCCGCCCAGGGCGCAGGCGATCCGCAGCGCGGCCCGCGCCGACTCGCTGACCCTGGAGGCGAGCAGTTCCGCCGGGGCGGCGCCCTCGGCCAGCGTCGGCAGCGGCACGAACACGGTGTCGCGCGGCTTCTCCTCGAAGACGCCGGGCTCCTCGTCCTCGTCGTCCTCGTCGTCACCGGTGCGGTTGAGTTCGTCGCGCTGCCGCAGCAGCGCGGCCGCCTGGACGAAGCGGACCGGCAGCCCCTCGGAGGCGAAGCTCAGGTCGCCCGCCCAGGCCGTTTCCTCGTCGGTCAGCGCCCGGCCGGTGCCCGCTTCGAGCAGGGCCACGCAGTGGGCGCGGGAGAGCCCGCCGAGGAAGACCTCTTCGAGGTGCGAGTCGTCGGAGGGGGCCCGGGTGTCGGGGGTGGCGGCCAGCAGGTAGGCGCACTCGGGCGTGGCCCGCAGCAGTTCGTCGAGGGCGGTGCCGCCCATCTCGAGGTCGTCGATCACGACGACGGCGCCTATCTCCGCCACCCGGGCGAGGAGCCCGGGCCGGTCGGGGCGCTCGGCCGGAGCCTCGTACACGGTGGCGTACAGCGCCTGGAGCAGCTCGGCGGGCTGCTGGTGGCCGTACCCGCTGAGCCGTACGACCCCGTCGGGGGCGAGGTCCGCGCAGGCCTCGGCGACCGCGTCGAGCAGCGTCGTGCGCCCGGATCCGGACGGGCCGGTCAGCCGTACGGAGCGGCCGCGCGCGAGGAGCCGTACGAGGCGCTCGCGCTCCTCCTCCCGGCCCAGCGGGGTCCGCGTCCCGGCCGGGGCGCCCGGCGGTACGGGCGGCCGCGCGGCGGCCGCGGCGGAGGCGCGGGCGGCGGGGGTGCGCTTGACCGGGGCCGGGGCGGGCTCGCCGCCGGGGCGGTGCGTCCGGACGATCTCGCTGCCGTCGACGGGGTTCACGGTGAGGGTGAAGTCCCCGGACGTCAGCGTCACCACGCGCGCCGGCGGCTCCACCGGATCGGCCTGCCCCTGTGTGCTGCTGCGGTCCATGACCAAGTCCCCCGATCGCGCCGTGCGCCCTCGTCTCGCCCGGCCTTCGCTCACGCCGCTGTCGCTAGTGGTCCGGTTTCCGCCCGAACCCTAGACCGTGCCCGGTGGGGCGTGAACCGCAGGGGTGCCTTCACCACCGGACCGTTACGTTTGCGCGGGCCGCGTGGAGCGGGCCTCCACGGGTGACGCGGACACTGGTGCGACGGGCGTCACGCGCGAGGCAGCGACTCCGCTTCCAGTCCGCCCTCGATCGCGAGGATCCGGTGCAGCCGGGTGGCCACGAGCAGCCGCTGCATCTGGGGCGGGACCCCGCGCAGGACGAGCCGCCTGCCGGTCCGGCCGGCGCGGCGGTGGGCGCCCATGATCACGCCGAGTCCCGTCGCGTCCCAGGAGTCGAGCCCGGTGAGGTCCAGCACGAGGTCGCCGTGACCGTCGTCGAGGGCGGTGTGCAGGACCGTACGGGCGTCCGCCGCGCTGCGCACGTCGAGGCGGCCCCCGACAGCGAGTTCGGCGTGGTCGCCCCTGATGTGCATGTGTACTCCCGGCAGCGCGGTACTGATTGCGTATGGTCCGACTGGTCCGCTGGTCGGCAACTCTCACTGCAACTGACTGCCTCAGGGGCAGGGAAGTTGCCGACCGTGAGCGAACCGATACCTAATTCACCCTGTGGGGTGCAGGCATTCGAACGGGTGCTCAGTGCTTGTAGAAGCCCTGACCGCTCTTGCGGCCGATGTCGCCCGCGTCCACCATGCGGCGCATCAGCTCCGGCGGCGCGAACTTCTCGTCCTGGGACTCCGTGTAGATGTTGCTGGTGGCGTGCAGCAGGATGTCGACGCCGGTGAGGTCCGCGGTGGCCAGCGGGCCCATGGCGTGCCCGAAGCCGAGCTTGCAGGCGATGTCGATGTCCTCGGCCGAAGCGACGCCCGATTCGTACAGTTTCGCGGCTTCGACGACCAGCGCGGAGATGAGACGGGTCGTCACGAAACCGGCGACGTCGCGGTTGACGACGATGCAGGTCTTGCCGACGGACTCGGCGAACGCCCGGGTGGTGGCGAGGGTTTCGTCGCTCGTCTTGTAGCCGCGCACGAGCTCGCACAGCTGCATCATCGGGACCGGCGAGAAGAAGTGCGCGCCGACGACCCGCTCCGGACGCTCCGTCACGGCCGCGATCTTGGTGATCGGGATGGCGGAGGTGTTGGAGGCGAGGACCGCGTCCTCGCGCACGATCTTGTCGAGCGCGCGGAAGATCTCGTGCTTGACCTCGAGCTTCTCGAAGACGGCCTCGACGACGATGTCGGCGTCGGCGACCGCTTCCAGCTCGGTGGTCGTGGTGATGCGGGCGAGCGCCGCCTCGGCGTCCTCGGCCGTCAGCTTGCCCTTGGCGACGAACCGGTCGTACGAGGCCTTGATCCCGTCGGTACCGCGCGTCAGAGCGGCGTCGGTGACATCGCGCAGCACGACGTCCCAACCCGCCTGAGCGGAGACCTGCGCGATTCCGGAACCCATCAGTCCGGCACCGATGACGGCGAGCTTCCCAGCCACTGCACACCCCACGTTCTTCTAGGACACGGCCTCAGATACGGCACAGCCTCGTTCGTTCTCCGGCGGAGACTAGCGTCCGCGAGGGGCCGAGTGACCGCGAAGTAACACGCGTCACGTCTCAGATGACGGACATCACACCGGGACGGCCCAGCAGTGCGGCGGGGGGCCGCAGTTGACCCGGTCTAGGGTGGCGGCATGGTGAACCTCACGCGCATCTACACCCGTACCGGCGACAAGGGCACGACCGCGCTCGGCGACATGAGCCGCACGGCCAAGACCGATCTGCGGATCTCGGCGTACGCCGACGCCAACGAGGCCAACGCGGCCATCGGAACGGCCATCGCGCTCGGCTCGCTGCCCGCCGATGTCGTGAAGGTCCTGGTCCGTGTGCAGAACGACCTGTTCGACGTGGGCGCCGACCTGTGCACCCCGGTCGCCGAGAACCCGGAGTACCCGCCGCTGCGCGTCGAGCAGTTCTACGTGGACAAGCTGGAGGCCGACTGCGACCTCTTCAACGGCGAGCTGGAGAAGCTCCGCAGCTTCATCCTGCCCGGCGGCACCCCCGGCGCGGCCCTCCTGCACCAGGCCTGCACGGTGGTGCGGCGCGCCGAGCGCTCCACCTGGGCCGCTCTGGAGGCGCACGGCGAGGTCATGAACCCGCTCACGGCCACCTACCTCAACCGCCTCTCCGACCTCCTCTTCATCCTGGCCCGCACGGCCAACAAGGAGGTCGGGGACGTCCTGTGGGTCCCGGGCGGGGACCGCTAGCCGGTCCGGAGCGCTCAGGAGGCGTCCACCGAATCGCGCCGGGCGGATGTCGCCGGGGCGCGCTTCGGCCACACCGTGTAGGTGACGGCGATCAGGGCGTGGATGCCTGCCACCCGCAGGGCCGTGAGCTGCCATCCGCGCAGCACCGAGGTGTCGCCCGAGGCACCGACGTACCAGATCGCGGCCTGCAGCAGACCGGCCGCGACGGCCGCCGCGAGGACGGTCCGCGCGAGCAGCTTCCACTCGTGGAGGGCCCGCGCCGCGCCGTGACCGGCGCCGGCCGGCTTCGGGCCGCCGGCCAGCCGGTACGCGGCGTGGGCGTCGAGCCAGCGCACGGTGTAGTGCCCGTAGCCGACGGTGTAGCCGAGGTACAGCGCGGCGAGCCCGTGCTTCCAGTCCGGCTCGGCGCCGCCGCGCAGGTCCACCGCGGTGGCCGCCAGCAGCGCCAGCTCCAGGAGCGGCTCGCACAGCAGGACGGCGGCGCCGGTCCTCGGCATCCCCGCGAGGTAGCGCAGGGCCAGACCGCCGGCGAGCAGGACCCAGAAGCCGACTTCACAGGCGATGATCAGGGTGACGAGCACGGGAGTCTCCGTTCCTGCGGTGGGGGATGCCTCCAGCTTCCCGCCCGCCGCGCGCCGATTCCTCGTCGCCGATGACGAATGCCGGCCGGCCGCCCTGCATCCTTCGATGTACGGGCCCGGCCGAAAAGGCGGCCGCGATGGCGACGCCGTCCCCCGCCGCAGCCTGTTGGATGGTCATGTGAGCCTCAAGATCCCGCCACCGCACCGCGACGACGTACTGCTCGCCGTGGCCAGCGTGGCCGCCGGCCTGGTCCTGTGGTCGCTCGGGGTGCACAGCTCCCCCGGGCGGGACCTGTTGCCCGCCTGGGCGGCGCTGGTTCCGCTCCTCGCCCTCGGCCCGATGGAGCTGCTGCGCCGCAGCATGCCCCGGGTGACCCTGGCGGTCGGCACGGCCGGGCTGATCGCCGACCAGTTCACCGTGGGGAACCTGGGCACCGTCCTGATCTTCACCGACCTGATGTACGCGGCCGTGGTCTACGGCAAACCGGCCATGGCCCGCCGCCTCCCGGTCCAGACCGGCCTGATCACCGTCGCCGTGACCATCGCCGCCGTGGCCTGGCTGCGCACCCCGCAGGCCCTGCTGATCGGCGTGGTCACCGGCATCGTGAGCTTCGGTCCGGCACTGACCGGGGCCACCCTGCGCAACCACCGCGAGGCC
Organism: Streptomyces sp. NPDC002104; assembly: GCF_053593795.1. Classification (NCBI taxonomy): domain Bacteria; kingdom Bacillati; phylum Actinomycetota; class Actinomycetes; order Kitasatosporales; family Streptomycetaceae; genus Streptomyces; species Streptomyces sp. NPDC002104. Next base: position 44,335 of record NZ_JBSFDF010000004.1, on the reverse strand, counting down.
GCCATCGCCGCCCGGCTGCGCGCGGAGCAGACCGCGCTGCTGGCCGAAATGGACCGGTCGCAGGCGGTCGTCGCCGAGCGGGCCCGGATGGCCCGCGAACTGCACGACATGGTGGCCAACCACCTCTCCGCCATCGCCATCCACTCCACCGCGGCTCTGTCCATCGACTCCCCCGCCACCAGCCGCGAGGCGCTCGGGGTGATCCGGGAGAACAGCGTCCAGGGACTGGCCGAGATGCGCCGCCTGATCGGGCTGCTGCGGGACGCGGGCGCCGGGCAGGAGGCCGTCGCCACGCCCTCGCTGGACGGCCTGGACGCCCTGCTGGAGCAGGCCCGTACGAACGGGGCCGCGAGCGGGCTGGACTTCGTACTCCGTGACGACCGGCCGTCCGGGGAGCCCCTGCCCGCCCCCGTGGAACTGGCGGCGTACCGGATCGTCCAGGAGTCGGTGACCAACGCCCTCAAGCACGCCGCCCCCGGCACGGTCACCGTCCGGCTGGCCCGCGAGGCCCCCGGAGCCGGGTCCCGGGGCGCGGCCAGGGGCGGGGCAGGCGCGCTGCGGGTGGCGGTCGACTCCCCCTACGGGGACCGCCCCGGCCCCCGCGCCCCCGGCTCCGGCGCCGGTCTGATCGGCATGCGCGAGCGGACGGAACTGCTCGGCGGGGCATTCGAAGCGGGCCGCGCGGACGCGGTCTGGCGGGTCCGGGCGACGCTGCCCGCGGAAGAAGAGGCGGTACGGGCGTGACGATCAGGGTCGTGGTGGCGGAGGACCAGAGCGCGGTACGGGCGGGGCTGGTCCTGATCCTGCGCAGCGCCGGGGACATGGAGGTGGCCGGCGAGGCCGCGGACGGGGAGGAGGCCGTGCGCCTGGCCCGCGAGCTGCGGCCCGACCTGGTGCTCATGGACGTGCAGATGCCCCGGCTGGACGGGGTGTCGGCGACCCGCCAGGTGGTCGCGGAGGGCCTGGCCGACGTGCTCGTGCTGACCACCTTCGACCACGACGAGTACGTCTTCGGCGCCCTGCGCGCGGGCGCGGCGGGCTTCCTGCTGAAGGACGCGGACGCGGCGGAGCTGATCGGGGCGGTACGGACCGTCGCGCGCGGGGAGGGCCTGATCTCACCGGCGGTGACCCGGCGGCTGATCGCGGAGTTCGCGGACCCCTCGCCCGTACGGGTCCCCGTACCGGCGACGGTGCGATCGCTGACCCCGCGCGAGCGGGAGGTGCTGGCGTGCCTGGGCGAGGGGCTGTCGAACGCGGAGATCGCGGTGCGCCTGGAGATGGCGGAGGCCACGGCGAAGACCCACGTCAGCCGGGTGCTGGGCAAGCTGGAGCTGCGCAGCCGGGTCCAAGCCGCCGTTCTGGCACAGGAGTTGGGGATCTAGCCGAATCCGGCCGGAAATGAATCCGAGGCTGCTACGGGAGGTCTGGACCTCTTGACGGTTGGTCCAGACCTTTCTACTCTCACGCACAACTGTGGTGAGCATGCCATGACAAAACGTCACGGCAGCGCTCACGGGCGGCGCAGGTCCCACCCCCATGCAGCGGCCGTCCCCACGTCCGCTGCGGACCTCGGAGGAGCACCCTTGAGCACAGCACCCCCACGACGCGCACCGCTGTTTCGAAGAGTCGCGGCCGCACTGGCCGTCCTCACCCTGCCCGTCGCCGGACTCGTGGCCCTCGCCGGTCCCGCCGAGGCGGCCGCCTCGGCCACCGCGACGTACACCAAGGTCTCCGACTGGGGCTCCGGCTTCGAGGGCAAGTGGACGGTGAAGAACACCGGCACGACCACCCTCAACAGCTGGACCGTGGAGTGGGACTACCCGGCCGGCACCGCCGTGACCTCCGCCTGGGACGCCACCGTCACCAGCTCGGGCACCCACTGGACCGGCAAGAACGTCGGCTGGAACGGGACCCTCGCCCCCGGCGCCACCGTCAGCTTCGGCTTCAACGGCACCGGCGCCGGCTCCCCCAGCGGCTGCAAGATCAACGGCGGCACCTGCGACGGCGGCACCACCCCCACCGACAACCCGCCCAGCGCCCCCGGCACCCCCACGGCCAGCGGCGTCACGGACACCGGACTGACCCTCGGCTGGGCCGCGGCCACCGACGACAAGGGCGTCAAGAACTACGACGTCTTCCGCGGCGGCGCCAAGATCGCCACCGTCACCAGCCCCTCCTACACCGACTCGGGCCTGACCAAGGGAACCGCCTACACCTACACGGTCACCGCCCGCGACACCATCGACCAGACCGGCCCCTCCTCCGGCGCCCTCACGGTGACCACCACCGGCGGCGGCGGAACCGACCCCGGCGACCCCGGCACCCCGGGAGCCGCTGTCAAGCTCGGCTACTTCACGAACTGGGGCGTCTACCAGCGCAACTACCACGTGAAGAACCTGGTCACCTCCGGCACCGCCGCGAAGATCACGCACATCAACTACGCCTTCGGCAACGTCCAGGGCGGCAAGTGCACGATCGGTGACGCCTACGCCGACTACCAGAAGACCTACGACGCGGGCTCCAGCGTCTCCGGCACCGCCGACACCTGGGACCAGCCGGTCGCGGGCAACTTCAACCAGCTGCGCCAGCTGAAGAAGAAGTACCCGAACATCAAGGTCCTCTACTCCTTCGGCGGCTGGACCTGGTCCGGCGGCTTCGGCCAGGCCGCGGCCAACCCGGCCGCCTTCGCCCAGTCCTGCTACGACCTGGTCGAGGACCCGCGCTGGGCCGACGTCTTCGACGGCATCGACATCGACTGGGAGTACCCGAACGCCTGCGGCCTGTCCTGCGACACCAGCGGGGCCGCCTCCCTGAAGAACGTCCTCTCCGCGCTGCGCACGAAGTTCGGCAGCAGCAACCTGGTCACCGCCGCGATCTCCGCCGACGGCTCCAACGGCGGCAAGCTCGACGCGGCCGACTACGCGGGCGCCGCCCAGTACGTCGACTTCTACAACGTCATGACCTACGACTTCTTCGGCGCCTGGGCGGCGCAGGGCCCGACGGCCCCGCACTCCCCGCTCACCTCGTACACCGGCATCCCGATCGCCGGATTCAACTCCGAGGCCGCGATCACCAAGCTCAAGGGCAAGGGCATCGCCGGCTCCAAGCTCAACCTCGGCATCGGCTTCTACGGCCGCGGCTGGACCGGCGTCACCCAGGCCACGCCCGGCGGCACCGCCACCGGACCGGCCCCGGGCACCTACGAGCAGGGCATCGAGGACTACAAGGTCCTCAAGAACAGCTGCCCCTCGACCGGCACCGTCGCCGGCACGGCCTACGCCAAGTGCGGCAGCAACTGGTGGAGCTACGACACCCCCGCCACCATCGCCTCGAAGACGACCTGGACGAAGCAGCAGGGCCTGCGGGGAGCCTTCTACTGGGAGTTCAGCGGCGACACGTCGAACGGCGAGCTCGCGACCGCGGTCTCCGCCGGCCTCTCGTAACCCCTGAACGCTCCGCCCGGTGAAGGACGAAGCCGGGGAGACGGGTCCGCCCCCGTCTCCCCGGCTTCGCGCCGCTGCGCCGGACTCCGTCCGGCGGGGGCGGCCCGGAGGCGGCGCCCCTCAGGCGACGTTCAGGCGACGTTCACCCGCTGCCCGGGCGGAGCGGCCTCCAGCCAGGCCAGGAAACCGGTCAGCGCGTCCTCGCTCATCGCCAGCTCCAGGCGGGTGCCGCGGTGCAGACAGCCGAGTACGACGGCGTCGGAGAGCAGGGCCAGCTCCTCCTCGCCCTCGGGCGCACGGCGGGCCACGACCTCGATGGAGGACCGCTCCAGCAGCCGGCGCGGCCGCGGGGAGTAGCTGAAGACACGGAACCAGTCGATGCGGTCACCGCTGTAGCGCGCGACCCCGTACACCCAGCCCTTGCCGGAGACGTCCGGTTCCTCGGACACGCCCCAGCGCATGCTGCAGTCGAAGGTGCCGCCGGAGCGCTGGATCAGCCTGCGGCGCAGCCCGAACACAAACAGCCCGATCACCACCAGGGCTACTACGACCAGGCCGCTCACAAGCAGAGCGAGGAGCATCTTTCACCGACCTCCTCGCTCATCGAATACCCAAACCGAAAAACGGACCCGCATCGCCTCAGCCGCGACCCGGTCCGGAAAATTCCGGAACAGGCCGCGGCTGAGGTGTAAAACTCTTACCAGCTTCGGGGCTCAGCGCCCCGAAACCGCGCGCAGCCGGACATCGGCGCGACGCTCGGAGGCCGAATCGGTCTCCGACTTCGCGCGCTCCAGTGCCCGCTCCGCCCGCTCGACGTCGATCTCGTCGGCAAGCTCGGCGATCTCGGCCAGCAGCGACAACTTGTTGTCCGCGAACGAGATGAATCCGCCGTGCACCGCGGCGACAACAGTGTTGCCGTCCGTGGTACGGATGGTCACCGGGCCCGATTCCAGCACACCGAGAAGCGGCTGGTGACCGGGCATGACGCCGATGTCGCCGGACGTGGTGCGGGCGACAACCAGGGTGGCCTCGCCGGACCAGACATTCCGGTCCGCCGCGACCAGCTCGACGTGCAGCTCAGCAGCCATGGTGGCTCCTCGGGTCACCACCCGGCGGGATGGCCGGGTGTTGGGTCAAATTCTAATGGGCGTGAGGAGAGGGACGGGACACACCCGCCCCTCTCCGTCAGTCAGCTGTGCTCACGGATGAGCGCGGCTTCAGGAGACGCCCAGCTCCTTGGCGTTCGCCTTCAGGTCCTCGATGCCACCGCACAGGAAGAACGCCTGCTCGGGGAAGTGGTCGTAGTCTCCGTCGCAGATCGCGTTGAAGGCCACGATCGACTCGTCGAGCGGAACGTCCGAACCGTCGACGCCGGTGAACTGCTTGGCGACGTGCGTGTTCTGCGACAGGAAGCGCTCGACACGACGGGCACGGTGGACAACGAGCTTGTCCTCCTCGCCCAGCTCGTCGATACCGAGGATCGCGATGATGTCCTGGAGGTCCTTGTACTTCTGCAGGATCCCCTTGACGCGCATCGCCGTGGCGTAGTGGTCCGCCGCGATGTACCGCGGGTCGAGGATGCGGGACGTCGAGTCCAGCGGGTCCACGGCCGGGTAGATGCCCTTCTCGGAGATCGGACGGGAAAGAACCGTCGTCGCGTCGAGGTGGGCGAAGGTGGTGGCCGGCGCCGGGTCGGTCAGGTCGTCCGCGGGGACGTAGATCGCCTGCATCGAGGTGATCGAGTGACCGCGGGTCGAGGTGATGCGCTCCTGCAGCAGACCCATCTCGTCAGCCAGGTTCGGCTGGTAACCCACGGCGGACGGCATGCGGCCCAGAAGGGTCGACACCTCCGAACCGGCCTGGGTGTAACGGAAGATGTTGTCGATGAAGAAGAGCACGTCCTGCTTCTGCACATCGCGGAAGTACTCCGCCATGGTCAGACCGGCCAGCGCGACGCGAAGACGCGTGCCCGGGGGCTCGTCCATCTGACCGAAGACGAGCGCCGTCTTGTCGATGACGCCGGACTCGGCCATTTCCTCGATGAGGTCGTTGCCCTCACGGGTACGCTCACCGACGCCCGCGAAGACCGACACACCGTCGTGGTTGTTGGCGACGCGGTAGATCATTTCCTGGATCAGAACGGTCTTGCCGACACCGGCACCACCGAACAGACCGATCTTTCCACCCTTGACGTACGGGGTGAGAAGGTCGATGACCTTGACGCCGGTCTCGAACATCTCGGTCTTCGACTCGAGCTCGTCGAAGCGGGGCGCCTTGCGGTGGATCGGCCAGCGCTCGGTGACGTTGGCGTTCTCCTCCGGGTAGTTCAGCACCTCACCGAGGGTGTTGAACACCTTGCCCTTGGTGAAGTCACCGACGGGGACGGTGATGCCCTCGCCCGTGTCGGTCACCGGGGCCTGGCGGACCAGACCGTCGGTCGGCTGCATCGAGATGGTACGGACGAGGCCGTCACCCAGGTGCTGCGCGACCTCGAGGGTCAGGGTCTTGAGCTTGCCGTCCTCGGCCGGGTCGGCGACCTGGACCTTGAGGGCGTTGTAGATCTCGGGCATGGCGTCGACGGGGAACTCCACGTCGACGACCGGGCCGATGACCCGGGCGACGCGGCCCGTGGCGGCGGCCGTCTCAACAGTGGTCGTCATTACTTGTCACTCCCCGCGGTCGCGTCAGCCATGGCGCTCGCGCCACCGACGATCTCGCTGATTTCCTGGGTGATTTCGGCCTGGCGGGCCGCGTTGGCAAGCCGGGAGAGGCTCTTGATGAGATCCCCGGCGTTGTCGGTAGCCGACTTCATCGCGCGGCGGCGGGCGGCGTGCTCGGAAGCGGCCGACTGCAGCAGTGCGTTGTAGATGCGGCTCTCGACGTAGCGCGGCAGAAGGGCGTCGAGGACGTCCTCCGCCGACGGCTCGAAGTCGAACAGCGGAAGGATCTCGCCCTTCGCACCGCCCTCTTCTTCGACCTTGTCGAGGCTGAGCGGCAGCATCCGGCCGTCCACCGCGTTCTGCGTCATCATCGACACGAATTCCGTGTAGACGATGTGCAGCTCGTCGACGCCACCCTCGGCCGTGTCCTGCTGGATGGCCTCGATCAGCGGCGCCGCGACGCGCTTGGCGTCGGCGTAGGCCGGGCTGTCGGTGAAGCCGGTCCACGACTCCGCGACCTTGCGCTCGCGGAAGCCGAAGTAGGCCACACCCTTACGGCCGACGATGTAGGTGTCGACCTCCTTGCCCTCGCCGCGCAGCCGCTCGGTGAGCCGCTCCGCCTGCTTGATGGCGTTCGAGGAGTAGCCGCCGGCCAGACCGCGGTCGCTCGTGATGAGCACGATCGCGGCGCGCACCGGCGCCTCGACCTCCGTGGTCAGGGCGTGCTTGGTGTTCGAACCGGTCGCCACCGCGGTCACCGCACGGGTGAGCTCGGTCGCGTACGGCATCGACGCCGCCACCTTGCGCTGCGCCTTGACGATGCGCGAGGCGGCGATCATCTCCATCGCCTTGGTGATCTTCTTGGTCGCCGTGATGGCACGGATGCGACGCTTGTAGACCCGGAGCTGCGCTCCCATGAGTCAGGTCCCTTCCGTCGTCACTTGGAGACGTTGACGGCCGGTACGTCCTCGCCCAGGAGCTTGCCGTCCGAGGTCTCGAACTGCCGCTTGAAGTTGGCGATGGCGTCGGCGATGGACGTCAGGGTGTCGTCCGACATCTTGCCGCCGTCCGCGATGGAGGTGAGGAGCTCCTTGCGCTCGAGGCGCAGGTGGTCCAGCAGCTCCGACTCGAAGCGACGGATGTCGTTGACCGGGACGTCGTCCATCTTGCCGGTGGTGCCGGCCCAGACGGAGACGACCTGCTCCTCGACGGGCATCGGCTGGTACTGGCCCTGCTTCAGCAGCTCCACCAGACGCTTGCCGCGCTCCAGCGAGGCCTTCGACGCGGCGTCCAGGTCGGAACCGAAGGCGGCGAACGCCTCCAGCTCGCGGTACTGGGCGAGGTCCAGGCGCAGACGGCCGGAAACCTGCTTCATGGCCTTGTGCTGGGCCGAGCCACCGACGCGGGAGACCGAGATACCGACGTTCAGCGCCGGGCGCTGGCCCGCGTTGAACAGGTCGGACTCGAGGAAGCACTGGCCGTCGGTGATGGAGATGACGTTGGTCGGGATGAACGCCGACACGTCGTTCGCCTTGGTCTCGACGATCGGCAGACCGGTCATCGAACCGGCACCCATGTCGTCCGAGAGCTTCGCGCAACGCTCCAGCAGACGGGAGTGCAAGTAGAAGACGTCGCCCGGGTAGGCCTCGCGGCCCGGCGGACGGCGCAGCAGCAGCGACACGGCGCGGTAGGCGTCGGCCTGCTTCGACAGGTCGTCGAAGATGATCAGGACGTGCTTGCCGGCGTACATCCAGTGCTGGCCGATGGCCGAACCGGTGTACGGCGCCAGGTACTTGAAGCCGGCCGGGTCGGACGCCGGGGCGGCGACGATCGTCGTGTACTCGAGCGCACCGGCGTCTTCCAGGGCGCCGCGAACGGACGCGATGGTCGAGCCCTTCTGGCCGATGGCGACGTAGATGCAGCGAACCTGCTTGTTCACGTCGCCCGAGCGCCAGTTGTCGCGCTGGTTGATGATCGTGTCGACGGCAAGAGCGGTCTTGCCGGTCTGACGGTCACCGATGATCAGCTGACGCTGACCACGGCCGACCGGCACCATCGCGTCGATGGCCTTGTAGCCGGTCTGCATGGGCTCGTGAACCGACTTGCGGATCATGACGCCCGGGGCCTGCAGTTCGAGGGCGCGACGGCCTTCGGTCGCGATCTCGCCGAGGCCGTCGATCGGGTTGCCGAGCGGGTCGACGACGCGGCCGAGGTAACCCTCGCCGACGCCGACGGAGAGCACCTCACCGGTGCGCTGCACCGGCTGGCCCTCCTCGATACCGCTGAACTCGCCGAGGACGACCGCACCGATCTCGCGCTCGTCGAGGTTCAGGGCGAGACCGAGGGTTCCGTCCTCGAACTTCAGCAGTTCGTTCGCCATGGCGGAGGGCAGGCCCTCCACCTTCGCGATGCCGTCGCCGGCAACGCTGACCGTTCCGACCTCCTCGCGCGAGGCCGCGTCCGGCTGGTACGACTGGACAAAGTTCTCCAGTGCGTCCCGGATCTCCTCCGGCCGGATCGTGAGCTCCGCCATCTGGGTTCCCTGCTCTCCTTGTTGGGCCTGAAGCTTCTTAGGGGTCTGGGGGCGACCCCCAGGAATCTTCTGCAAGTTCTGCACGGCCCAACCGGGCCGCTAGGAATGCTTTTTTCTAATGTGTGGCTGGTCAGCCGGCCATGCGGCGCGACGCCTCGGCGATGCGGTCCGCGATGGTGCCGTCGATGACCTCGTCGCCGACCCGCACCGAGATCCCGCCGAGGACCGTGGGGTCCACGTCGAGGTTCAGGTGCATCGGGCGGCCGTACAGCTTGGCCAGCACCGCGCCGAGACGCTGCTTCTGGACGTCGCTGAGCGGAACCGCGGTGGTCACGGTGGCGACCATGCGGCCACGACGCTCGGCGGCGACCTTCGAAAGGGACTCGAGGCCCGCTTCCAGGCTACGTCCACGCGGGTGCGTGACGAGACGCGTGACCAGCCGCTCGGTGACGGCGTTCGCCTTGCCGCCGAGCAGGCTGCGCAGCAGCTGGCTCTTGGCGGCGGCGGTCGCCGACCGGTCGGTCAGTGCTGCGCGCAGCTCGGTGTTCGAGGTGACGATCCGGCCGAACCGGAACAGCTCGTCCTCGACGTCGTCGAGGCCACCGCTCTGCTGGGCCGCGGTGAGGTCGGCGGTGGCCGCCAGGACCTCGAGCGAGTCCACCAGGTCACGGGACTGCGACCAGCGCGACCGGACCATGCCGGACACCAGGTCGAGGGTTTCCCCGCCCACCTGGCCGCCGAGCAGACGGCCGGCCAGCTCGGCCTTGGCCTCGCCGGACTGCGCCGGGTCCGTGATGACCCGACGCAGCGAGACCTCACGGTCGAGCAGCGCGGTGACGGCCGCCAGCTCGCCGGCGAGCTTCGCCGCGTCGACGGACGTGTTGTCCGTCAGCGCGTCGAGACGCTCGCGGGCGGTGGCCAGCGCGTCGCGGCTCGCTCCGTTCATCGGGCGGCCTCGGCCTTCTCCTCGAGCTCGCTGAGGAAGCGGTCGATCGTGCGGCTCTGCCGGGCGTGGTCCTCGAGGGACTCGCCGACAAGCTTTCCGGCCAGGTCGGTGGCGAGCTTGCCCACGTCCTGTCGGAGCGCAGAAGAGGCGGCCTTGCGGTCGGCCTCGATCTGGGCGTGACCGGCAGCGATGATCTCCTCACGCTGCCGCTGGCCCTCTGCGCGGAGTTCTTCCTTGAGCGCAGTGCCCTGCTCCAGCGCATCCTGGCGCAGGCGCGCGGCCTCGTGCCGGGCTTCGGCGAGCTGGGCCTTGTACTGCTCCAGAACGCTCTGAGCCTCGGTCTGAGCGGCCTCAGCCTTCTCGATACCGCCCTCGATGGCCTCGCGACGCTCGTCCAGAACCTTGTTGATGTTCGGGAGGAGCTTCTTCGCGAGGAAACCGAAGACGATGACGAAGGCGATCAGACCGATGACGAGCTCGGGGATCGGCGGGATGAGGGGGTTTTCCACCTCAGCCGCGAGAACCAGGAGGTTCACATCAGTGCCTTTCGTCTAATGGGCTGTTCGTCGAGACCGAAGATCAGGAGCTCGGGTAAACGAACGGCATGACCAGACCGATCAGGGCGAGCGCCTCACAGAAGGCGAAGCCGAGGATCTGGTTGGCGCGGATCAGGCCGGCAGCCTCGGGCTGACGGGCAAGGGCCTGGGTGCCGTTACCGAAGATGATGCCGACGCCGACGCCGGGGCCGATGGCCGCGAGACCGTAACCAACGGAGCTGAGGGAGCCGGTGACGGCGGCAAGGGTCTGGGACATGCCAGTTCTTCCTTCTCTTTCACGGACCGGTGGGGGTTCGCCACCGGACGAATCGGGGGGGCTGAGCGGGGGCGGGCCTGGCTCAGTGGTGCTCGGCGAGCGCGCCCTGCAGGAAGCTGCAGGCCAGGAGGACGAAGACGTACGCCTGGACAGCCTGGATGAAGAGCTCGAAGGCGGTCATCACGATGACCATCACGAACGAGACGCCGGCGTAGGCGATGCCGATGCCGTTCAGCAGGTACCAGCTGGCGATGGTGAACAGCAGCAGCAGGGTGTGACCGGCGAACATGTTCGCGAACAGTCGGACCGCGTGGGTGAACGGGCGGACCAGCACGTTCGAGAAGAACTCGATGAGCATGACCAGCGGGAGAACCGGGCCGAGCGACTTGTCGTAGCCGGTCAGGTTCTTGAAGCCGCCGACGAAGCCGTGACGCTTGAACGTCACGCTCATCCAGATCACGTAGACGATCGCGGCGAGCGCGGCCGGGTACGAGATGATCGACGTCACCGGGAACTGGGCGAGCGGAATGATCGACCAGAGGTTCAGGACCCAGACGAAGAAGAACAGCGAGACCATCAGGGGGACGTACTTCTCGCCCTCCTTCTTGCCAAGCGTCTCGTAGACGATGCCGCGGCGCACGAAGTCGTAGCCGGCCTCCGCCACCATCTGCAGCTTGCCCGGGACGACCTTCGGCTTGCGGAAGGCGGCCCAGAAGAAGGCGACGATGACGACCGTGCCGAGCAGGGCGAGCAGCATCGTCTTGTTGAAGTACGCGTTGCTGTCACCGTCCCCGAAGATCGGCTCGAACAGGAACGAGTGCAGGCCGGGAGCCGGGAATCCACAACCGTCGAAGATGTGGCAATCGGTCTCGAAGGCGAGCACCGTCGTCGGGTCAGCACTCACCGCGGGCTCCTTCAGCGTGGCGCATAGGTACGGCAACCTCGTTGTGTCGGCGCGGCGGACAGCCGCTGTTCGGCACTGGACTGGTGTAACGGATGTGGTGGCGGCGTTCGGGCATCGAGCCTCGCGATGGGACAGGCGTCAGCTCAGATGCCCGCGCCAGCATTGCCACAGTTGAAACCGGACGATAGCAGCATCCCGAACGCGTGCTTATTCCGCCCCTACCCCTCACGGCTTCTGGCCCGAATTTCCGGGCTTGTCGCCCTTCGTCGAGTCAGGTTCGACGTAGAGGATCTTGGCCTTCATATGAGCACGCGCCTGTGCGCCGATCCACACCAGGGTGGTGGCGACGAGCGTGATGGCGAAGGCCCGGGGGTTGAACAGGGTCGTGTTCTTGAACACGGCGAGAAAGACGAAGAGCAACAGGATCTGGACCGTGTAGAGCATCAGCCCCATGGCCTGGAACAAGTGCGGCAGTGATTTCGCCGTGCGCTGCAGTACGAGGAATCCGATGCCCATGAACAGCATCACCACCACGGTCGCGACCACGGCGCCCACGGCCCCCTTGCCACCGGCGACGATCCCACTGATGACGGCGGCGAGAGCGCCGGCGACAGCCGTGGGAACGGCGGATTGCAGGAGGGATCGGACGTCATCTGACCGCATGGCGGTTTGCTCCGCGTGGTGGTGGGGGCACTGGGACTCGTACAGGACGAGCGTAAGCCCGGTCCGAGAGGGAACCTCGGGCCAATGGACCGTCGCACTACGGTCCTTCGGCTCTGTCGCCGGGTTTAGTGAACGGTATCACAAAGTATTTGATGAGAGCTTTACTCGGAGGGTGTGCGGACTGTCACACATGAGAGTGACCCTGCGCGTGTGTGCGCGACACGCAAGTGGGTTGTCTGGTAAAGGGCGTTCATGTCCGACATGCGTGCGGGACGTCAGCGCGAGGATCCGGCCTTACGCCGGTCGGGGAAGCGCGAACGGGGGCCAATGGCAGTCGCGCCGTTGACGCCGGACACTCCCGCCGCGATCGGCCGGGCCGGTTCCGGCTCCGCCGCGGAATCGTCCTGCAGGGCCGCCTCGGCGGCCCGTTCGGCGTGCCGGTAGCGCGGCGGGACCAGTCGCTCCGCCCAGCGCGGGGCCCTCGGGGTGAAGCGCGGCAGCAGGAGCAGCAGCAGGCCCACGGCGCTCAGTGCTGAGATCGCCAGCACGATCCACATCGAGGCCGAATGCACCGAATACGCCACGGTGCCGAAGGCGATCAATCCTGACCAGAAATACATGATGAGCACGGCCCGGCTGTGCGAATGACCGAGTTCCAGCAGCCGGTGGTGCAGGTGTCCGCGGTCCGCGGCGAAAGGCGACTGGCCCTTCCAGGTGCGTCGCACGATGGCCAGGACCAGGTCCGTCATCGGAATCGCGATGATCGTGAGCGGCAGGATCAGCGGGATGAAGACCGGCAGCATCGCGTGGGTCGCATTGCGCTCACCGCCCACGAACAGCGCCATCGCGTCCGGGTCCACCTGCCCGGTGACGGAGATGGCGGCGGCGGCCAGCACCAGGCCGATCAGCATCGAGCCGGAGTCGCCCATGAAGATCCGGGCGGGATGCATGTTGTGCGGCAGGAAGCCGAGGCACATGCCCATCAGGATGGCGGCGAAGAGGGTCGCGGGCGCGGCCGCCTCGATGCCGTAGCCGAACCAGATCCGGTACGCGTAGAGGAAGAACGCGCAGGTCGCGATGCAGACCATGCCGGCGGCGAGGCCGTCGAGGCCGTCCACGAAGTTCACCGCGTTGATGGTGATCACGACGAGGGCCACGGTGAGCAGGTTGCCCTGCCAGGGGGTGAGGGAGACCGTCCCGATGCCCGGGATCGGGATCCACAGGATGGTCAGGCCCTGCATGCACATCACGCCGGCGGAGATCATCTGCGCGCCGAGCTTGATCAGGGCGTCGAGCTCGAACTTGTCGTCCAGTACGCCGACCAGCCAGATCAGGGCCGCCCCGGAGAGCAGCGCCCGCGGCTCGTTCGACAGCTCGAAGACCCCGTTGAGGTTCTGCAGATGGTCCGCGACGAGCAGGCCGGCGCACAGGCCGCCGAACATCGCGATGCCGCCGAGCCGTGGCGTGGGCTCGCGGTGCACGTCGCGGGCGCGGATCTCGGGCATCGCGCCCACGGCGATCGCGAACTTCCGCACGGGCCCGGTGAGTAGATAAGTCACCGCGACCGTGACGCAAAGCGTCAGCAGATATTCACGCACGGGCTGCCCCAGATGTATCGCCGGCCATCTCAGCCCCACACACTAGCTGCGATGTACTCACTGTCGGGGACGCGCAGGGGCGCTATCCCGGTTGCGGTACGTCGTACTTGCCCCGCTTAAACCCCATACGGCGGAAAACTGACCACCAGCTCGTTGACGTCCCTACGGAGCTTCGCGGGTTCCCCGCCGCTCAGCGCGGCCGTGAACAGCTCGGCGATCCTGCCCATCTCCGCCTCCCCCATGCCCTGCGTGGTCACCGCCGCGGTACCGAGGCGGATGCCGCGCTGGTCACCGTACGGAAGGGCGCACGTGTCCAGCACGATGCCGGCGGCGGCCAGCCTGCCCCGGGCGCCCGCGCCGTCGAGGCCCAGCGGTGCGGGGTCGGCGGTGATCAGGTGGGTGTCGGTCCCGCCGGTGGTGATCGCGAACCCGCGGGCGGCGAGCGCGTCGGCCAGGGCGCGGCCGTTGGCGACGACCCGGTGCGCGTAGGAGGTGAAGGCGGGCCCGGCCGCCTCGCCGAAGGCCACGGCCTTGGCGGCGATGGTGTGCATCTGCGGGCCGCCCTGCGTGAAGGGGAACACCGCCCGGTCGATCCGCTCCGCGAACTCGGCCCCGCACAGGATCATCCCGCCGCGCGGACCGCGGAGCACCTTGTGCGTGGTGGCCACGACGATGTCCGCGTACGGAACCGGGCTGGGCGCGGCCCCGCCGGCCACGAGTCCGATGGGGTGGGCGGCGTCGGCGATCAGGAAGGCCCCGACCTCGTCGGCGATCTCCCGGAACACGGAGTACTCGGGGTGCCGCGGATAGGAGATCGACCCGCACACGATGGCCTTGGGCCGGTGCTCGTGCGCGAGCCGCTGCACCGCGGCGTAGTCGACGAGCCCGGTCGCGGCGTCCACTCCGTACCCGACGAAGTGGAACCAGCGCCCGGAGAAATTGGCGGGAGACCCGTGGGTGAGGTGTCCCCCGGAGGTGAGCGCCATGGCCAGAACGGTGTCCCCGGGCCGCAGCAGCGCGGCGTAGGCGGCGAGCACGGCGGCGGATCCGGAGTGCGGCTGCACGTTCGCGTGCTCGGCGCCGAAGAGGGCGCGGGCCCGCTCGACGGCGATCCGCTCGGCGAGGTCGGCGTACTCGCAGCCGCCGTGGTGGCGGGCGCCGGGGTACCCCTCGGCGTACTTGTTGGCGAGCGGCGATCCGAGTGCGGTGAGCACGGCGGGCGAGGTGAAGTTCTCGGCGGCGATCAGCTGCAAGGAACCGGCCTGGCGCTGCGCCTCTCCGGCGAGTACGTCGGCCATCTGCGGATCCTGCTGCCGCAGCAGGTCCATCGGCTCGGTGATGACGCTCATGGCGCGACTCCAGGGGGGTACCGCATACCGGGTACCAGCCACTGTAGGCCGGGCCCGCGCATCCCGCCCTGCGGCGCCGGTCCAGCCTCGCCGGCGTGTGGGCATGTCAGCCGTCCGGCGTTTGAGGACCGGGGTCTGGGGCGGAGCCCCAGGGGGGCCGGGCGCAGCCCGGGGAACGGCGGGTGGGGGACAGCCCCGCAGGGCGACCGCACCCGGCACCGCCGCCTCAGCGGGAAGCCGTGACGCCCGTCAGGGCCGTGACCACGGGGTCCAGCGCCTGGTTGATCTCGTCGCCGATCGAGCGGAAGAAGGTGATCGGCGCCCCGTACGGGTCGTACACCTCATCGGCGTCGGGGGACGGCGCCAGCAGCCAGCCCCGCAGCGCGGCGGCGGCCCGGACCAGCGCACGGGCCCGCTCCACCATCCCGTCCTCCAGCGGCGGCAGCGTCGCCGGGTCTATCGCCCGCACCAGCCGGGTGAACTCCTTCAGGGTGAAGGTGCGCAGCCCCGCCGAGTGCCCCATCGAGATCACCTGGGCGCGGTGGTCGCGGGTGGCGGTCAGGACCAGGTCCGCCCGTATGACGTGCTCGTCCAGGAGTTCCCGGCCGGTGAATCCGGAGGCGTCCGCGCCGAAGTCGGCCAGCACGGCGGCCGCGTTGGCCTCCATGGGCGCGCCCTCGTGGCCCCACGTCCCCGCGCTCTCCACGATCAGGTCGCCGGTGACGGGGCCGCCCAGCCGGTGGGACAGCGCGTGCCGCGTGAGCCGCTCGGTGATGGGCGAGCGGCACACGTTGCCGGTGCTGACGTGGAGTATGCGGAAGGTGCTGTCCCCGGCTATGCCACGCCCCTCAGGGCTCACGGGGCCACCTCGAGGTCGGGTACGACCTCGCGCAGCTGCTCGGCGGTCAGTGCCCCCGCGCGCAGCAGGACGGGAACCTTTCCGGTGACGTCGACGATCGACGAGGGCTGCATACCCGGGGTGGGCCCGCCGTCCAGGTACACGGACACGGAGTCGCCGAGCATCTCGCGGGCCGCGTCGCAGTCCTCCGGGGCCGGGTGTCCGGTCAGGTTCGCCGAGGACACCGCCATCGGGCCGACCTCGGTGAGCAGCTCGATCGCGACGGGGTGCAGGGGCATGCGTACGGCCACGGTGCCGCCGGTCTCGCCCAGGTCCCACGCCAGCGAGGGCTGGTGCTTGGCGACGAGGGTCAGCGCGCCCGGCCAGAAGGCGTCGACGAGCTCCCACGCCTGCTCGGAGAAGTCGGTGACCAGGCCGTGCAGAGTGTTCGGGGAGCCGATGAGGACCGGGGTGGGCATGTTGCGGCCGCGCCCCTTGGCGGCGAGCAGGTCACCGACGGCCTCGGCGCTGAAGGCGTCCGCGCCGATCCCGTACAGGGTGTCGGTGGGCAGCACGACGAGCTCGCCGCGGCGTACGGCGGAGGCGGCTTCGCGCAGGCCCGTCTTGCGGTCCGTCGCGTCGTTGCAGTCGTATCGCCGGGCCATCAGCGGGCCTCCTCGTGCAGCAGGGGGGTGGCGGGAACGCGCGCGCCGACCGCGCCGGTCAGGGCGGTGCCGGTCACGGCATGGCCTTGCGGGCGGTCGCGAAGCGCGGGCGGTTGTTGAGGTCGGGGTGGTCGGCGGCGTCGGCCCAGCCCCGCTCCTCGGCGAAGATCCACGGGACCTGTCCGCCCTGGGTGTCGGCGTGCTCGATGACGACGATGCCGCCGGGACGCAGCAGGCGGTGGGCGGTGCGCTCGATGCCGCGGATGGTGTCGAGGCCGTCCTCGCCGGAGAACAGCGCCATCTCGGGGTCGTGGTCGCGGGCCTCGGGGGCCACGTACTCCCACTCGGTGAGCGGGATGTACGGCGGGTTGGAGATGACCAGGTCGACCTGTCCGTCCAGCTCGGGCAGGGCGCTGAGCGCGTTGCCCTGGTGGACGGTGACCCGGGAGCCCTCGGCGTTCTTACGGGTCCACCGCAGGGCGTCCTCGGACAGCTCCACCGCGTGCACGCGCGAGCGCGGCACCTCCTGCGCCATGGCGAGCGCGATGGCGCCGGAGCCGGTGCAGAGGTCCACGATCAGCGGTTCGACCACGTCCATGGCCCGGACGGCCTGTATGGCCCAGTCCACGACGGACTCGGTCTCGGGCCGGGGTACGAAGACCCCGGGTCCGACCTGGAGCTCCAGGTAGCGGAAGAAGGCGCGGCCGGTGATGTGCTGGAGCGGCTCGCGTGCCTCGCGGCGGGCGACGGCCTCCCAGTACCGGGCGTCGAAGTCCGCGTCCTTGACGTGGTGGAGTTCCCCCCGCTTGACGCCGTGCACGAAGGCCGCGAGCTCCTCCGCGTCGAAACGCGGTGAGGGCACGCCGGCGGCGGCCAGCCGCTGGGTGGCCTGGGCCACCTCGGCAAGCAGCAAGTTCACGCTGGTCCTCCGGGCTGCTGTCGTACGGGGGGTGGTGCGGGGTCCTGCGGGGGTGGAGCGGGATCCTGCGGGACGGCTCAGTGCGCGGACGCGAGCTTCGCGGCGGAGTCCGTGTCGACGCAGGCCTGGATGACCGGGTCGAGGTCTCCGTCGAGCACCTGGTCCAAGTTGTACGCCTTGAAGCCCGTCCGGTGGTCCGAGATCCGGTTTTCCGGATAGTTGTACGTACGGATCTTCTCGGAGCGGTCCACGGAGCGCACCTGGCTGCGGCGCACGTCGGAGGCCTCCTGCTCGGCGGCTTCCTGGGCGGCGGCCAGCAGGCGCGAGCGCAGGATGCGCATCGCCTGCTCCTTGTTCTGGAGCTGGCTCTTCTCGTTCTGGCAGGAGGCGACCACACCGGTCGGGATGTGCGTGATGCGCACGGCCGAGTCGGTGGTGTTGACGGACTGGCCGCCGGGGCCCGAGGAGCGGTACACGTCGATGCGCAGGTCGTTCATGTTGACCTCGACCTCCACCTCCTCGGCTTCCGGGGTGACGAGCACGCCGGCGGCGGAGGTGTGGATGCGGCCCTGGGACTCGGTGGCCGGCACGCGCTGGACGCGGTGCACGCCGCCCTCGTACTTCAGGCGGGCCCAGACGCCCTGGCCGGGCTCGGTGGCCCCGTTGCCGCCCTTGGTGCGGACGGAGACCTGGACGTCCTTGTAGCCGCCGAGCTCGGACTCGGTGGCGTCGATGATCTCGGTCTTCCAGCCCACGCGCTCGGCGTAGCGCAGGTACATGCGCAGCAGGTCGCCGGCGAACAGGGCCGACTCGTCGCCGCCCGCACCCGCCTTGACCTCGAGGAGCACGTCCTTGTCGTCGCTGGGGTCGCGCGGAACGAGCAGCAGGCGGAGCTTCTCGGTGAGCTCTTCGCGCTGTGCGGTCAGTTCCTTGACCTCGGCCACGAAGTCCGGGTCGTCGGCCGCGAACTCCTTCGCCGTCTCGATGTCCTCGGCGGACTGCTTCCAGGCACGGAAGGTCGCGACGATCGGGGTCAGCTCCGCGTAGCGCTTGTTCAGCTTGCGCGCGTTGGCCTGATCCGAGTGGACCGAAGGGTCGGCGAGCTTCTTCTCAAGATCGGCGTGCTCGCCGATCAGTTCCTCGACCGCCTCGAACATCGGGGGCTCCTGAAGATGGTGAATGTGAAGAAAAGGGCTGCGGGACGAGAAAGGCGCCGGTCCGGCTGCCCCCGTGCGAACAGGGTGCAGCCGGATCCCGGCGCCTGAGGCTCGCTACTTCTGTGCAGCCTTGCCGAAGCGGGCCTCGAAGCGGGCCACGCGGCCACCGGTGTCGAGGATCTTCTGCTTGCCCGTGTAGAACGGGTGGCACTCGGAGCAGACCTCGGCTCGGATGGAGCCCTCGGTCAGGGTGCTACGGGTGGTGAACGACGCGCCACAGGTGCAGCTGACCTGGGTCTCGACGTACTGGGGGTGAACATCGCGCTTCAAGGTGTCTCCTAGATTCGGGAGGGCGCCGGGTCGCAGGAGCCGAATTGCGCGCTGCGTGAACCGGGGCCGACAGACCAGTCTGCCAGGACCGGGCTGCCTGTCAAAATTCTGAGGACGCCTCCCTCAACGGCAGGGGGTGCCCATCTATTCCGCGGCCCGGCCGAACCCGTCCGACCCGGCGGTTCGGGCCGGTGGCCGGGCCCGGCTACCGGACGACCGTACCGGCGGTGCCCTTGTCGCCGGCCGAGTTCGCGGTGGCCTCGGCGGGGACCTGCCGGTCGGCCAGCAGGGCCTCCCAGACCATCTTCGACTCCTTGGTGAGCGGCACGACCCGGTTGGGGTCACGGGTGTCACCGGCCACCGGCAGGGTGATCATCTGCATGTTCTCGGGGCTGATGCCCTCCAGGCCCTGGGCGAAGCCCATGAGTGACTTCACGTCGCCGAGCGCCTTGTCCGTGGTGATCGCCTTGGTGGCGGTGTCGGCCACGTCGAGCAGCTTCTTCGGGTTGTCGAAGACGCCGATGCTCTCGACCTGCTTGATCAGCGCCTTGATGAAGGCCTGCTGGAGCTGTATTCGGCCCAGGTCGCCGCCGTCGCCGACGCCGTGGCGGGTACGGACGAGGCCGAGGGCCTGCTCCCCGCTCAGCCTGTTGGTCCCGGCGGGCAGGTTCAGGTGGCTGTAGTCGTCCTTGATCGGCTTGGTGGTCGTCACCTCGACGCCGCCGAGCTTGTCGATGATCTTCTTGAAGCCCGTGAAGTCGACTTCGAGGTAGTGGTCCATGCGGATCCCCGACATCTTCTCCACGGTCGCGACCGCGCAGGCGGCCCCGCCGACGGTGAAGGACTCGTTGAACATCTTGCGCGGGCCGCCCGGGTCGCTCTTGCCGCCCGGCAGCTTGCAGGAGGGGCGGGTCACGAGGGTGTCGCGGGGTATCGAGACGACGGTGGCCTTGGAGTGGCCCTCGTTGAGATGGACGATCATCGCCGTGTCGGAGCGTGCGGAGCCGCCGTCGTCCTGGCCGTACTCCCCGTTGGCGCCGCCGCGGGAGTCGGAGCCCAGGACGAGGATGTCCATCGAGCCGTTGTCCACGTCCTGCGGGCGGTCCGCGCCGAGGGCGGCGTCGATGTCGACCGTCTTGAGGTTGCCGTTGAACTTGACATAGAAGTAGCCGAGCCCGGCCCCGCCCAGGAGGACCACGCCGGCGGCGGTCCACGCGGCGATGGCGACGGCTCTGCGGCGCGGGGCCGGCTTCCGTCGGCGTCGGCCCGCGCGGGCCCTGCGGCCGCGGCCCCTGTTGTCCTGGCTCATGCTCTCCTCTGCCCGTCTGTGTGCGGCCCGGTTCCCCCGGTCCCCTCTGACAGAGACGGCCGGACGTCCCCCAGGGTTCCACGGCCGCCTGTGGGCCCCGTGTGCGTCCGGCCCCGTACGGAGCCCGCGCACGGCCGGGGCGCACACCCCGTGCCCCCGCGCCCGCCTGCGGTTTCCGCCGTGTGCGCGGGGGCGGCGCCCGGCGCCAGGCGGGGTACGGAGTGTGGCAAAGGTCGCACCCGCGCACGAAGCCCCGTAGACCGCTCGGACCCGCCTACGACGCGACCGCCCCCGTCGCGGAGGCGGCGGGGGCGGTCGTGGTCACGCAGGTGGTGCTCCGGGGAGACGTCAGTCGTCGTTCTTGCCCGACGGGGTCGTCTTCGCGATCTGCATGAGGAACTCGGCGTTCGACTTCGTCTGCTTCATCTTGTCGAGGAGCAGCTCGATGGCCTGCTGCGAGTCGAGCGCGTGCAGCACCCGGCGCAGCTTCCAGACGATGGCGAGCTCCTCGCTGTTGAGGAGGATCTCCTCCTTGCGGGTGCCCGAGGGGTCCACGTCCACGGCCGGGAAGATGCGCTTGTCGGCGAGCTTCCGGTCGAGCTTGAGCTCCATGTTGCCGGTGCCCTTGAACTCCTCGAAGATCACCTCGTCCATGCGCGAGCCGGTGTCGACCAGCGCGGTGGCCAGGATGGTCAGCGAGCCGCCGTCCTCGATGTTGCGCGCGGCACCGAAGAAGCGCTTCGGCGGGTAGAGCGCGGTCGAGTCGACACCACCGGACAGGATGCGGCCGGAGGCGGGGGCCGCGAGGTTGTACGCGCGTCCCAGGCGGGTGATGGAGTCCAGCAGGACGACCACGTCGTGACCGAGCTCGACGAGACGCTTGGCGCGCTCGATGGCCAGCTCGGCGACGGTGGTGTGGTCCTCGGCCGGGCGGTCGAAGGTCGAGGAGATGACCTCGCCCTTCACCGACCGCTGCATGTCGGTGACCTCTTCCGGACGCTCGTCGACCAGGACGACCATCAGGTGGCACTCGGGGTTGTTGACCGTGATCGCGTTGGCGATCGCCTGCATGATCATGGTCTTGCCGGTCTTCGGCGGGGCCACGATCAGACCGCGCTGGCCCTTACCGATCGGCGACACGAGGTCGATGATGCGGGTGGTCAGCACGCCCGGGTCGGTCTCCAGGCGGAGCCGGTCCTGCGGGTACAGGGGGGTCAGCTTCTGGAACTCCGGTCGGCCGCGGCCGGATTCGGGCGCCATGCCGTTGACGGAGTCCAGGCGCACGAGCGCGTTGAACTTCTCGCGGCGCTCGCCGTCCTTGGGCTGGCGGACGGCGCCGGTGGTGTGGTCGCCCTTGCGCAGACCGGCCTTGCGGACCTGGGCGAGGGAGACGTACACGTCGTTCGGGCCGGGCAGGTAGCCCGAGGTCCGGATGAACGCGTAGTTGTCGAGGATGTCCAGGATGCCCGCGACGGGGATCAGGACGTCGTCGTCGGCGACCGGGGTCTCGACCGGAGCGAACTCGTCGCGGCCGCGACGGCCACGGCGGTCGCGGTAGCGGCCGCGCCGGCCGCGGCGGCCGTCCTCGTCGAAGTCGTCCTGGGGGCCGTTGTCCTGACGGTCCCGGTCCTGACGGCCGCCCTGCTGGCCCTGGCCCTGACCCTGGCCGCGGCCGCCCTGCTGGCGGTCCTGACGGTCGGTCCGGTCCTGACGGCCGCCCTGCTGACCCTGGCCCTGGTTCTGGCCCTGGTTCTGGCCCTGGCCACCCTGACCGGCCTGGCCCTGACCCTGGGCGCCCTGGCCCTGGTCGTCGGCCTTGGCGCCGCGCTCACGGCGCTCGCGGCGGCCGTCGGCGCGGTCGTTGCCCCGCTCGCGGCGGTCGCGGCGGCCGCGGCCCTCGCCTTCCTGGCCCTGTGCGGGCTGGGCGGCGGGAGCGGTGGCGGCCTCGGCCTTCGCCTCGGCCTGTACGGCCGGAGCGGTGGTCTCGGGCTTCTGCTCCACCTGCACGGCGGCGGCGGGGGCCGAACCCTCGGGGCTGCCGGAGGGGGCGGTGGCACGCCGGCGGCGGCGCTCGCCGACCGGCGCGTCCTCGCTGGCGGGCTGGCCCGGGATGTCGATCTGGGCCTGCGTGGCGGTCTTCTCGGCGGGCGCCTCGGCGACGGCCTCGCCCGTACGGGCCTTGCTGGTGGCGCGGCGCTTCGGCTTGGTCTCGCCACTGTCGGCGGACGCGGCGGCCGGCGCGGAGGCCGCGGCCTTGGGGGCGCTGCTTCCCGCCTGCGCCTCCTTGATGACCTCGATCAGCTGGCCCTTGCGCATCCGCGCGGTGCCCCTGATGCCGAGGCCCGACGCGACCTGCTGGAGCTCGGCCAGGACCATGCCGTCAAGGCCGGTGCCGGAGCGGCGGCGCTTGGTCGGCGCGGCGCCCTCGGCGGGGGCACTGGTGTCGACGTTGGTGTCGGCAGCGCCCATCAGATCGGTGGTGTCGCTCACGAAGGGTCCTTCCCTGGAGCGGACGTCGGCCTGTCTGGCTCGGCGACCGGTTGTGCTGTCCGACAACAGTCCGTGACCTGGTGAGGCGTGGACTGCGGCCGGGGCGGTGGTCCGCCGATAGAGATACGGCGGAGAGAAACGTGCATGTGCGTGGGTGGTTCCGGCGAGAAGCCCCCGAGCTGGAAGCGTGGGAATGTCACGCCGATTCCGGAGCGTGCCCGAAACTGCTGGCAGCGATCAAAGCAGTCGGGGAGGCTCCCGGAAGAAAGGTGGTCCCTGATAGGGACACTGAGCACCAAGCCATGGCGGCTTCGGATGCGCACTTGAGACTAACACTACCGGATCCAACAGACATTCCCCCTCTCCATCACCGGCTATAGAGCCCATCCGCGCAAGTTCGCACGGGCTCCGCGCGGGCGGCCTGCCCTGGCCGCCCGCCCCCGGCCGGCTGTGTCCTGCATTGCGCGGATCAGCCGCCCTGGGTTCCCAGCGGAAGTACGCTCGCGCCCGCTGCGTCGAGTGCCAGCCGGTTGGCCGCCCACCCCTCGCCCGCGAGCCGTGCGACCTTGTCGGCCGCACCGTTGTCGACCAGCGCGAGGACCGTGGGGCCCGCGCCGGAGATCACCGCGGGGATGCCGTCCGCCCGCAGCCGGGCCACGAGCGCCACGCTCTCGGGCATCGCCGGGGACCGGTACTCCTGGTGGAGACGGTCCTCGGTGGCCGGCAGCAGGAACTCGGGACGCCTGGTCAGGGCCTCCACGAGCAGACCCGCGCGGCCCGCGTTGACGGCCGCGTCCACGTGCGGGACGGTGCGCGGCAGCAGGCCGCGCGCGGTCTCGGTCAGGACGGGCTTGGAGGGCACGAAGACCACCGGAACGATGGAATCGGCGGGCTCCATGCGGATCGCCTTGGCGCTGCCGCCGTCCATCCACGCGAGGGTGAAGCCGCCGAGCAGACAGGCGGCGACGTTGTCGGGGTGGCCCTCGATCTCGGTGGCGAGCTCCAGCAGCGCCGTGTCGTCGAGCTTGGCCTCTCCGCCTATGGTCACGGCTCGGGCGGCCACGATGCCCGCGCAGATGGCGGCGGAGGAGGACCCGAGGCCGCGGCCGTGCGGGATGCGGTTGGCGCAGACGACTTCGAGGCCGCGCGGCTGGCCGCCCAGCAGGTCGAAGGCGGTGCGCATGGAACGCACGAGGAGGTGGCTCTCGTCCCGGGGAAGGGTGTCGGCACCTTCGCCCGCGATGTCGATGTTCAGGCCGGAATCGGCCACGCGTACGACGACGTCGTCGTAGAGCCCCAAGGCCAGCCCGAAGGCGTCGAAGCCCGGGCCGAGGTTGGCACTGCTGGCGGGAACGCGCACCCGTACGGCGGCGGCGCGGAAGGCGGGACCGGCCATCTTCCGATGACACTCCTTGTGACTGTGCGAGACGGGATCTTCGCTGGCTCGCTGTGAATGTACTGGAGAACGTACGACACCCGAAGGCCCTGTGGGCAGCACCGCGGTCATATGCGCGGCGGCGGATGTAAGTACAGCCTATCGAAGGAAGGTTCTTCTCCGACATAGGGCGCACAGCAGGCGCACGATGCGTGTCGCGGGCTCCCCCCGGACGTGTCGGGTTTCCACCGGGACATCTGCGGGGTTTCCGTGGCCTTTTGTGCCGTACGGGCCCGAGTTGCCGGATTCCTCAGCCTTCGAAAGACTTCCGGAATCCGGCGACTCGGTTACTGCGGGTCCTGCGGTACTGCGGTTACTGCTGCACTGCGGGTCCTGCGGTTCTGCGGTCACTGCGGTTCTGCGGTTGCTACTGCACTGCGGGTCCTGCGGTCACTGCCGTCCCCGCGGTGCTTCCCGGATCGGATCAGGCGAGACCGAGGCGGATCGCGGCGGCCTCGGCGTCGACCGGAATGGTGATCGGCTGCGGAGCGCCGGCGACGGCCCAGTCGGGGTCCTTCAGGCCGTTGCCGGTGACGGTGCACACGATCTTCTGGCCGGGGTCGACCAGACCGAGCTCGGCGGCCTTGAGCAGACCGGCCACGGACGCGGCCGAGGCGGGCTCGACGAAGACGCCCTCCTGCGCGGCCAACAGGCGGTAGGCGGCCAGGATCTGGCGGTCCGTCACCTCGTCGATGAAGCCGCCCGACTCGTCCCGCGCCTGCAGGGCGTAGTCCCACGAGGCCGGGTTGCCGATGCGGATCGCGGTGGCGATGGTGTGCGGCTCCTTGACGACCTCGCCGCGCACGATCGGCGCGGAGCCGGAAGCCTGGAAACCCCACACGCGGGGCGTACGGGAGGCCAGGCCATCGGCCTTGTACTCCTTGAAGCCCTTCCAGTACGCGGTGATGTTGCCGGCGTTGCCGACGGGCAG
This sequence comes from Streptomyces sp. NPDC002104, assembly GCF_053593795.1. Lineage (NCBI taxonomy): Bacteria > Bacillati > Actinomycetota > Actinomycetes > Kitasatosporales > Streptomycetaceae > Streptomyces > Streptomyces sp. NPDC002104. The sequence continues at coordinate 19,352 of NZ_JBSFDF010000004.1, read as the reverse complement.
CACGTGGATGTCGGGGGCGTCGCCGAGCGCGTCCACGATCTCGAACGCGGCCGTCTTCTGGCCCTCGATGCGTACCGGGTTGACGGAATTGACCAGCGCCACCGGGTAGTTGTCGGACAGCGCGCGGGCCAGGTCCAGGCAGTCGTCGAAGTTGCCGTCGACCTGAAGGATCTTGGCGCCGTGCACGAGCGCCTGGCCCATCTTGCCCAGAGCGATCTTGCCGCGGGGCACGAGGACGGCGCAGACCATCCCGGCGCGCACCGCGTAGGCGGCGGCGGAGGCCGAGGTGTTGCCCGTGGAGGCGCAGATGACGGCCTTGGCGCCGTCCTCCTTGGCCTTGGTGATCGCCATGGTCATGCCGCGGTCCTTGAAGGACCCCGTGGGGTTGGCCCCCTCGACCTTGAGGTGTACCTCGCAGCCGGTGCGCTCGGAGAGCACCTGGGCGGGGACGAGGGGAGTGCCGCCCTCGCGGAGCGTGACCACCGGAGTCGCGGCCGTGACCGGCAGGCGGTCCCGGTACTCCTCGATGATGCCGCGCCACTGGTGGGTGCGATTGCTGCTCATGGGTCCTTACTCCCCTTCAACACGCATGATGCTGGCCACACCGCGGACGGTGTCCAGCTTCCGTAGCGCCTCGACGGTCCCGGAGAGGGCGGCGTCGGGCGCACGGTGAGTGACGACGACGAGGGAGGCCTCGCCGTCCTTTCCCTGCTGGCGGACGGTGTCGATGGAGACACCGTGCTCCGCGAAGGTGGTCGCCACCTGGGCGAGGACGCCCGGCTTGTCCGCCACATCGAGGCTGATGTGGTAGCGGGTGACGACATCCCCCATGGGGCTGACCGGCAGCTGGGTGTATGCCGACTCGCCCGGCCCCTTTGCCTCGGCGAGCTTGTTGCGGCAGACGGCGACGAGGTCGCCGAGTACCGCCGACGCGGTCGGTGCACCGCCCGCGCCGGGCCCGTAGAACATGAGCCGCCCGGCGGCCTCCGCCTCGACGAAGACGGCGTTGTACGCCTCGCGGACGGACGCGAGCGGGTGGGTCAGCGGGATCATCGCCGGGTGGACGCGGGCGGTGACGGACTCGCCGTCGGCGGCGCGCTCCAGGATGGCGAGGAGCTTGATGGTGCAGCCCATGCGCTTGGCGGACGCGAAGTCGGCGGAGCTGACCTCGGTCATGCCCTCGCGGTAGACGTCGTCGAGGCGGACCCGGGTGTGGAAGGCGATGCCGGCCAGGATCGCGGCCTTGGCGGCGGCGTCGTAGCCCTCCACGTCGGCCGTGGGGTCGGCCTCGGCGTACCCGAGGGCGGTGGCCTCGTCGAGGGCCTCCTGGTACCCGGCGCCGGTGGAGTCCATCTTGTCGAGGATGAAGTTCGTCGTGCCGTTGACGATGCCCATCACCCGGTTGATCTTGTCGCCGGCGAGGGACTCGCGCAGCGGACGGACCAGCGGGATGGCGCCGGCGACGGCGGCCTCGTAGTACAGGTCCAGCCCGGCGGCCTCGGCGGCGGCGTGCAGCGCGGCGCCGTCCTGGGCGAGCAGCGCCTTGTTCGCCGAGACGACCGAGATGCCGTGCTCGAAGGCGGTGGTGATCAGGGCGCGGGCCGGCTCGATGCCGCCGATGACCTCGATCGCCACGTCGATGTCACCGCGTTTGAGCAGCGCGGTCGCATCGGTGGTGACCAGGTCCGGGTCGATGCCCTCGCGCACCTTGGAGGGGCGGCGCACGGCGACGCCCGCGAGCTCGACGGGTGCGCCGATCCTGGCCGTCAGGTCGTCGGCGTGCGTCGTCATGATGCGGGCAACTTCCGAGCCGACCACTCCACAGCCCAGCAGCGCCACCTTCAGCGGACGCGTACGCATCATTCGACCTACGCCTTTCGATCTTCACAGCAGTACCTGTTGCGCGGTTTGCACCCCAGGTGTGAACCAGTCTCACTCAATGGACAACAGTTTCCACCCTCGGTCCATTGAGTGAGACACCTATTCCGAGGTCCGGGGGGTGTCCCCCAGAAGAATGCGCATCAGCCGACGTCGAGGCGCAGGAGATCTTCCTCCGTCTCCCGGCGGACGATCACGCGCGCCTCTCCGTCCCGCACGGCGACGACCGGCGGGCGGAGCACGTGGTTGTAGTTGCTCGCCATGGAACGGCAGTACGCGCCGGTCGCCGGGACCGCGAGGAGGTCCCCGGGGGCGATGTCGGCGGGCAGGAACGCGTCCTTGACCACGATGTCGCCGCTCTCGCAGTGCTTGCCCACGACGCGCACGAGCATGGGCTCGGCGTCGGAGGTACGGGAGACGAGGCTGACCGAGTACTCGGCGTCGTAGAGGGCCGTCCGGATGTTGTCGGACATCCCGCCGTCGACGGAGACGTAGGTCCGCAGGCCCTCCAGCGGCTTGACCGTGCCCACCTCGTACAGGGTGAAGGCGGTCGGGCCGACGATCGCCCGTCCGGGTTCCACGGAGATCCGCGGGGCACGCAGGCCGGACGCCTCGCACTCGCGGGCGACGATCTCGTGCAGGGCCTTGGCGATCTCGTGCGGCTCGCGCGGGTCGTCGGCGGAGGTGTAGGCGATGCCCAGTCCGCCGCCGAGGTCGATCTCGGGCAGCTCGACCCCGTGCTCGTCGCGCACGGCGGCCAGCAGCCGCACCACGCGCTTGGCGGAGACCTCGAAGCCGGCCATGTCGAAGATCTGCGAGCCGATGTGGGAGTGGACGCCGAGCAGCTCCAGGCTGTCGTGCCCCAGCGCGCGCCGTACGGCCTCGGCGGCCGATCCGTCGGCGACGGCGATCCCGAACTTCTGGTCCTCGTGCGCGGTGGCGATGAACTCGTGGGTGTGCGCCTCCACGCCCACGGTGACGCGGATCTGCACGGGCTGGCGCACGCCGAGCTCGCGGGCGATGTGCGCGACGCGGGCGATCTCCTGGAAGGAGTCGAGCACGATCCGGCCGACGCCGGCCTCGATGGCGCGGGTGATCTCGCTCGTCGACTTGTTGTTGCCGTGGAAGGCGATCCGGGCGGCCGGCATCCCGGCGGCGAGCGCGGTGGCGAGCTCCCCGCCGGAGCAGACGTCGAGGTTGAGCCCCTCTTCCCGGAGCCACTTCACGACGGCCTTGGAGAGGAACGCCTTGCCGGCGTAGAAGACGTCGGCGTCCGGCCCGAAGGCGTGCGCCCAGGCGCGGCAGCGCGCCCGGAAGTCCTCCTCGTCGAGGAAGTAGGCGGGGGTCCCGAACTCCTCGGCGAGACGGGTCACTTCGATCCCGCCGACGGTGACGACCCCCTCGGCGTTGCGGCCGACCGTCCGTGCCCAGACCTTCTCGTCGAGCACGTTGAGGTCGGCGGCCGGCGGGGAGTAGTGGCCCTCGGGCAGGACGTCGGCGTGGCGGGGCCCTGCGGGGTGTGCGGAACGGCTCATCTCAGCATTCTCTCTTCGCAAATCATCCGGATCGCACGCGAATCACATCGGATCACATACGTATCGCAGGCATCACAGGTGGTCGGGCGCGTCTACGCCGAGCAGGGCCAGGCCGCCGGCCAGCACCGTCCCGGCGGCTTCGGCGAGGGCCAGCCGGGCACGGTGGGCGGCCGAGGGTTTCTCGTCCCCCTGGGGCAGGACGTGGTACTGGAAGTCGAGCAGGGCGTCGGCCAGCACGACGAGCTGCCGTACGAGCCGCTCGGGCGCACGGTGGTGCGCGGCGGCTTCGAGTACGAGGGGCTGGTCGAGCAGGGCCGCGAAGAGCGCGGCGGAGCCGGGCACCTCTCCCGGCTCCCCGGGCTCGCTCCGGAACCCGAGCTGCCGGGCATTGCGCGTGAGCGCCCGCGCCCGGGCGTGGGCGTAGCGCACCCGGAAGAACTCGCTCGACTCGTCCTGGACGAGCAGCGACGCGGGAAACACCGGGGTCTCGGGCCCGGGCACGGACAGCATCGCCCAGACGGCGGCGTCGGCCCCGTACCGGGCGAGGACGTCCCCGTCCCGCCGGGCCACGGGGGCAACACCCGTCAGCCCGGCACCAACATCCGAGACCTGCCCCTGACTCCGTCCGATCCGCCGCACGGCGGCGTGCACGACACGCTCGCGCAGCATCCCGCCGGGCACGTCGGCGAACCGGTCGGCGAACCGGTCGGCCAACCCAGGGTCAGGCTCCCCGTAAACCTCCCCCGGCCGGAAGCCGTAGGCCGCCCCGCTTTCCCGAATTCTCCGTACGTACTCCCCCACGTCCCGCTCGGCGAGTACGAAGTTCAGGAACCCGGCGCCGGTGATCTCCACGCTCGCGATCCCGGGCAGCCCGGCCAGCCGCGGAGCCAGCACCTCGGCCACCGCACGGGGCGCGAGTCCGGCCCCTTTCCCCACCCCGAACGCGACGGGCGAGGCGTAGTCCCCCACACCGCCGGGCCGGGTCCGCTCGACGACGACCCGCTCGGGCACGACCACACCGGCGGGCAGCCCCCCGTCCGCGACGGCGCTGCGCAGGGCGCGCACGACGGAACGGGAAAGGTCGACGGGGGTGGTCACGTGACCAGCCTAGGGGAGAAGCCCCCACGTCACGCGAAGGGTTTCGCCATGTGAAATACGGCCTGCGACGGATGACCCCGAAGGGGGGTCATCCTCTTCCTCTGCCGGCGGGGGCACCCTTCCGCTCCCTCCGGTCGCGGCGCTCGATGAGCCGGCGCACGACCCGCACCAGCTCCGCGGGCTCGAAGGGCTTGGCGAGAAAGGCGTCCACACCGGCGGCGATCCCGGCCTCGACCTCGGCTTGCGTACAGGCGCTCACGATCGCAACGGGCAGATGCCGCGTCCTCGGGTCGGCCCGCAACTGCGCGGCGGCCCCGAACCCGTCCAGACGAGGCATGACCACATCAAGGGTGATCGCATCGGGCAGCACATGATGAACGACGTCCAGGCACTCGGCACCATCGTTCGCGGTCACGACCTCGAAGCCCTCCAGCTCGAGATTGACCCTGATCAGCTGCCGGATGACCTTGTTGTCGTCGACAACAAGCACCCGGCCCGAGGCGCCTGACACAACTCGAGAGTAGGTCCGCCCCGGCCCCCGCGTCCGGCTTTTTGCCACTTCCACCCCGTCCGAGCGACCCACGCCCCCCTCCCCCGGAATCCGTTCCTGATCACCGTCCGGAAGCTGGTAGTGTTCAACCCGTCGCCGCAACACCAGCGACAGCGCCCCCGTAGCTCAGGGGATAGAGCAACGGCCTCCGGAGCCGTGTGCGCAGGTTCGAATCCTGCCGGGGGCACTTCGCAAGGAGTGCCCAAGACCCCGCCATCAGCGAGTTCGCTGAGACGGGGTCTTCGCGTATGTCCGGTGCCGGGTGGTCGGGAGCAGCTGCGGGGAGCGTGCGCCTCGTGGTGGGAGGCGCGGCGCCGGGGTCGGGCGTCGAGGGCCGTGTCAGCGGGTGGGGGCGCCGGGTTTTCTTGGGCTACCGGTGTGCGAGGGCCGGGACTCCGCCACCGGCGGGTTCGGCTCGTGGTGTTGGGGGTGCGTGGCTCTTCCTGTTGGGGTGGGGCTCAGGCGAACGATTCGCGCCTACTTCGTCCGGGCCGGGCCGGGGCGGTTGGACCGGACCGGCTTTGTTCCCGGGCTCCGGCCCGGGTGCTGCGCGGGGAGGCTTTCGGCCAACCTGTCGGTGGCGGGAGCGGGAACCCGTTCCGCTCCCTAAAGTGGCCTCTTCTTATGTGCCGACCTCAGGACACCCGGCACATGTGCCGGACCGGGGGAAGACGTGGATCCGATCACAGCGGTTGCCGCAGCCGGCGTCGCTCTTGTCGTCAAGGGAGCCCTCGAGTCGATGGGCTCGGAGGCCGGGCGCTCGGGGTGGGGCGGCGGGGCTCGTCTCGTCGAGCGGATCAGGGCGCGGTTCCGGGGCGATGCCGTCGCCGAGGAGGCCATGGAGTCGGTTCGCCGGGACCCGGCCGACGCGCAGGCACGCGAGGAACTCCACCGGATCCTGCTGGCCCACATGCTGAGGGACAGCGCCTTCGAGAACGATGTACGAAGCCTCCTCCAGGAGACGGTGAACGCGCAGCGTGCCCGGGCCCCGCAGGTGAGCGCCGCCGTCATCAAGAACGCCCAGGTGTTCAACGAGAAGGTCGAGATCAAGGGCGACTGGAACATCAACTGACCTGACCTGACCTGCGCGGTCGGCCGCCGTGACGGCCCGTCTCCGCGAACGATCCGTCACCCGTCGTCACGAGAGTTCATTCCTCCATGAGCACGGAAGCGCGACGGGCCGACCCCGTCGACGGCCCCGATCCGGAGCCGCACGGCCCTGCCCGTTCCGCGGAGGGCGACGGCCGAGTCCCCGGAGCCTCCTCGGCGCGGGCCGAAGGCCGCGACCCCGAGGGCCCGGTGAGTGAGAGCGACGCGCTCCGCTCACTCGTCGACGGCGGCGACGAGGAGGGTGACGGCGATCCTTCCGAGCGGAGCGAGGCACGGCGTGCGGGGGCCATCGCCGACCTGATCGCCGAGCGCCTGAACGCGGACACGGCCGGGACCCGCATCGGCACGCTCGCCCTGTTCAACGAGACGGTGAGTTTCGGGGGCGGCTTCCACACCGGCGGCGCCTCCCGCCACCCCGGAGGCCGCAGCAATACCGCGTCTGTTGCCCTCGACGCGGTCGAACTGCAGGACCATACGGACTGGTTCGTACCTCCCGCGGAGTACGAACCGGCCCTCGACGCCCTGCGGACCGGCCATCTCGTGGCCCTCACCGCGGCTCCGGGCAGCGGCCGCGAGGCCACGGCGGTCAACCTGCTGGCCGAGGTCATGGCGCAGAGCGGTACCGGTCTCGGCAGTGACAAGGAGGGCGAAGGCGGCTGCCACCGCCTTCTCGACCCGTCGGCAGTCACGGAGCCGACCTGGGCTCCACCGATCGGGCAATGCGGATTCCTGGTGAGCTTCGACGACTCTCCGGCGAGTACGGACGCCTGGGACTCCGCGGCCGTCCGCCGTGTGACGGCGGTCCTGAAGGCGGCCGGCTGCTTCCTGGTCCTCGTAGGAGGCCAGGGGCTGGAACTCGCCCTGGCGGGACCGGGCATGGGACTGCTGGCGTGGCAGCGGCTGACCGCAGCGGACCCGCTGATGGTGGTGGAACGCCGCGTGCTCGGCCACGGTGCGGACCGTGCGACGCGCGATGATCTGTACGCCCTGCTGGAGCGTCACGGGGCCGTCGCCGCTCTGCTCGAGCGCCCGTCGGCGCACCACGCGGCCCGGCTGGCCGCGGTGCTGCGCGCGGACGGCGACCTCGCGGCCGCGGTCGCGGAGCTGCGCGATCCGAGCGACCAGGTCCACGAGTGGTTCCAACGGCACCGCGATCCGGACGCGCTCGCCTTCGCGCTGGCCGCGGCCGTACTGGAGGACAGCAGCTACCTCACGGTCGCCGAAGCCGCGATCCGGCTGCGGTCCGCGTTCGCCGAGCCGGAGCCGGCTCCGGCGGATGTCCGGTTCCGGGACCGCCTCGCCGACGAGCAGCCGTGGCTTCGGGTGGAGCCGTCCTCGGCCGGCGGGCCGCCCCGCGTGCGATTCCGCAGTTCCCTGCTCCGCCAGGTGGTCCTCGCCTATGCGTGGACCACGCTCGACGGACGCCGGGACGCCATCTTGACCTGGCTGCGCACCCTGCTGACCCACGCGGACCTGGAAGTCCGTGCCAGGGCCGCGGTCGCCGCCGGGGTGCTGGCCTGGGCCGACCATCACTACGCGGTGTACCGCCTCCTCAAACCGTGGGCGGGCAGTACCTCCTGGCCGCTCAGGCAAGCGGCGGCCACCGCGCTCGGAGTGTCGGGCAGCAGGCCCGACACCGAGGAACAGGTCTGGGAAGTGCTGCGCCAGTGGGCCGGCTCGGGCTCCTCCGCCCATGAGCGCCGCCTGGCCGGTACCGCGGCGAACGCCGTGGGCGGGCTGCTCGGCCGCAACTCCCCCGAGCGCGCCGTGGGCGTGCTCCGCGCCGCCCTGGACCGCGACGACGACTGGGGCACTCTGACGCCGGTCGCCTGGGGAGGCGTACACCTGATCCACCAGGGACGCGCCGGGTACGTCCTGGAGGGCTACCTCCAGTGGTCCGCACCGCAGGATCTCTCACCGCTCGTGGTCAAGACGCTGTCGGCCTTCGTCTTCGCCGTGTCCCAGCCGTACGAACCGGCCACCACCGGCATCGCGGGCACCACCGGGACCGCCGGGGAGGCCGTGCCGGGAGTTCCCCTGCTCCTCACCCTGCTGCACGAGCACCCCGGCCGGCTTGCCGAACTCTGGGCACGGGCGCTGGCGCGCAAGCCGGTACAGGAGTCCGCGCTGGACGCGTTGCGGCGCTGGCTCGACGTGTACGCCCCTCTGGTGCCGGGCGGCGCCGCCCTCCTCACCACGCTGGTGACCGACATCGCCGGACGACCCGGCAAGCACCGGCAGCGGTTGCTGTACTGGCTCGACCGCTGGGCCCGGGACCGCGACAAACCGTCCGAAACGGCGGCGGTCCTGCACGGTGCTCTCGTACGCCGGTGACCAGGGAGCAGCCGCACCACGAAGTCCTGGGATGCCTGAGATGGGCGAGGAGCAAGAGGAGAGGGAAGGCGGATCGTGAACGATCTGACGTACGACCCGGTTCTTGACAGCCAGACGCTTCCGAAGTGGCGGCTGGCAAGCCCACTGAAGCCTCCCGAGCCCGGCCGTGCACTGGTCCTGGTCCTGGACAGTGGGGACGCGCTGACGGTGCGGAGCGGCGAGGAGATCCCGTCGGCACGCTTCGGCGCGTACCAGAGCGTTTTCACCGTCGACCTGACCGAGCACCGGCTCGTCCTGGACGTCGAGCCGCTGCTCAGCCGGGACCCGACCTTTTCCTTCCGCGGGCGGGTCGACCTCGTCTGCCGGGTCGCCGATCCCGCGGAGGTCGTGCGCCGCGGCATCCACGACATGAGCGGTGCGCTGTACGGGCACCTGCGCCGCATGCTGCGGGAGGTGTCGCGGAATTACGACATCGCCGAGTTCCACGAGGCGGAATCGGCGCTCAACAGCACCCTGCGGGCGTTCCCCGGGGACTCGGCGATCCGGCTGCGGAACATCCACCTCGAACTCATGGTGGACGAGGACGAGATCGCCGCCAGCGGTCGCGAGTACCGCGATGTGGTGCGCGAGACCAGGCTCGACCGCATGCGCCGGGAGCGTCACCTGGATCTGCTGCGCGAGGAGGGCGAGGCGGGCCTGGTGGCCGAGGTCATGGAACGGGAGGGCCCCAGGGCCGCCCTCGCGTGGGTCGAGAAGCGCAAGGCCGAGGAGCGGAACGCGCGGCTGGCGGCGGCGGAGTTGGTTCTCAAGCGCGGCGACGGGGACAGGGAGCCGTTCGAGCAGGCAGAGCTGGAGCGGACGGTCCTCGAGGACCTCGTCGGCGACGGCGGCGGCTTGTTCGGCGAGGGCTCCCGGAGCGGGCGGCTCAAGGGATCACTGACCTCCGCGAGGGGCGCGGATTCTCCGCGCGCGGAGGAGTCCTCCCGGGTGGCGGACCGGCCCGCGCTGCGGGGCGAGGTCGTGTCCCCGCGCCCCGGCGGCGAGGGCGCCCGCGCACACCGTGGCGAGCGACGCGGCGGTGTCGCGGCAGCCCGCGGCTCGGCTCCATCGGCGGCCTCCGCACCTCCCGACGACGAGCCGCTGCCGTCGCGAGGGACCGTCCGGGTGCCGGGCGACCGGTCCGGGGGGCGGCTGGCCCCGCGGGGTGAGCGGGCCGGAGGTGACGCCGAGGGCGCCGCCCCTGACGCCGTCCCCGAGGACGAGCGCGACTCCGCGGTCACCGACGGTCCGGTGGTGCGCCGCGAGAGCAGGGTGCGCGGTACGGCGAAGCGGCCTCAGCGGGACGACGCACGGGAGACGCGGCCATGAGGGGGAAGTACGAGCCCGTCGATACGCACGGGGCCCGGGCCGGCGCGGAATCGTCCGCGGCCGGGCACCCGGGCGAGCGTGCGGCCGGAGTGCCGGTGACCGCTCCGGACGCGCCCCCCTGTCCGGCCTCCGCTCCCTGGCCGGCCTCCGCGCCCTGGCCGGCCGCTCAGGGCCAGGAAGCGGAGCGCGGGACGCCATCCGCCCGCCGTGGCGAGGAGGTCTTCGACCAGGAAGCCCCGGAACACTCCGCCGTGCCCCTGCCCGTCGGCGGCCCGCTGCCCGCACCCGCGGTCCAGCGCTACGAGGCCTTCGCACCGGCGGCACCGGCAGCACCGGCGGCACCGGCGGCGCCGTCGGCACCGGCAGCACCGGTGGGACCGGTGGCACCGGTGGCGCCTCCTCCGACCGTCTGGACGTGCGAGGAAGCGGACCTGCTGTCCGTGGTCGTGTGGACCGAACGGGTACCGGGGCGCGGCGAGGACGCCGAGCCCCTCCTCGCCGTCCACCGAGGGAGCGGGCAGGGTGTGCTGGCCGTCTTCGACGGTGCCGGCGGGGCCGGATCCTCCCCGGCGTGGTCCGGGCCCGACTCCATGATGACCAGTGCCTGGACCGGTTCCCGTGTCGCCAGACTGGCCACCGAGTGCTGGTTCCACAAGGTGGGCCAGGGCCTCACCGAGCCGACGGCCGACGGACTCCATGCCGATCTCGGGCGGTTCCTCGCGCACGCACCGCACCGGCCGAGCAATCTCGGCGGGACCATGCGCCGGCAACTGCCGACCACCTTGGCCGCATTGCTCTACGCCGTCCGCCCCGCCCGGGTGGACCACGCCGGCCGTGCGAACCGTACGGACCGCGCCCTGGAAATCCGTGCGCTGTGGGCAGGGGACTCCCGGGCCTACGTCCTGCGCCCCGGGCCCGGACTGCAAGTCCTGACCCGCGACCACACCCAGGAGAGCGATGCCCTGGAGCTGCTCCGGAGCGATCCGCCGATGACCAATCTGGTCTGTTCCGACCGGCCGTTCACCATCGCCTCGCGCTACCTCCGGGAGATCGAGCTGCCGTGCGTCCTGGTCACCGCGACGGACGGGTGCTTCGGGTACGTGGACACTCCGGCCGACTTCGAAAGGCTCCTGCTGCGCACGCTGCGGGGAGCCCAGAGCCCCACGGCGTGGGGCGAGCGACTGCGTGACGAGCTGACCGATCGCACGGGCGACGACGCCACGCTGGTGGTGACCGCCCTCGGCTACGCGGACTTCGGCGCCCTCCAGCGCGACTTCATCGAACGCCACCGGCAGCTCGAAGACGAGATCGGGCGCTTCGACAGGCCGGGTGACCCCGTCCCGACCGCACGGGTACGGGCCTGGCAGGACTCCACGTGGAAGGCCTACCGCACTGGGTACGAGTGCTTCCTTCCCCCGGACCCCGAAGAGGAGACGTCGTGAAACTGGGCGACACCATCGCGGGCTACCGCGTCATCACCGAGCCCACCAATGCCAATGGCGGGAAATGCGTCTGGGCGTTCGCGGAGAAGGACGGCGAGGAGTTCTTCCTGAAGCGGTTCCTGGAACCGAAGCGGCCGCGGGAGGGGTCCGATCCGGCCAGCAAGAGCGTACGGATCCGTCTCGAACTGTGCCGGGAGTTCGAGGACCGCCACCGCGGCTTGATGAAGCGGCTGCGTCCGGACGCGCGCGGCGGCGGGAATCTGGTGCTCGCCCGGGACTTCTTCCACGAGGGGAGCACCTACTACAAGGTCACCGAGCGCATCGACACGTCCACCCTGGAGAAGCCGCACTCCCTCGAACCGCGCCAGAAGACCGTGCTGCTGAAGACCCTGGGGCTGAGCCTGCAGCAGTTGCACGACATCGATGTGGTGCACGGTGACCTGAAACCGCTGAACGTGCTGGTGCAGAAGCGGGAGGGAGCCGCCTTCCACACCGCCAAACTCATCGACTTCGACGACTCCTACGTATCGGGCAGCCCACCCGGGCCGCAGGAGGTGGCCGGGGACTCCCTGTACGGGGCGCCCGAATGGCGCCGGTACATGCAGGAGGACGGGACGGTCGGGCCCGAGCACCTCACCTGCGCGGTCGACGTGTTCGCCCTGGGGCTGATGACGCACCAGTACCTCACCGGTGCCGTACCCGGCTATGACAGCCGGTTCGGATCACCTGCCGACGCGGTCAACTCCGGCGAGGTGCTCGACGTCGACCCCCGGCTGGCGGACAGCATGCAGGGCCTGATCCGGGCGATGACCTCGAGGTCGCCCGGCAAGCGGCCGCGGATGTCCACGTTCCTGAAGGCTCTGGCCGACCCCCAGGTATGCGCCCTGCACCACGCCACGGCGACCGGGAGCAAGCCCGGAGCCGGTCGCGGCGCGTCGGCCGGAACGGCCGGGACCACGGGGACGGCCGCCACGGGGACGGCCGGAACCACCGGGACGGCCGGAACCGCACCGCGTGGCAGCCGGATCCGTACCAACCTCACGGGGTCCGCACCCCGTTCGGCCGCCGCCCCGCCGCCTCCGAGGCCCGCTCCCTCCGAGGAGGCGGCTCCCGGGGCCAAGGATCCGAAGGTCTCGCGCGTCCGCATCAATTTCGGTGGCCGGCGCCCCTCCTGACGGTAAGACCACCCGCGCCGCGCGAACCGCGGCCACCGCCCTCCTCGCGAGAGAGAACACATGAACGCCGAAATGAACCAGTACCGGGGCAACCTGCAGTACGCGGTCGACATCGTGCTGTGCATCGATGCCACCGCCTCCATGTTCCCCGTTCTCGACACGGTCAAGTCGAGCGCTTTGCAGTTCCATGACCGGCTGGACCAGGTGATGGGAAAGAAGGGCAAGGCCATCAGCCAGCTCCGGCTGAAGGTCATCGCCTTCCGCGACTTCGGGGACGACCCTTCCGACGCCATCGAGGAGACCCCGTTCCTGCGCCTGCCCGATCAGGCCCGGGAGTTCGAGAAGTTCGTGGAGTCGATCGACGCCACCGGCGGCGGTGACATTCCCGAGTCGGGCCTGGAAGCCCTCGCCCTGGCTGTCAACTCTCCCTGGGAGACGGGGCTCGACCGCCGTCGCCACGTGGTGGTCATGTTCACCGACGCGCCGGCCCACCCGCTCGGCACCGTCGGCGTCACCGCGGCGACGTACCCGAAGGACATCCCCCGGTCGCTGGACGACCTCTTCGAACAGTGGGGGTACGCCCGCAGCCAGACCTCCGTGATGGAGCAGTCGGCCAAGCGCCTCGTCCTCTTCGCACCCGATCAGGCCCCGTGGTCGGACCCGATCGCGGAGGAGTGGGACCTGACGCTGCATTTCGCTTCCAAGGCCGGCGACGGACTGGAGGAGTTCGAGATGGACGAGATCATCGAGACGATCGCGAACAGTCTGTGAGAACACTGCTGTGGTGGCCTCGCTTCCGGCTCCACGAGGGCACGGCGGATGCCTCCGAGAGGCTCGCGCTCACCTGCGAGTTCTCGTGGGGGACGATCAGCGCGTTCACGGACAACTGCGAGTCGATCAGCCTGCGCGCCCAGGACGGCGCGCATCAGCTGATCCTGCGCTTCCGCCAGCAGGACGGGGACGGCGACGGGCTGGTCGTCGTCCGGGTCGCCGTGCCGGATGGTCACCACCACGAGGCTCTGGAGACCGCGGAACTGCTCCGCCGCACCTACTCCATCCCCGAGACCACCGAGCCCGAACCCGAGCGCGAATCCGAATCCGAGTCCGAATCCGAGTCCGAGTCCGCATCCGCATCCGCATCCGGACCGGATGACGAGGTCCCCGTCCGGATTCCGTCCGGCGACCCCGGATGGATCGTCTCGCCCGCTTCGGGGATCAGCGAGACGTTGTACGCGGAAGTCCTCTCCCGGATGGCAACCGGACCGGCGGCGTGACTCCCGGGCCGCGCACGGGACGTGAAAGGAACCCGGGGTGACCGAGACGAACTGGAGGTGCCGCGACTGCGACGAGTTCAATGCGCAGGAGGAGAAGAACTGCACCACCTGCGGGACCCGTCGGAGCGGCGCGGCTCCCGGACCGTGGACCTGCGTCGACTGCAGTACGCGCAACGATCCCACGGATCCGTCGTGCATCGCGTGCGGCACCGGCTGGAAGGCCTCGGCGCAGAAGGCTGCGGCGAGGAAGAGGACCGCGCCGAAGGCGCCGGGCCCCCGCCCGGCCCCGGGCGCGAGCACCCGTACGTCCTCGCCGGCCGGATCCAGGGGAACGTCCGGCCGCTCCGGCACTCGGACGGGCACCGGAACCGGCCCCGGCCCCGGAACCGGAACCGGAACCGGAGCGAAGACCCCCGCCGGAGGCCGTGCGGCCGCACCCGGATTCCGCTCCGGCCCCACCCGCGTGCCGCCGGCCTCCTCGCGTCCGACACCGGAGCGCGGCGAGGCCTTCTTCCCGCCTCCGGCCACCGTCGGCTACATCCCTCCCGCGGCACACCGCACGGCGCCTCCCCCGCCCCCTCCCCCTCCCTACGTTCCGCCGGCGCCTCCCCCACCGGACCCCCGGGTCTGGCTCCCGCCGGGCGGGTGGACACCGCCCGCCGGAAGGAAGAGCGGTGGCGGCAAGGGCTGCCTCGCACTGATCGTCGTCCCGGTCGCCCTGTACGCCCTCAGCCAAGGCTGCTCGGCACTGTCCTCCTCCTTCGGGACGGGCGGCGGGTCCACCCCCGCCTCCGAGGAATCCCCCCGGAGTGCCGGCACCTGCCCGGGCCGGATCGCCGACTCCCTGCCCGACGGCGCCGGGGCGAGCCTGGAAACCGCGTTCCGCACGGGGAACAAACAGATCACCCTGTGCCTGACCACGGGCGGAAAGCTCTACTACTTCGGCGAGTTCAGCGACCGCCGCGAGCCGGGGATCGCCATGCCGGCGGTCAGGACCGCGAAGGGCTACACGGCGCGCAACGATCCGTACCGGTACGAGATCCACGACGGAGTCGTCACCATCTACCGGTCCGGAAACCGGATCGGTGAGGAATCACTGACCCCGGAGCCCTCCCCCGGCTGACCGCGCGCACGGCCCGGATCAGCGCTCGGCCCCACCTGGGCGGGTTCCGTTCCGGTGGTCCGTACGAAGGATGTGGGGGTGGGTCTGTGGGTTTTGGGGGGTGGGGGGTGGGGGCGGGGGTGCGTAGGTTGGGGTGGAGGCCACTTCGTGTCGTTGACCTGGTGCTTTGTGGCGTGCTCTGACGGTGAGGATGGGGCGGCGCGAAATGCGTGACTTGGTGGAGACGGCGCGGCGGTGGGTGGCCGAGGGGCGGGTCGGGTTTCTGGCGCGGCCCGTGACCGAGCAGGGGTTCGGGCCCCGGGATCCGGCCGGGGCCGTGCTCGTGGATGTGAAGGGCGAGTGCGTCGGGGCCCTGTACCGGGGGGTGTTCGATGCCGAGCTGGTGGCGGAGGCCGCCTCCATGGGGGCCGGGGAGACCGCGCGGGTGTGCGAGGTTTCCGTCGGGGCCGGGGAGGCCGTCGAGGCGAAGCTGACGTGTGGCGGGCAGGCCGAGGTGCTGTTGCAGCCGCTGGGTGCGATTCCCGGTGAGTGGTGGGAGCTGCTCGGGCAGGGGGTCGGGGTAGCGCTCGTGACGCAGTTGAACGAGCGGGCCGATCAGGCGGTGAGTGTGGTCGTACGGGGGGCGGACCAGCCTTCCGGGGACGCCGAGCGGCGGGCCGGGGAGCTGCTGAGGACGCGGCGGCCCGGGCGGGACGCGTTGTACGCGGGATCCGGGCTGGTGCTCGTGGAGGCGTACCCGTCGGCTCCGTACGTGGTGATCGGCGGGGGCGGGGAGCTGGCCGAGGTCATCGAGGCCCAGGCCCGGCTGCTCGGGTGGGAGGTGAGCGTGGTCACCGACGTCAGTGAGGCCGCGAAGCTGCTCGGGGCGCGGCGGGACGCCGCCTGTCTGGCGATGCTGAGCCATGATCCGGAGTTCGACGTGCCGACGCTGCGGACCGCGCTCGCGCTGGGGGTTCCGTACGTCGGTGCGCTCGGTTCCCGCAAGACCACCGCGCGGCGGCGCGAGGGGCTGCTCTCGGCGGGGGTGAGCGAGGAGCTGCTGCGGACGGTGCACGGGCCGATCGGGCTGGATCTGGGCGGGCAGACGCCGGCCGAGACGGCGCTGGCCATCTGTGCGGAGATCCTGGCGGTGCTCGGAGGCCGCGAGGTGCGCGGGGTGCGGGACGCGGACGGTCCGCTCCGGGGGTGAGGGGGCGGCCCACGGGCTTGATCGGGTGATATGGGCGTACATGCGGGAAAATGGGTTGTATGGACACGACTCTGACCTTTCTCGCGGTGGACAGGACACTGACCAACATCGCGTGGTTCCTGGTCGTCGGGCTCATCGTGGTCGGCTTCCTGCTCGGCGGCTTCTTGCTGGGCAAGCGGGTCCGGGCACAGGAACCCGCACCGCCCACTCCCGAGAGCCAGCCGCACCTGCCCGAGGGCGGCGCCGTGCACGAGGTGCGCGAGGAGCGGGACTACGTGGACTTCCCCGAGAGCGGCCTGCGCCCGCACGAGATGCAGGGCTACGGAAACTTCGGCTCCACCACCTCCCTCCATCCGGAGGAGGTCAGGGCCCGGCGGGAATCGGGTCACCGGCACGTCGAGGGGCCGGGACCCCACCCGCAGCCCGGTTCCCCGCCCAATTCGGGGCGGGGCGCGCACGACTGATCCGCTGAACTGCCGAACCGCTGAGCATCTGAGCCGCTGAGCCGGCAGCCGACCCCGTGACCCGTGACCCGTGGCGCAGCCCGCCGCGGGTCACAGGTCTGTGCGCAGGCGCAGTACCTCCGGTGGCGGGTGCCGGGTCGAGGTGTGGCGGACCTCGGCCGTCAGCGGCGGGTCCAGGGGGTGGAAGGGGACCTCGCCCAGGCCGATGGCCGTGATGGTGGCGGCCCCGGCCGGCAGCGGGGCGCGGGCTGCCAGCGCCGCCGCCACCTCGGTGCGCAGCGGCGCCGTCAGGGGGCTGGAGACCAGCGGGGCCTCGTCACCGACCGGCAGGACCAGGACGAGCGCGAGGGGACGGCGGGCGGTGCCCGTGTAGCCGACCACCGCCGCGTCCCGGACGTTGGTGTGGCGGAGTTTGTACCAGCCCCGGCGGCCGGCGGGGTAGGGCTGGTCCATCCGTTTGACGACCAGGCCCTCGATGCCGCTCGCGGGCAGGGTCTCGTACCAGGTCTCCGCCAGTTCGGGGTCCGTGGTCATGGGGACCGGCTGGAGGGGCGGCCCCAGCGGCAGGAGGAGGTCCACGAGGAGGGCGCGCCGGCGTTCGTACGGCCGGGCGCGCAGGTCCAGCCCGGCGAGTTCCAGTACGTCGAAGGCCGCGTACGAGGCCGGCAGCGTCTGGGCCAGTACGGCGGCCCGCGCGGCCGAGGCGGCGGCGGCCCGGCGCTGTACGAGCGCGAACTCGGTGCGGCCGGCGTGCCAGATCACCACCTCCCCGTCCAGGACGGTCCCGGCGGGCAGGTGGTGGGCGGCTGCCGCGAGGTCGGGGAAGGCCGCGGTGACGATGCGGCCGGAGCGGGCTTGGAGGACCACCCCGTCAACGGCGCGGTCGGTGCGGACGATGACGAGACGGTGGCCGTCGAACTTCGGCTCGTACGCGAGACCGGGCCCGCGCGGCAGGGTCCGTACGGCGGCGGCGAGCGCGACGGTGATCACGGGAGCCGCCCGGCCAGGCCGGGGTCGAGGAGGGGCGCGAAGAGGTCTCCGTCGCGGGCGAGCCGGGGGGCGATGTCGTCGGCGAGGAAGACCAGGTCGGAGGGGGTGCGGCAGGCCTCGACCTCGACCCAGGAGACGGGGGCGGAGACCGTGGGCAGGGTGCGGGCGCGCAGCGTGTACGGGGCCGCCGTGGTCTTGGCGGCGGCGTTCTGACTGTGGTCGACGAAGACCTTGCCCGGGCGCAGCGCCTTGGTCATCCGGTGCACGACGAGGTCGGGGAGCTCGCGCTCGGCCTCCTGGGCGAGGGCCTTCGCGTACGCCGACACCTGCTCGGAGGGGGTCGGTTCGAGGGGCACCGCCAGGTGCAGGCCCTTGGAGCCGGAGGTTTTGGCGCAGGCGTGGAGGCCGTCGGCGGTGAGGCGGTCGCGGAGCCAGAGGGCGGCGGCGGAGCATTCGACGACGGTGGCGGGGGGACCCGGGTCGAGGTCGAGGATCAGGCGGTCGGCGAGGGCGGGGGCACCGGCCGGCCACTGGGGGGTGTGGAACTCGACGACGAGGTTGGCCGCCCACATGAGGGTGGGCAGGTCGGCGACGACCACCTGCTCGGCCCGGAGGTCCTCCGAGCGGGGCACGGGCGTGGTCTTCACCCAGGCGGGGGTACCGGGCGGAGGGTTCTTGGTGAAGAAGAGCTGTCCGTCCGGGCCGTCGGGATAGCGCAGGAAGGACACCGGGCGGTCGTGGATGTGGGCGAGCAGGGAGCCCGCGACCGTGGCGTAGTAGTGGAGGACCTCGCCCTTCGTGAAACCGGTCTCCGGGTAGAGGACCTTGTCGAGGTTGCTGAGCGGAATACGACGGCCCTCCACCAGGGTGATCGGCGTCATACGATGAGATTGCCACGAAACAGGAGGAACCGTGCGATCCATATGGAACGGGGCGATCTCCTTCGGCTTGGTCAGCATTCCGATCAAGCTCGTGAACGCCACTGAGAGCCACTCGATCTCCTTCCGCCAGATCCATGTCAGCGACGGCGGGCGCGTCCGCTACCGCAAGGTCTGCGAGCTGGACGGGGAGGAGGTGTCCACCGCCGAGATCGGCAAGGGGTACGAGGAGGCGGACGGGTCGATCATTCCGATCACCGATGAGGATCTGGCGCAGCTGCCGATCGCCACCGCGAAGACGATCGAGATCGTTTCGTTCGTGCCGGCCGATCAGATCGATCCGCTGCAGATGGACGCGGCGTACTACCTCGCGGCGAGCGGGGCCACGGCGGCCAAGCCGTACACGCTGCTGCGGGAGGCGCTGAAGCGGAGCCGGAAGGTCGCGATCGCGAAGTACGCGCTGCGGGGGCGGGAGCGGCTGGGGATGCTACGGGTCGTCGACGACGTGATCGCGATGCACGGGCTGCTGTGGCCGGACGAGATCCGGGCTCCGGAGGGGGTGGCGCCCGAGGGCACGGTGTCGGTGCGGGAGGCCGAGCTGGACCTGGCGGACGCGCTGATGGCAACGCTGGGGGAGGTCGACATGGACTCGCTGCGCGACGACTACCGCGAGGCGGTGGAGGCGATGGTCGCGGCGAAGGCCGGTGGCGGCGAACCGGCGGTGGCGGCGGGGCCGGCGGTGGAGGGTGCGGGTGGGCAGGTCATCGACCTGATGGCGGCGTTGGAGAGCAGTGTGCGGGCGGCGAAGGCGTCTCGGGCGGGGGCGGGGGCGGCTTCGCCGCCGGAGGAGCCGATGGAATCGTCTCCTCACAACACGCCCCATCCGGAACGCATTTGCCGTGAAGCCTGCGGACTGTCCGCGCTTCTGCGCCCCGGACGGGCTC
>NZ_JBSFDF010000003.1:0-266052 GCF_053593795.1 Streptomyces sp. NPDC002104 | reverse complement strand
CCCGGGCCCCCCTGACCGAACGCCGGTCACCCCGTGTGCGGGCCAGGACACGGGGCGACCGGCGGTTGTCCGGGTCGACCGGGGAGGTCGGCCGGTCAGACCCGGCCGCGGATCGGGCGCCGGCGGCGCATCACGTGGGCACCGGCGCCGAGGGCCGCCGCACCGACGAGGCTCGCGCCGATGGCGGTCTCGGTGGTGGACGGGCCGAGGGAGCCGCCGAGGCCTCCCTGGGCGCCGCGGCCGTCCAGGATCGTGAAGCGGTGCGTGGCGACCAGGCTGTTGTCGTGGCACTTGACCGACAGGGTCTGGTGCCCGGGCGAGGCGTGGTTGAAGATCCGGACCGTCGCGAAGCCGATGGAGCCGGCCGACAGGTTCGTCTGGGGAAAGTTGCCGTGCGAGAAGACGATGCCGCCGTGGCCGCAGCCGGCCGCACTGACCTGCATCGTGGAGCCCTGGTGCACGGAGTACGGGTTGACCGTGACATTGCTCGGCCCGCCGTTGCCTCCCGAGGGCGGACCGCCCGCTGGATTCGCGGCGGCGAAGGGGGCACTGAGGGCGATGGCGGCGCAAGTGGCCGCCGCGGTCACGGTAAGAGCGCGGAGAACACGCATGGTGGAACCTCCAGCGGGAAGCGCCCCGGAGCGGTGGCCCGGGCAGATCGACGAGAACGCCTCCCACCACGAACCCTCGGCTCGGTCCGCAACCAGCGCATTTCCGCCTTTGGGCCGCAAGGTTGAGCGACACGCCGATGCGCGGTCGCGTTTGCTGACGGATCCGCAGGTCACGACCCGTCAGGCATTTATGTGACGATTACCTGGATGGGCGCACCCCTTCCGGCCCCACCACCCGTTCGCCCTTCCCCGATCGCCGTCCCGCACGCGCCGCCTTAGCGTGCGTGAAGTAGGGCGTGAAGGGGTGGGACAAGAACGCGGGTCGGGACCCCCGCGTCGGGAAGGGAGAACCATGCTCGAGGACGAGAGTGAGAGGCCACCGAGGAGACGCTCCCCCTGGGGTGCGATCGCGCTGGTCATGCTCACCGGCCTCGCCATGATGCGCAACGGAGCCGAGGCCGGCGACGGCCCCCCGCAGCCGGCCGCGGCCGCGGCGGTCAGCGCACCGGCCGGGGCGACGGTCGGGCAGCCGGCCGACCAGGCACCCGCCGAACCGTCCACGCCGCCGCCGGACGTGGAGGCGCTGGACCACTCGTCGGTCCAGCGCATCCGGATCCCGTCGATCAGCGTGGACGCACCGGTGATGACGGTCGGGCTGGACGCGCAGGGATGGATCGACGCACCGCCCCCGCAGGACAAGAACCTGGCCGGCTGGTACCTCAACGGCATCTCGCCGGGTCAGCAGGGTTCGGCGGTGATCGTGGGCCACGTGGACAACGCGCAGGGCCCCGCGGTCTTCTACGGGCTGGGTTCGGTCCAGAAGGGCAGCCGCATCGAGGTGGCGCGCTACGACGGGCGCACGGCGGTGTTCGAGGTGTACGGCGTGGAGGTGTTCTCCAAGAGCACCTTCCCGGGATCCCGGGTGTACGGGGACACCGGACAGCCGGAACTCCGGGTGATCACGTGCGGCGGAGGCTACTCGAAGGGGCGCGGCTACGACGGGAACGTCGTCGTGTTCGCGCGGATGGTGGAGGCCCGCTGACGCCGGCCGGCTCGGACCGGCTCCCGCGGACCGGCCCGCGCGGCGGCGGTGGGCGCCGCCGCGCGCGGGGTACGGCCCTCAGCGCGGCGGCAGCTCGGGCAGCGTCATCCGGAACCCCCGTGCGAGCAGGTGCGGCAGGTAGCTCGCCAGCGCCTGCACGCTCTGCGAGCGGTTGCCGCCCGCGTCGTGGTTCAGCACGATCACGCCGGGCGCCGCCTGGCTGAGGACCCGCGACACGATCGCGGTGGTGCCCGGCTCCTTCCAGTCCAGGGTGTCCACGGTCCAGGCGAGCGGTTCCATGCCGAGCTCCGCGCCGATCTCGAAGGCGGCCCGGTTCCAGGCCCCGTAGGGCGCCCGGAACCACAGCGGAGCCGTGCCCACGGCCTGTTGTACGACCTCGCTCGTGCGGCCGATCTCGGAGGCCATGGCGGGCCGGCTGATCTTGGTGAGCTGCGGGTGGGTCCAGGTGTGGTTGCCGATGACGTGGCCCTCGGCCACCATCCTGCGCAGCAGGTCCTGGTTGTCGACCGCCATCTCCCCGCAGACGAAGAACATGGCCCGGACGCTGTGGCGCGCGAGCGTGTCCAGGATGCCCGGGGTGTAGCGGGGGTCGGGGCCGTCGTCGAAGGTGAGGGTCATGGCGTTCGCCGTGCTCGCGCCGGCGGGCAGTTCCAGGATCGGCCGGGTCCGTACGGCGGGCTTCGCCACGGGCACGCGCTCCGGGGCCCCTTCGGAGGTCATCGGTTCGAGCCGGTACGGGGATCCGCGCGGGAACCGCGGCAGCGCGGCGGGGGCTCCGTTGAGGGGACCGGGCCCCGCGGCCCCGCCGGGCGGCGGTCCCGCAGCGGGAGCCCCCGTACCTCCGGCGCCCGGGGTCGGCAGATCGGTTTCGCCGCCCGTGAGCAGTCCCGCGGCGGCGGCGACTCCGAGGAAGACGGCGGAGCGCAGGAGCACGCGTCGCCCTACTGTCGGCTCGTCATTTTTCATTACTCCTACGTATCAACGACATCGCCGCAGATGTCGAGAGGCGCGGACGCACCTCCGCGCGCTCACCCGCTGGGAGTAGTCCTCGCGGTCAGCCCCGCCTCACCAGCGGGAACGGCAGCGTCTCCCGGATCGTCAGACCCGTGAGGAACATGACGAGGCGGTCGACCCCGATGCCCAGGCCGCCCGTGGGCGGCATGGCGTACTCCAGCGCGTCGAGGAAGTCGTTGTCGAGTTCCATCGCCTCCGGATCCCCGCCCGCCGCGAGCAGCGACTGCGCGGTCAGCCGGCGCCGCTGCTCGACGGGGTCGGTCAGCTCGGAGTAGGCGGTGCCCAGTTCGGTGCCGAAGGCCACCAGGTCCCAGCGCTCCGCGAGCCTGGGGTCCTTGCGGTGCTGCCGGGTGAGCGGGGAGACGTCCGTCGGGAAGTCCTTGTAGAAGGTGGGCAGCTTGGTCCGCTCCTCCACGAGCCGCTCGTACATCTCCAGGACCACGTCGCCCCGGGTGTCGTCGGGGGTGTGCGGCACGGCCGCGCGGTCGCACAGCCGGCGCAGGACGTGCTCCTCGGTGTCGGCGTCGACCTCCTCGCCGAGGGCTTCGCTGATCGCCCCGTACATCGTCTTGACCGGCCAGGGTCCGGAGATGTCGTGGACGACGAGCTTTCCGTCGGGTCCGGCCTTGTGCGCGATCGGCGAGCCGAAGGCGGCCGTGGCGGCGCCCTGGATCAGCTCGCGGGTCAGATCGAGCATCACGTCGTAGTCGGCGAAGGCCTGGTAGGCCTCCAGCATCGTGAATTCGGGGTTGTGCTTGTAGGAGACGCCCTCGTTGCGGAAGGTGCGGCCCATTTCGAAGACCTTCTCCATGCCGCCGACGCACAGCCGCTTCAGGTACAGCTCGGGCGCGATGCGCAGGTACAGGTCGAGGTCGTAGGCGTTGATGTGGGTGCGGAACGGCCGGGCGTTGGCCCCGCCGTGGATCTGCTGGAGCATCGGGGTCTCGACCTCCAGGTAGCCCCGGTCCAGCAGCCCCTGCCGCAGGGCCTGCACGGCGCTGGAGCGGGCCCGTACGACATCGCGCGCCTCGGGGCTGGCGACCAGGTCGAGGTAGCGCTGGCGGACCTTGGCCTCCGGGTCGGCGAGGCCCTTGCGCTTGTCGGGCAGCGGGCGCAGGCACTTGCCGGTGAGCTGCCAGGAGCCGACGACCACGGACAGTTCGCCGCTCCTGCTCGCGCCGACCTCTCCGCTCGCGACGACGTGGTCGCCGAAGTCCACCTGCGAGGTGAAGGTGTCGAGCACGGCGGCGCCCGCCTCGTCCCGGGTGAACATCAGCTGGATGTCGCCGGACCAGTCCCGCAGCACCGCGAACACCACGCCGCCGAGGTCGCGCACGACCATGACGCGCCCGGCGAGGGTGACCGGCGAGCCGGTGCGGGCGCCGGGCGGACAGCCGGGGTGAGCGGCTTTCAGTTCGGCGACGGTGTGGGTGCGCTGCGGGATGCCGACGGGGTACGGGTCGGTGCCGGCGGCCCGGATCCGCTCCAGCTTGTCGTGCCGCACCCGGACCTGTTCGGGCTGCCGCTCGGCCCGTGCGGCCTCGGCGTCCTGCTCTCCCACGGAGTCCAGCCCGAGGTCCTCGATGGGCGGCAGGCCGGCGGTGGTGGCGGGGGCGGTGAGTCCGCGCGGGTGGCCGTTGCCCCACAGGGTGCGCATGCTCGGCACGGAGACGAACCCCTCGGCGATGCCGGAGGCGAGGCTGACCCGGGCGAGTGAGCCGGCGTCCTGGAAGCAGAGGAACCGCGGGTACCACTCGGGGCCGTACTTGACGTTCGAGCGGTACAGCGCCTCCAGCTGCCACCAGCGGGAGAAGAAGAGCAGCAGCTTGCGCCACACCTTCAGGACGGGGCCGGCGCCGATCCGGCCGCCCTCCTCGAAGGCGGAGCGGAAGACGGCGAAGTTGAGGGAGATGCGGCGCACGCCGAGGCCGGGTGCGGCCGCGCAGAGCTCGGCGACCATGAACTCCATGACCCCGTTGGGGGCGGCCCGGTCGCGGCGCATCAGGTCGAGGGAGATGCCGTCCTTGCCCCAGGGCACGAAGGAGAGCAGGGCGATCAGCTCTCCCTTGTCGTCGAAGGCCTCCACGAGCAGGCAGTCGCCGTCGGCGGAGTCCCCGAGCCGGTCGAGGGCCATGGAGAAACCGCGTTCGGTCTCGGTGTCGCGCCACTTGTCGGCCCGGTCCACGATGGTCTGCATCTCGTCCTCGGAGAGGGCGGAGTGGCGGCGGATGAGCGTGCTCGCCCCGGTGCGCCGGACACGGTTGACGGCCTGGCGGGTGACGCGCATGTCGCGGCCGTCGAGGTCGAAGTGGGCCACGTGCAGGATGGCCTCGTCGCCGAGCTGGAGGGCGCCGAGCCCGGAGCGGGCGTACGCGGTCGCGCCGTCCTCGGAGGCGCCCATGACGGCGGGCTGCCAGCCGTAGCGCCGGGCCACGGCGAGCCAGGCGTCGATGGCGGGGGTCCAGGCGGCGGGGTCGCCGACGGGGTCGCCGCTGCCGAGGCAGACGCCGGCCTCGACCCGGTAGGTGACGGCGGCCTTGCCGTTCGGGGCGAACACGACGGCCTTGTCGCGGCGGGTGGCGAAGTAGCCGAGGGAGTCGTTGCGCCCGTAGGCGCCCAGCAGGGCGCGGATGCGGGGCTCCTCGTCGCCGTGCAGGGCGGCGGTCAGCCGCTGGGAGCGGAAGAGCGTGGCGGCGGCGTTCAGCAGGGCGAGGGCGCCGAAGAGGCCGAGCAGGAAGTACAGGGGCCTGGCGGGGCGGCCGTCGAACTGCCGGGCCGAGAACAGCCCGCCGAAGACCTGCTTGGCGGACCAGTCCAGCCACTGCCCCTTGGGCAGGGTTCCCGGGAACAGCGCGACCAGGCCCCAGCCGAGGAGGACGGCCGCGAGCAGGCCGAGACCGAGCACGAGCAGGGCCCGCCACAGGGCCCCCGGCCGGGAGGCGGCGTTGAACTCCTTGCGCGCGGCGATCAGGATCGCGAGGGCGGCGACCGCCAGGGCCATGGAGGAGAAGCCCACCCAGTAGTCCTCGGCGGCGATGGTCAGCACGTCGACCAGGAGCAGCAGGGCCAAATAGGTGACGACGATCCACCAGGCGACCTTCTTGCGCATGCCGAGTGCCGCGGCGAGGAGGAAGAGGAAGACGGCGTAGGCGAGGTTCGCGCTGACCGGTACGACGATGAGGTCGAGGAAGCGCACGACCGGACGCAGCAGGCGGCGCAGCGTCGGGGAGAGCGCCAGCAGGGCGCAGAGCAGCCCGAGCGTTCCGAAGAAGGCGCCGAAGGCGTCGGGCACCCGGTTCAGGAAGCGGCTGCGGCTGCCGCGCGTCCCGCGCGTCTCCTCCACGGTGGCACTCATGTTTCGCACTGTAGGGAGGGCCGCGACCCTTCGCGCGGTGAGCGGGTTTAGCCTCGGAAGGGTGACGGAGCATGTGAGTACGGGATTCGAGCGCGGTACGGACGGTCCGAAGGTGATCCTCGCCGGGGTGGACGGTTCGCCGTCCTCGCTCCGCGCGGCCTCCTACGCGGCGGGGCTGGCCAGGCGGCAGAACGCGCTGCTGGCGCTGGTGTACGTCCAGCCGGTGATGCCGGCCGGGGCCTCGCTGGGGGCTCCGGTGGCGGAGGCCACCGAGGAGATCGCGGAGGGGCTGGTGGCGGAGATCCGGGAGTCCGCGGAGCGGCTGAAGGGCGTCTACGACGTCCGCTGGCAGTTCCACACCTTCCGCGGGGACGCGTACGCCGGGCTGGTGAGCGCGGCCGAGGAGCTGTTGGCGGACGCGGTGGTGGTCGGGGCCTCGGAGCAGGCCGGGCACCGGATCGTGGGCTCGGTGGCGATCCGCCTGGTGAAGGCGGGGCGCTGGCCGGTCACGGTGGTTCCGTAGCGGTGGCCGTCGGTGCAGGCCGTCGGCCTACGCCGTAGCGGTGGCCGTCGGTGCCCGCCGCTTCCCCGCCGTCGCCCTGACCTGCGGGAGCGCTTTGCCCATGCAACCTGATCACCGTGGACGGCGGGCTCGGGACTGACGTATCTTCGGGCGACTCGGGCCGCCCGCGGGCCTGCCCGATTCCATGTCACACGTCGCACATTGTCCCGTGGGGGGTCCTCCGTCATGTCCTCGATCGCGCCCGGTCAGCCGCCGCCACCGTCGCCGTATCCGTATGCGTACCCGCCGCCGCAGTCCCTCCGGGTCCTGCGCTCCCCGCAGGGGACCGCGACCGCCGCGATCGTGCTGCTGTCCGTGGGAGCGGGGGGCGCCCTGCTCTCCGCCTGCGGAAAGTTCGCCAAGTGGCAGCAGATGAACGAGGTGCTCGCCACTCCCCCGGGTACCGATCCCGGCAGCGCGCTGGCCGCGACCGACATCATCAACAACCTGATCGGACTCCTCCAGAGCCTGATCGTGCTGGCCACGACCGTGGTCTTCCTCGTGTGGTTCCACCGGGTCCGCTGCAATGCCGGGGTGTTCCGCCCCGACGGCTTCAGCCAGTCCGCCGGCTGGGCCATCGGCGGGTGGTTCATCCCGATCGCCAACATTTTCCTCGTGTACCGGACGGCGCGGGAGACCTGGAACGCCAGCACGCAGAACGCGCCCGACGGCTCCTACCGCTCCGCCTCGGGCGCGCCGGTGGTCATGTGGTGGCTGGCGTGCCTGGCCGCCTGGTTCTTCGACGGGCTCGCCCGGTACAAGGACGGGACGGCGATGGGCGCCGAGGCGGTCCGCGGCGCCTCCGCCCTCGGCGTGGTCGGTGACCTGCTCATCCTCGGGGCCTCCGTGCTGGCCGTCCTCTTCGTGCGCAAGCTGACCGCGCTCCAGGGAATCAAGGCCGCCCAGGGGCCGAACGCCACGACCTGACCGGCCGGCCGCGGCGTCGTACGGAGGCGCGGCGGCGTCCGGACGCCGCGCCTCCGTGCCTGCTTCGCCGTGCCTGCTTCGCCTCCGGGTCTACTTCGCCTCCGTCAGCCCGTCCTTCGCCGCGCCGCGGCCGAGGACGGCCTCGGTGATCTCCTCGCGGGCCTCCTCGTAGTCCTCGCGGCCGGGCGACTGGGCCAGCGCGGCGGGCAGGTTGACGACCCGGCCCGCTCCGAGGTCCATCATCTGCGGCACGAACTCGGCCTTGGTGACCTGCCAGCGCTGCCCGGGGGCGGCCGGCGGGGCGAAGGTGAAGCGGCCGATGGAGCCGTAGTTGCCGCGCATGTCGCGTGCGCCGCTGTGGTTGAACATCTCACCCGCGACCTGGTCGCCCATCCCGTAGACGATCCAGGTCCCGTTGACCTTCTCGTACGCCTGCGGGATGTGGGCGTGCGTGCCGAGGATCATGTCCACGTCGGGGCGGCCGCCGGTCTGCGAGGCGGTCAGAGCCTTGCCGAGCGCGAGCTGCTTCTCGTCCGGTTCGGTCTGCCATTCCGTGCCCCAGTGGAGGCTGACCAGGACCACGTCGGCGCCCGCCTTCCGGGCCGCCCGGGAGTCCGCGACGATCTTCTCCTGCTCCATCAGGTTGACCGCCCAGGGCTGGCCCTCGGGCATCGGGTAGCCGTTGGTGTCGTACGTGTACGCGAGATGGGCGACCTTCGCGGAGCCCGCGGTGTACATCGTCACGGTGCCCGCCTCGGCCTGCGTACGGGCCGAACCCGCGTGCTTCAGGCCGACCTTGTCGAAGCGGTCCAGGGTGCGCTTCAGGCCGTCCGCGCCCCCGTCGAGGGTGTGGTTCGAGGCCGTGGAGCAGCCGTCGTAGCCGGCGTCCTTGAGGCCGTCGGCGACCTCGGGCGGGGACTGGAAGGCGGGGTAGCCGGTGAACGGGCCGCCCTCCGGCCCGTAGATGGTTTCCATGTGGCAGAGGGCCAGGTCGGCGCCCGAGACGATCGGTTTGACCGCGGAGAACATCGGCCGGAAGTCATGGCCGTCTCCGTCCGCGTCGGCGGCGGCCCGCCGGATCACCGACTCGTGGGGCAGCACGTCGCCGCTCGCGACGAGGGTGAAACCCTTCTGGGCGCCGGTGGCGGGGGCGGTGGTCGATCCGGGGGCGCCCGAAGGCGCTTGGGCGGAGGACGGGGAACCGCCGAGGCGGGCCGGCGCGTGGTCCCCGCCGGCCGAGCACCCGGCTACGGCGGACAGCGCCAGGGCGGTCAGGAGGGCGAGGGCGTGGCGGGTGCGTGCGGTCATCTGTCCCGGCTCTCCTTGACTGGCCCGTCCTCGACCAGCTCGATTTGTATGACTACCTGATCTTCAGTCAATCCATAGAAAGAGACGCCACAAGTCAAGGAACGGCTCCGCCTCCCGGCGGCACGCTCACCCCAATGGCCGTTCGGCGCGCCGTTCGACCGTTCACCGCCGCGCGCGGCCGCCCACCGGACGACCCGGGTGCTTGGGCGCACCGTCCGGGCGGGACGGTTCCCGGGCGGCCCGGTGCAGGTCAGGGTGGATCCGTCGACCTCGAACGGACCCCGCACCGCCCCCGCACCGACCCCCGGAAGGAGCCTCCCGTGCCCCTTGCCCCCGCCCTCCGACGCACCGACCCCGAGGCGCTGGCCGAACTCCAGCGCGAACACGGACGCGCCCTGTTCGGTTTCCTGCTGGGCCTCACGGCCGGGGACGCCCAGCGCGCGGAGGACCTCGTACAGGAGACGCTCCTGCGGCTCTGGCAGCATCCCGAGGTCATAGGCGGTGCCTACGAGTCCCTGCGGCCCTGGCTGTTCACGGTGGCCCGGAGGCTCGCCATCGACGCCCGGCGGGCCCGCCTGTCCAGGCCTCTGGAGGTGGACCCGGAGGGGCTGGACCAGGCGCCCGCGCCGGGGGACGCGGTGGCGGGCTCGGTGACGGCCATCGACGTACGGCGCGCCGTGGGCTCCCTGGGGCCGGAGCACCGGGACGTCCTGGTGCAGGTCTACTTCCAGGACCGCTCGGTGGCCGAGGCCGCGGCCGAGCTCGGCATTCCGGCGGGAACGGTCAAGTCCCGTACCTACTACGCCCTGCGCGCCCTGCGGAAGGACCTCCAGGGCTACGGGTACGGACTCGGCGCCTGAGGGCGGGCCGGTGTCCGCGGGGCGTTGTCGGTGCCGGCTGCGTTGTCAGTGCCGGATGCGTTGTCAGTGCCGGATGCGAGACTCGCGGGATGCCGACCTCCACGAACACCGCCGACATCAGCGCCTATTGGGACACGGCCGCCGCCCGCTTCGACGAGGAGCCGGACCACGGGATGCGCGCCCCGGAGACCCGCGACGCGTGGGCGGACCTCCTCGCTTCCTGGCTGCCGGCCGGGCCGCTCGACGTCCTCGACGTGGGCTGCGGCACCGGGTCGCTGTCCCTGCTCGCCGCCGAAGCGGGGCACCGGGTCACCGGCGTGGACCTCTCCCCGCGGATGGTCGCGTGCGCCCGGGCGAAACTGGCCGCCGCCGGGCACATCGGCCGGTTCCTGGTCGGCGACGCCTCCGTACCGCCCACCGGCGACCGGAGCTTCGACGTCCTGCTCTCCCGCCACCTGGTGTGGACCCTGCCCGACCCCGAAGCCGCGCTCGGCGACTGGACCGGCCGGCTGCGCCCGGGCGGCACCCTCGTCCTCGTCGAGGGCCGCTGGCGCGAGGCCGGCGCGAGCGCAGCGCCGTACGTGCCGGGCGCCGAGACCCTGCCCTGGGCGGGCGGCGTCGGCGCCGCCGAACTCGCCGCCGTCGTACGGCCGCTCGTCACCACCCTGCGCATCGAGCCCCTCGTGGACGATCCGGCCCTGTGGGGACGCCCGGTGACCGACGAACGCTACGCGGTGATCGCCACGGTCTGACCGGACCGAGGTGCGGCGAACGCGTCAAAGAATGGCCTGAACACCCGCGAACCGGACAGGAACCGCATCGAAACCGGCATCGCACCGTTCAAGTTGAGTAAACATCCCCCGCTCCGCAAGCCGCGCAAGGAAGGCTCGGCGCAGACGGCGGGAAGACGCGACGCATGCGGGAGAAGGTGGAACGGTGCAGCCCGAGGGTACGAACGGCACCAGTGACGGTGGGCTCGCGGTGCCCATGGCGTGGCTCTACGCGGAGTACATCGCCGACGAACTGCTGCGCACGGGCCGGCTGATCCCGGTCAGCACCCTGGAGTTCCGCGCCGGACGCGACACGCTCGCGCTGACCATCTACCTCTCGGACGCCGCCGGCGAACTCTCCGGGATCCGGGTCGTCTCGCAGCTCGACGAATGGATGTCGCTGACGGCGTACGGTCACCCCTGGCGGGACTGGGTCCACACCCGGTTCCTCGCGCTGGGCGAGGAGGCCCGGGAGCGCGGCCGGGGCGAGGACCCCGACCTGGAACTGGCCCGGGCGGCCTGGCGCTGGCTGGACCGCACGGAGCTGTTCGCCACCAACCTGGACCCGGGCCGCCACGGCCACGCCGAGACCCCGCCGGGCCTGGACGAGAACGCCCGGGTCTGGACTCCGGCCTGGCAACTCGGTCTCCCACTGGGCCACTTGGCGATGCACCTGTTCTGAGCCCGGGCCGTTCCGCACACGGACCGCCCCCGGGTCCGCCCGGCCCCGCTACTCCGGCCGCCGCGGCCCCGGCGGCTCCGTCGGGTCGGTGACCAGCCCGGTGAAGTCGGCCTCGTTGCGCTCGGCCCGGACCACGTACGCGCGGGCCACGCACCACAGCACCGGGTACACCAGCACCCCGAGCACGATCCAGACGAGCGGGCCCGAGGCGACCCGCGGGATCAGGAACAGCAGCGGCAGCAGGCCCACCAGGACGACGAGCGCGGCCAGGGCGGCGAGTCCGGCACGGAGCTGGCTGCGCATGAGGGCCCGTACGTAGGTGGCGCCCAGGGTGGTCTGCTCGGAGATCTCGGACCGGGCCGGCGTGTGCGCGGGGGCCCTCCTGCGACTGCCCCGCGGAACCCCGGTGACGACCTCTCGCCGGGGCTGCTGCGGCTGCTCCTCCTCGGCCATGGGCCGGAGTCTAACCGGGGCCGGTCTACTTCAGGAGCTTCGAGAGCCTGCGGTCGGCGAGGGGCTTGCCGCCGGTCTGGCACGTGGGGCAGTACTGGAGGGAGGAGTCGGCGAAGGAGACCGAGCGGACGGTGTCCCCGCACACCGGGCAGGGCTCGCCCGCGCGGCCGTGGACCCGCATCCCGCTCTTCTTCTCGGCCTTGAGCCGTCCGGCGGCCACCCCGTGCGCCCGCTCGACGGCGGTGCGCAGGGTCTCCTCGACGGCCCCGTACAACTGGTCCACCTGCGCCTCGTCGAAGGAGGCGGCCAGTTTGAAGGGCGAGACCTTCGCGTGGTGGAGGATCTCGTCGCTGTAGGCGTTGCCGATCCCCGCGATGACGCTCTGGTCGCGCAGCACGCCCTTGATCTGCCGCCGTTCCCCGGCGAGCAGTGCGCCGAAGGCCTCGCGGCCGAAGTCCCCGGCGAGCGGGTCCGGGCCGAGCCGGGCGATGCCGGGGACCTCCTGCGGATCGCGGACCACGTACACGGCGAGCCGCTTCTGGGTCCCGGCCTCGGTGAGGTCGAACCCGCCGCCGCCCTCCAGGACGACGCGCAGCGCGAGCGGCCCCTTGCCGGGGCGCGGCGGCCGGTCGGGAACGGTGTCGATCCAGCGCAGCCAGCCGGCCCGGGCGAGGTGGGTGACGAGGTACAGGTCACCGATGCGCAGGGCGAGGAACTTGCCGTACCGGTCCGTGGTCCCGGCCCGCTGTCCTTCGAGCGCGGCCGGCGGCGGGTCGTACGTCTTGAGCACGCTCACGGCGAGCGGGAGGACGCGCTCGACCACCCGCCCGGCCAGGTGCTCGTCGAGGAACCCCCTCAGGGCCTCGACCTCGGGCAGCTCGGGCATGCCCCCAGCCTGCCGTGACCACGGGCCGAGCGCGAGCCGGGACGGGGCGAGGCGGGTCGGAGCGGGTCGGGGCGGGTCGGGGTCGCGGGCGCCGGTCCGCTCCCGCGGTTCCCCCGGGCCGCTCCTCAGCCGGCCGCGACCTGGAGCCTGTAATCCACGCCGTTGGTGAAGGAGCCCGACGCTCCCCTGATGCTCAGCGTGTGGCTGCCGGGTGCCAGGGGTTCCATCTGCACCCAGAGGCCGCAGCCGAGGGTGCCGAAGCGCCCCCCGTCCTGGGTGAGCGGATTGCCGTCGACCGCAGTCACCGTCACGTCCGTCGCCTCGTACCGCTCGGGTTCCAGAGCCCGGGCGTCGAGGACGGCCGTCCCCTTCGCCGAGGCCATGAACTTCGCGCAGTCGCCCTCTTCACCGACCAGGTTCACCAGGGGGAAGGCCACCGGCACCGATGCGGGCACCGTGCACGAGCGCGTCACGGTGCCGCCGAAGGTGCCGGCCAGGAACCAGATGCCGTCGCCCTGGCCCTGGGCGCACAGGTGGCCGTCCCGGTCCGAGACGGGGTTCGACGCGCTGACGCTCGAAGCCGCCCAGGTCCACCAGCTGCTCTGCAGATCGCCGGCGCTCCGCTTGGCTCGCGCGGCGGGAGAACTCGCGGCGGGCGCCACGGACGCGGGCGGCGCGGACGCGGTCACCGAGGGTGCGGTCACCGCACCCGCCGGGGAACCGCCGGCGTTCCCAGAGCGCGGGGCGGACGTCGTGGAGCAGGCACTGACCAGGAGCGATGCGCCGATCAGCAGGGGTATGGATCTTCCGGGATGCATGAGCGCAGCGTACGAGGCGGTGAACTCCGTACGCCCGGAGGGGTCACGGCATGGTGAACTCGCACCACACGCACTTGCCGCTCCCCCGCGATTCCACGCCCCAGACGTCGGCCAGACGGTCCACCAGCATCAGGCCGCGTCCCGAGACCCCGGCGTCGCCCGCTTCGCGCCGGCGCGGCAGGGCGCTGGAGCGGTCCTCGACCTCGACGCGGAGCCGGCGTTCGGGGCCGGTCAGGACCCGCAGGGTCACGATGGCGGGCCCGTCGGTGTGCATGAGGGCGTTGACGATGAGCTCGTCGGCGATCAGCTCGATCTCGTCCGCCCGCTCCCGTGCGCCCCACGCCCGCACCGCCGCGCCGATCATGTGACGGGCCGAGACGAGGGCCTCCGGGTCGCCGGGGGCCACGTGCTGCTGGAGCCGGCCGCCGGCCTGCTGGACGTCGTCGGCCTCGCGGCGCAGGAGCAGCAGCGCCATGTCGTCGTCGCCGCCCCGGTCGTCGACGACCTCGCACAGCCGGTCCGCGAGCAGGGCCAGGTCGGACGGTCCGGTGCGGACGAGGGAGGCGAGGAGCCGGACGCCGTCGTCGAGGTCGGCTCCGGGCTGTTCCACGAGGCCGTCCGTACAGAGGAGAAGCGTTTCTCCGGGTCCGAGTTCGACCGTGGTCACCGGATACTCCAGCAGCCCGAACTCCGCGGACAGCCCCAGCGGCATCCCGCCGTGCAGGGCGAGGCGCTCGCAGTCCCCGTCGCGGGTGCGCAGGAGGGGGTCGATGTGGCCGGCCCGGACCAGTTGCAGCACCCCGGTCGAGAGGTCGGCCTCGGCGTAGGTGCAGGTGGCGAACCGGTCGGTGTCCAGCTCGTGCAGGAAGACGGAGGCCCGGGCCATGACGGTGGCCGGCGAGTGCCCTTCGGCGGCGTAGGCGCGCAGCACGATCCGGAGCTGGCCCATCACGGCCGCCGCGTGGGTGTCGTGGCCCTGGACGTCGCCGATGACCGCGCCGACCCGTCCGCCGGGCAGCGGGATGACGTCGTACCAGTCGCCGCCGATGTCCTGGCCCATCTTGGCCGAGCGGTACCGTACGGCGATCTCGGCGCCCGGCACCGAGGGGATCCGGCGCGGCAGCATCGCCTGCTGGAGCCCTTCCGCCAGATCGTGCTCCTGCTCCAGCAGCATCGCCCGCTGGAGGCTCTGGGCGATGCTGCTGCCGAGCGCGACGAGCAGGTTCCGCTCGTCCTGGGTGAAGCCGTCCTTGTCCTGGTAGAGCAGGCCGATCGCGCCGATCGGGCGGGCCTGGGCGATCAGCGGCAGATAGGCGGCCGCCGAGATGTGCATGGAGGAGATCTTCGCCCAGAGCCCGGGGTACCCGGCGGCGAACTCGGCCGCGGAGTCCAGGAAGCGCGGCTGGAGCGAGCGGACCACCTCGCTCATCGGGTACTGCTCGTCGATGCGGGTGTAGCGGGTGCCGGGGACGAAGCTGCCCGCCGGGCCCTCGGCGACGAGGTGGATCCGGCCGGCTTCGACCAAGCCCATCACCATGCCCATGGAACCGAGCCGCTCCATGCCGTGGGCGTCGCCGAGCACGTCGATGACGTCCTGGACGGTACGGGCGTGCGCGAGCGCGGCGGTGGTGCTCTCGACCACGGAGGTCTGGCGGCGCCGCTCCTCGTCCAGCCCGAGGCGTTCCGCCGAGTGGCTGAGCTCTTCGGTGGCGTCGCGGACGATGCCGATGATCCGGTACGGGCGCCCTCCCGGGCCGCGCATGACCCGTCCCTGGGTGTGCGTCCAGCGCAGGGTGCCGTCGTGGCAGCGGATGCGGAAGTAGGCGCCGTAGCTGTCGACCCCGCTCTTGAGGGCGGATGAGACCAGTGCGTCGAGCCGGACGCTCTCGGCGGGAGGGACGCGCGGCGAGAGCGACTCGGGCCGGCCGTCGTACTCCTCGGCGGTGGTGTCGAAGACCTCTAGGGCGGCCGAGTCCATGTGCATGAGACCGGTGACGAGGTCCCAGTCGAAACTGCCCATGCGGTTCAGCGAGAGCGACCGGTCCGGGTGTGCGGGCCAGTCCTCCGGCAGCGATACGGCGGTCGGCACCGGTCCACCATGACACACGGGCCGGTCAGGCGCTCTCCAGGTACTGGCCGTCACCCGGGGCCGAGGGCTGCTGTTCGGGGACCGAGTAGGGGTCGGGGTTGGAGTACGGGTCCGTGTAGGGGTCGGGGTAGGGGTTCGCGTACGGATCCGCGTACGGGTCGCTCGGCTGCGGCACCCCGTCGGGGCCCACCAGGGTCCCGGGGTCGCTGGGGGTCTGCCCGGGCAGGTCGGAGGGGATGTCGGTGGGCTGGTCGGTGGGCTGGTCGGTGGTGGGCGGCGGGGCGGTGGACGGGCCCGAGGGGATGCCGGACGAGGGCTGGTCGGGGGCCGTCGGGGTGTTCGGGCCGGTCGGGCCGTCGGGAGTGCCGGGAGCCGTCTGCGGGGAGCTCGGCGGGCAGTCCGGGAGGTTCGGGGCGGAGCTGCGGCCGGGGATCGGCGACCCGGTGGACGGCGGCTCGGTGCGGGCGAGGCTGTTGCTCTGCGGGGTCCGGCACGGTTCGGCGGGCGAGGTGCCGGGCGGGGTGGCGGGCCCGTCGGGGATGCCCTCGGCCGGATCGAACGGGGGCGGCGTCTGCGGGGCGCGGTCCTGGGCTCCGTCGTCGCCGACCCTGCGCTCGATCCAGGTGTTGTCGGCGACGTTGACGATGACGAGGTTGTTGATCACCTGCATGGTCGGCTCGATGACCACGACCTGGGCGGGCTGGTAGCCGCTCCAGGGGTCCCCCTTGAGCACCGGTGCGCCCTTGGCGGCGCGCGGGGCGGCCAGCGGGTTCCCGCAGGCGCAGCGGACGCGGGGCATGCCGTGGTCGTCCACGAGGACGGCGGTGCCGGCCTGGAGGACGGACTGGAAGGCGTCGGGCCTGCCGCCGACGAAGCCGTGGTTGGTCACCCGGGTGTCGGCGCGCAGCACGACCGGGGTGAGGCCGCGCAGGAAGTCGGGGATCCGCTCCTGCTCCACCTGGGAGGCCTCGGCGAAGGCGCGGGCCTTGGCGTCGTCGGCGGTCAGGGACTCGACCTGCGCCTCCACGTCGCAGCTGCCGAGGCGCTGGGTTCCGCCGTACAGGCCGGGGGTGGCCGCGTTGACGGTGCGGATGCCCCGGCCGGTCGCGTTGGGCAGCGGGGGCTGGACGGGGGCCGATTCGGCGGTGGCGGAGGAGGAGGTGAAGGGGTCCGGGCCGGCCGAGGCCACGGGCTGGAGGTGGACGTCCTGGCTTTCGGCGGCGGGGCCCTTGGTCTGTCCCTGGTCGGCGGAGGCCCCGCAGGCCGCGGCGAGGAGTCCGAGGACCGCGAAGAGGGCCGCACGGGCCGGTGCGTGACGACGCGGCGCCTGACGAGGTGTCGGTGCGTACACGTTGCATCTCCCTTTTCGCCCCGGTTGCTCCCTCTTGTCTGCCGTATGTACGGGGCGGCCGCAACCGGAGATCACGAACCCGACCCCCTCTTGAACATGTTCAAGAGGGAGTCTAGGCTCAGGATCATGAGTTGAACGCGTTCAATGCGTTCGTTCCGAGGAGGGGGATCCGCGGTGACCGTGCTGGTGAATCTGATCGTCGCCCTGGGCATGCTGTACGTCGCCCCGGCCGGCCTGCGCCTGATCGACCCGGACCGGTTCGGGCGGACGGCCCGGGTCTGGCCGCTGTTCGCGGCCCCCGGGGCGGTCTGCCTGTGGCTGCCCCGGGGAGCCCCGGCCACGGCCCTCGCCGCGGTCTACGCCGCGGCGACGCTGGCCCTGGCGGTACGGGCCCTGGCCGCGGCGGTACGGGTCCCGCCCGGGCGGAGTCCCGGCGGAGGCCGCGCCGGCGGCCCCGCCGGGGTGGCCGTGCTCACCGCGCTCGTGGCGCCCTCGGTCGCCGGGACCGCCCTGGTCGCCGAACGCGCCGGGTACCGGCTCTTCGGCTTCGACCTCGACATCCTGGCCCTGACCGTGCCGCACTTCCACTTCGCCGGCTTCACCGCGGCCCTGGTCGCCGGGCTGGTGTGCCGGGCCTGCGCCGACGGAGCCCTCGCGCGCTGGGCGGCGTACAGCGTCCCGGCCGGGACCGGGCTCGTGCTCCTCGGCTACTTCATCGACGACTGGGCCGAGCTGGTGGGGGCGGTGACGCTGACCGGCGGCATGTGGGCGGTGGCCCTGCTGACCTGGCGGGAGGTCCGCACCGGGGCCGGCGGCCGGGACCGGATCACCGGAGCGCTGCTCGCCGTCTCGGCGGCCGTTCTGGTGGCCACCATGCTGCTCGCCCTGTGGTGGGCGCTCGGCGAGGCCACCGGGATCGTGCACCCGACCCTGACCTGGATGGCCGCCACCCACGGCCTCGGCAGCGCCCTCGGCTTCGGACTGTGCTCGCTGCTGGCCTGGCGCCGCCTGACCCCCGGCCGGCCCGACGCGGCCGCCCCGACCGACCCGGCCGGCCCGCGGGAGCAACCCGCCCCGGCCGGCCCGCCCCGCCTGGCCGGCACGCCCCAACTCGCCGGCCCGCCCCGCCTCGCCGCCCCGCCCCACCTCGCCGGCCTGCCCGCCCGACCCGCCCGTCCCGCCCGAACGGAGATCCCGGCATGACCCGCCTCATCAGCCAGGGCCGCAGCACCTTCAACTACCCGGAGCGGGGCGCCACCGCGGTGCGGCCGCTGCCCGCCGGATACAACATCACCCACCACCGCACCCGTCTCGGGGACGGCCGGGCCGTCCTCGACGCCGCCGCCCTCGCCGTCACCACCTTCCGCGCGCACCGCGACTCGGGGATGCTCGTCACCGCCGGACCGGACCCCGTCCGGCAGGGCGACCGGGTGGTCGTCGGGATGGGCGTCGGCCCGCTGCGGATCGACGCCCCGTGCGAGGTGATCTGGACCGTGTACGAGCCCCGGCGGACCGGATTCGCCTACGGGACGCTGAGCGGGCATCCCGCCCGCGGCGAGGAGTCCTTCGTGGTGGAGATGACGGCGGACGGATCCGTCTGGTTCGAGGTGAACGCCTTCAGCCGCCCGGAACGCTGGTACGCCCGCCTCGGCGGCCCGGCCCTCCCCTTCCTCCAGCAGGCCTACGCCCGCCGTCTCGGCCGGTACGTCCGGCAGCTGGCCACCGGTGACCGGCCGGCCGGATACTGGAGGCGATGGACTGGTTCACGGCGCCCGGATACTGGCTGGGCCGGCTGATCTTCCAGCGGGCCCTGGCCGGTGTCTACCTCCTCGCCTTCGCCGGGGCCGCCCTGCAGTTCCGGGCTCTGATCGGGGCGCACGGCATGCTGCCCGTGCCGCGTCATCTGCGGTACGTGCCCTTCCGGCGCGCCCCGAGCCTGTTCCACCTGCACTACTCGGACCGGTTCTTCGCCGCCTGCGCCTGGACCGGCGCGGCCCTGGCGGCGGCGCTCGCCGCGGGGGCCGGGGACGCGGTTCCGCTGGGCGCCGCCATGGCGATGTGGGCGCTGCTGTGGCTGCTGTACCTGTCGATCGTGAACGTGGGGCAGACCTGGTACTCCTTCGGCTGGGAGTCGCTGCTGCTGGAGGTCGGCTTCCTGGCCGTGTTCCTCGGCAACGCGCGGGCCGGGCCGCCCGTGCTGGTGCTGTGGCTGCTGCGCTGGGTGGTCTTCCGGGTGGAGTTCGGCGCGGGGCTCATCAAGATGCGCGGCGACCCCTGCTGGCGCCGGCTGACCTGTCTGTACTTCCATCACGAGACGCAGCCGATGCCCGGTCCGCTGAGCTGGTTCTTCCACCACCTGCCGAAGCCGCTGCACCGGGTGGAGTGCGCCGCCAACCATGTGACCCAACTCCTCGTGCCCGTCCTGCTGTTCACTCCGCAGCCGGTGGCCTCGTACGCCGCCGCGGTCATCGTGGCGACCCAGCTGTGGCTGGTGGCGTCGGGCAACTTCGCCTGGCTGAACTGGATCACGATCACGGCGGTCCTGCCCGCCTTCGACTTCAGCGGGATCGCGGGCGCGCCGCCGCCGGCCGCCTCCCGGCAGGGGCCGCTCTGGTACGTGGCGCTGGTGTGCGCGGTGACCGTCCTGGTGCTCGTGCTGAGCCGGCATCCGGTGGCCAACATGGTCTCGCGCCGCCAGGTCATGAACCGGTCCTTCGACCCCCTCCATCTGGTGAACACCTACGGGGCGTTCGGCACGGTGGGCCGGATCCGCGAGGAGGTGGTGGTGGAGGGCACCGCGGACCGCCGGCCGCGGGAGGACGGCGCGTGGCGGGAGTACGGGTTCAGGGGCAAGCCGGGTGACGTGCGCCGGATCCCGCGCCAGTTCGCCCCGTACCACCTGCGCCTGGACTGGCTCATGTGGTTCGCGGCGCTCTCCCCCGGCTACGCCCGCGACTGGTTCGGGCCGTTCGTGGAGCGGCTGCTGGCGGGCGACCGGGACACCCTGAGGCTGCTGCGCCACAACCCCTTCCCGGACGCACCGCCGCGCTACGTCCGGGCGCGGCTGTACCGCTACCGGTTCACGACCTGGCGGGAGCTGCGCGAGACCGGGGCGTGGTGGCACCGCACGCTGGTGCGCGAGTACCTGCCGCCGACCCGTCTCGCGGGGGCCGCCTGGCCGGAGCCCCGGCCGAAGCGCCGGCCCGGGCCCCGGTCAGACCCGCGGCCAGACCCGCGGTCGGAGCATCGGTCAGACCCGCGGCCAGAGCATCGGTCAGAGCCCGAGTAGCGCCGCCTCGCGCTCCGCCGATATGCCCTTCATCGGCCGGTCGGCCCGCAGGGGGGCCGCTCCGCCGAGCGACCGGAGCCAGGCCCAGGTGTCGGCGACGGTCTCCTCGACGGGACGGCAGACGAGGCCGGCCTCCAGGGCCTTGGTGACGTTCCCGCCGAACATGAAGTCGTGCAGCTCGCCCTCGGGGAGGTAGATGGGCAGCTCGACCCAGGGCTCGATGCCGGCCTTCTCGATCACCGCCGAGTCGGTCCAGCGCGGGTCGAACGCGGCGCCGGTGGCGGCGGCGCAGGCCTCCAGGAGGCTGTTCATGGTGGCGTGGCCGACCGGGGAGACCAGGTTGTAGGCGCCGCCCAGTCCGGCCGCTGACGCGTCGAGGGTCCAGCGCGCCAGGTCGCGGACGTCGATGTACTGCAGTTGCAGTCCGGGGTGCCCGGGGGCGAGGAGGGGGCCCCCGCGGGCGACGCGGTTCAGCCACCAGGGCAGGCGGCCCACGTTCTCGTACGGGCCGATGATCAGCCCGGCGCGCACCAGCAGGGCGCGGTCGCCGAAGGCGTCCAGGGCGGCGAGTTCGCCGCCGCGCTTGTCCGCGGGGTAGGCGGTGCCCGCCGCGTCGGGCGATCCCTCGACCAGCGGCCCGTCCTCGTCCAGACCGGCGGGGGCGGGGTAGGCGTACACCGAGCGGCTGGAGATGTACGCGTACCGCCCGGCCCGGCCGTGCAGCAGGCGGGCGCTGTCGCGGACGGCCGTGGGGGCGCCGCCCCAGGTGTCGACCACGAGGTCCCACTCCCCCTCGGCGAGGGGGTCCAGGCCTCCGGGGGCGGTGCGGTCCCCGTGCAGGGCCGAGGTCCCCGGCGGGGGCGCGTGGTGTCCGCGGTGGAAGACGGTGACGTCCCATCCGCGGCTCAGGGCGTCTTCGGTGATCGCGCGCCCGACGAATTCGGTCCCACCCAGCATCAGCAGCTTCATGCAGGTCAGCCTGCCCGGGACCGGGGCGTCGCATAACCCTTGATCGCCCAGAGCGATGACGCCCTGGGCGTACGGATCGCGGGAACTCCCGGGCCTCGTCGGGAGTGGTCGAGGCCCCCGGGGCACGGCTCCTGACAGCCCGTCGGGAAACGGCGAGCACCGACCGCCGGCCACCACCCCCGCACACCGCCGCCCGCCGTCCCGGTGCGTCACCGGGACGGCGGGCGGTCCGTGCCGTACGGCTAGTCGATGCCGGGCAGGATGTGCGGCTCCGCGAGGTCGTCCTCGTAGCCGGCGAGACGGATGGGAGCGGACCGGGCCCAGACCTCCAGGTTGCCGAGCGTCTCGGGACGCTTGCTGTTCCGCGATCCCGTCCGTTCCTTCGGCGCCTGCTCGGTCTTCGTCATTTCAGGTGTCACCGCGCACTCCTTTGTGTCGCGTTACCCGGCGTGCGAACCGCGCGCCGGTGCGGGAAGAGAAGGTTTTTCCGGACGCGGTGGCGCCTTGGTGGAGCGAGGGCCCGTGTGGGGCTCTCATGGCGATCAGAGTACACATATGAGCGCACCCCCGCTCGATGGAATAGTAAAATCCACTCCGGACAGCTTGTTTTCGCTACGAGTTCATCACCTTGCACGTCGGCGCGTCGCGTACGGCTGATCTGCTCGACGGCGCCATACGGGTGATACGCGGTCGGGCGACGGAAGGAACGACAGTGGCGAAGTCCGAGGTGCCGGTGGTCGTCGGAAGCGTCGGGGAACTGATGGACCTGCTGCGCAGCGGTCCCGGCCACGGCCACGGGCTGCGGGTCGCCGCGCTGCTGCGCCGCTCGCACCCCTCCGACAAGGAACTGCAGGTCGCGGGGCTTTTGATCGATCATCCGGCGGAGGCGATCCGCCCCCTGCTGGGCGAGCGGGTGGCCCGGCTCGTACGGCTCCACGGGCCCGGGGCCCCGGTTCCCGGGCCCGACCCCGACGCGGAGTCCCTCGGGCACGCGGCGGAGGCGGGCCGCTCCGCGGGCCTGGACGCGGGCGTACTGGAGGACTGGCGGCCCGTGCTGGAGCTGCTCGCGGCGGGGGCCTACGGCCGTACCGCATGAAAAACGGAGCGCCCCCGGCCCCTCTTCCGAGAGGGACCGGGGGCGCTCAGATGAGCAGAGGCCTACCAGTTGGCGGGCGCGTAGTCCTTGAGGAAGACCCCGTAGAGGTCCTCGCCGAGCTCGCCGCGGACGATCGGGTCGTAGACCCGGGCCGCGCCGTCGACCAGGTCGAGCGGGGCGTGGAAGCCCTCCTCGGCGAGGCGGAGCTTGTCGAAGTGCGGGCGCTCGTCCGTGATCCAGCCGGTGTCGACCGAGGTCATCAGGATCCGGTCGGTCTGGAACATCTCCTGGCCGCTGGTCCGGGTCACCATGTTCATCGCGGCCTTGGCGGCGTTGGTGTTCGGGTGCCCCGCACCCTTGTAGCCGCGGCTGAAGACGCCCTCCATCGCCGAGACGTTGACGACGTACGCCCGGCCGTTGGCCGCCTTCCGGGCGGCGTCGGCCATGGCCGGCCGCAGCGCGCTGATCAGGATGAACGGCGACGTGTAGTTGCACAGCTGGGTCTCGAGCAGCTCCACCGGGGAGATCTGGTCGATGGTCTGCACCCACGTGTTGCTGTCGACGACGTCGGGCAGCAGGCCGCCCGCGTCGATGGCGGTGCCGGCGAGGTGCCGCTCCAGGCTGGCGTTGCCGGCGACCAGTGCGAGGTCGGCGACCTTCTGCGCCTCGAGCCCGCTCACGCCGACGGGCAGCGCCGCCAGGCCGTCGACGGCGCCGGAGTTGAAGGCCCCGATGACGTGGTGGGCCGGGAGCTCGCCGGCCGGCAGCGGGGCACTCTCCCCCTCGACCAGCGCCGCGTAGGCACTGGGCAGGCGGCGCACGGTCTGCGTCGCGTTGTTGATCAGGATGTCGAGCGGGCCGGCCGCGGCCACCTGCTCGGCGAGCGCGACCGACTGGGCCGGGTCGCGCAGGTCGATGCCGACGACCTCCAGCCGGTGCATCCAGTCCGCCGAGTCGTCCATCGCCTTGAAGCGGCGGATGGCGTCCTTGGGGAAGCGGGTGGTGATCGTGGTGTGCGCACCGTCGCGCAGCAGCCGCAGCGCGATGTACATGCCGATCTTGGCCCGGCCGCCGGTGAGCAGCGCGCGCTTGCCGGTGAGGTCGGCACGGGCTTCCCGCTTGGTCCGGTTCTCGACGGCGCAGCCCGGGCAGAGCTGGTGGTAGAAGTAGTCGACCTCGACGTATCGCGTCTTGCAGACGTAGCAGGAGCGCGGGCGCTCGAGGATCCCGGCGATCCGGCCGGTCTCCGTGACCGAGGAGGGCAGCAGGCCCTCGGTCTCGTCGTCGATGCGCTCGGCGGAGCCGGTCGCGGTCGCCTCGGTGACGGCCTTGTCGTTGGCGGTCTTGGCGGCGCGGCGGTCCTGGCGGCGGCGCTGCTTGACCGTCCGGTAGACACCGGCGGTGGCGCGGCGCACGGCGATCGCGTCCGGGTGGTCGACGTCGATCTTGTCGAGCTCGTCGAGCACGCTCAGGCAGAGGGCCAGGCGGTCGGGGTCGATGCCGGGCCCGAAGGCGTGGCCCTGCTCCTGGCTGTCTTCGGTCACCGTCATACCCGCTGCGTTCCTTGATCAGTCGTCCGCGTCCGCCGGATGCGGAACTCCCCAAAAGGGCTAGTGTACGGATCGCGCGCGCGGGAAGACAAACGCACTCTCCCGATCCCGGCTACTGCGTTAGGAGTACGCCGCAGGGCGTACCCGTCCCCGCCTCCAGGGGGAGGAATAGCGCTCCCGACTCGGGCATTGTGACTTTTATGAGCGCCCTAGCCTTTTCGGTCCTGCTGTGCCTGGTGTCAGCCGTGGCGTACGCGGCCGGAGCGATCGTCCAGGAGCGCGTCGCGTCCGGTACCACGGGCCGGCGCGCCGGGTCCTACGCACCGGTGCGCAGGCCCGCCTGGTACGCCGCGATCGCGCTGAACGGCCTCGGGGCCCTGCTGCACGTGGTGGCGCTCGCGTACGGACCGCTGAGCCTGGTGCAGCCGCTCGGCGCTCTCACCATCGTCTTCGCGCTCCCGATGGCGGCCGTGTTCGTCGGGCGCCGGGCCGGAGCGGCGGCCTGGCGCGGTGCCGTCCTGGCCACGGCCGGGCTGGCCGGGCTGCTGGCCCTGACCGGCGGGGGCGGGCGGGCCGAACAGTCCCTGTCGGGCGGGGAGCAGAGCCTGTTCCTGGCCGCGACCGGGGCCCTGGTGTCCGTACTGTTCCTGGCCGCGCGCCGGGTGCGGCGGGTCACGGCGCACAGCGTGCTGCTGGCCACGGCGGCCGGGGCCGCCTTCGGGATGGCCTCGGTGTTCACCAAGTCGGTGGCCGAGGGCTTCGCCCCGGACGCGCTGGTCACGCTGTGGCCGGAGCTGACCGCGATCGCCGCACTGGCCACCACCGGACTGCTGCTGTCGCAGGCGGCGTACCGGGGTGCCGGGCTCACCGCCCCGCTGGCCACCGTGACGGTGGCCAACCCGGTGGTCGCGGCGGCGGTCGGCATCGCGCTGTTCGACGAGGGCTTCCGCTACGGGGCGCTCGGCGTCGCCGCGGCGCT
This sequence comes from Streptomyces sp. NPDC002104, assembly GCF_053593795.1. Lineage (NCBI taxonomy): Bacteria > Bacillati > Actinomycetota > Actinomycetes > Kitasatosporales > Streptomycetaceae > Streptomyces > Streptomyces sp. NPDC002104. The sequence goes on along the minus strand of NZ_JBSFDF010000003.1, from coordinate 241,420 downwards.
GGTGAGCGCGGTGGCGGCGGCGACCGGGCTCGTCCTGCTCACCCTCGCACCCCGGGAGGCGCGGGTGCCCGTACCGTCGGGACCCGCACCGGTCCCGGCTCCGCCCGTGGCCGGGACCCGGTCGGTGGCCCGGCCGGTGGCCGGGACCCCGTCCACGGCCGGGTCTCCGGCTTCCGCCGCGGCTCCGGCCTCGGTTCCGGCCCCGGCCCCGGCCCCGGCTTCAGATGCTGACTCCGTGGGACCGCAGGTACCTCAGCGGGTCGATGTCGGTGCCGTAGCCGGGTCCCGTGCGCATCTCGAAGTGCAGGTGCGGCCCGGTCACGTTGCCCGTCGCCCCGGAACGGCCGATCCGCTGCCCGCCGGAGACCGTCGCACCGGCTTTGACCGAGAGCGCCGAGAGGTGCGCGTACTGGGAGTACCGGCCGTCGGTGTGCCGGATGACGACCTGGTATCCGTACGCACCGGCCCAGCCCGCTGAGACGATCTGCCCGCTGCTGACGGCCTTGACGGTGGTGCCTGTGGCCACCGGGAAGTCGATCCCCGTGTGGTAGCCGCTGGACCACGACGCACCCGCGACGTGGTAACCGGTGCCGAGGCCCGCGTCGACCGGGGCGCTGAAGGCTCCGGAGGGGGTCTGCGGCTTCTCGGCGGGCTTCTGCGGCTTCGCCGGCGGCTTCTCGGCGGGCTTCGTACCGGCCTGCTCCGCGGGCTTCGCCGGCTTCACGGGCTCGGCCGTCCGCGGCGGCTTCTCCGGATTCTGCGCGGGCGGCGCGGCCGTGACGCGCAGGGTGAGCCGCTGCCCGGGGAAGATCAGGTCCGGGTCACCGCCCACGACGGCCCGGTTGGTCGCGTACAGGGACTGCCAGCCGCCGTCGACGTGCTGCTCGGTGGCGATCGCCGACAGCGAGTCCCCGGGAGCGACGACATAGGGGTTCGGCAGGACGGGAGCCCCGGACGGACGGGGCGCCGCGGCCTGGGGAGCGGCCTTCGGGGCCACGTGCGGAGCCGCCTTGGCGGCCGGCGCCGCGACCTTCGGAGCCGTGGCCTTCCCCGGGCCCGTGACCCTGCCCTGGGCGCCGGGCGCGGGCGCCGGGCCGCTGCGGCTCAGGCCCGCCTGCTTCCCGCAGACCGGCCAGGCCTGCGGCCCCTGCCCCTTCAGCACCTTCTCCGCCACGGCGATCTGCTGCGCCTTGGTGGCCAGATCGGCACGGGCGGCGTACGCGGTACCGCCGAAGGCACGCCAGGTGCTCTGGCTGAACTGGAGCCCGCCGTAGTAGCCGTTGCCGGTGTTGATCCGCCAGTTGCTCGTGGATTCGCAGGTGGCGACCTTGTTCCAGGTGTCCACCGACGCGGCGTGCGCCGCGCCCGCTCCGATCAGCGGCAGCGCGATCCCGGCTCCGCCCGCGGTGACGACGAGCGAAGCACGGTTGATGCTGCTCGGCTGATACCGGCGGTGCCGGCCCCGTACACCCATGGGAGCCCCCATCGAAGACATCAGGAACCTCGCAACCTAACGCCACGACCCGAGCATGACAAGGCGCACAACACAACGCGTTCGAGCGGAAGTTGGTTTCGCGCCGAATGTAGGACACCGGTAAGGATCTCCACCGGGGTAGCGTCGGTGTTCCCTGCATTCCTCCGCACATCGGATGCATTGTCGACGCACTCAGGAGCGCACGCACATGACCAGCAGCACGGCCCAGATCGGCGTCACCGGACTCGCGGTGATGGGCAGCAACCTCGCCCGCAACTTCGCCCGCAACGGATTCACCGTCGCCGTCCACAACCGGACCACCGCCAAGACCACGGCGCTGGTGGAGGAGTTCGGGCACGAGGGCTCCTTCGTGGCCGCCGGGAGCGCGAAGGAGTTCGTGGACGCGCTGGAGCGCCCGCGCCGTCTGATCATCATGGTGAAGGCCGGTGAGCCGACCGACGCGGTGATCCGCGAGTTCGCCCCGCTGCTGGAGCCGGGCGATGTGATCATCGACGGCGGGAACGCCCACTTCGAGGACACCCGCCGCCGGGAGAAGGAGCTGCGCGAGCAGGGCCTGCACTTCGTGGGCGTCGGCATCTCGGGCGGCGAGGAGGGCGCGCTGCTCGGCCCGAGCATCATGCCGGGCGGATCCGAGGAGTCGTACGCCTCGCTCGGCCCGCTGCTGGAGAAGATCGCCGCCAAGGCCGAAGACGGCACGCCCTGCACCTCGCACGTGGGGCCCGACGGCGCCGGGCACTTCGTGAAGATGGTGCACAACGGCATCGAATACGCGGACATGCAGCTGATCGCGGAGGCCTACCACCTGCTGCGCGAGGTGGCCGGTTACTCCCCCGCGAAGATCGCCGAGACCTTCCGCGCCTGGAACAGGGGCCGGCTGGACTCGTACCTGATCGAGATCACCGCCGAGGTCCTCGCGCACACGGACGCCGCGACCGGCCGGCCGTTCGTGGACGTGGTGGCCGACGCCGCCGAGCAGAAGGGCACCGGCCGCTGGACCGTGCAGATCGCCCTCGACCTGGGCGTTCCGGTGTCCGGCATCGCCGAGGCGGTCTTCGCCCGCGCGGTGTCGGGCCACGGCGAGCTGCGTACGGCCGCCCGCGGCCTGGCGGGCCCGACGGCCGAGCCGCTCTCCGCCGGGGCGGCGGACGCCTTCGCGGCCCGGGTGGAGCAGGCCCTGTACGCCTCGAAGATCGTCTCCTACACGCAGGGCTTCCACCAGATCCAGGCCGGCAGCGAGGAGTACGGCTGGGGCGTGGACCCGGGCGCCGTGGCCTCGCTGTGGCGCGGCGGCTGCATCATCCGGGCCGCGTTCCTGGACCGGATCCGCGCCGCCTACGACGCCCGTCCGGAGCTGCCGAGCCTGCTGGCGGACGCCGGCTTCGCCGATGAGATCGGCGCCGCGCAGGACGACTGGCGCGAGGTGCTGGTGGCCGCGGTCCGCCAGGGCATCCCGGTACCGGCCTTCGCGGCCTCGCTGGCGTACTACGACGCCCTGCGCTCGGAGCGGCTCCCGGCCGCGCTGACCCAGGGCCAGCGCGACTTCTTCGGGGCGCACACCTACCGGCGCACCGACCGCGAGGGCTCGTACCACACGCTGTGGAGCGGCGACCGCTCCGAAGTCCGTACGGACTGACGCGGCGGGCGGCTCGGCGACCGGTCAGCGCCTGGTCAGCGCCCGGTCAGCTCCACGGCTCGGGCGCGGGCTGCGGCGCGGGGCCGGGCGGCGGCGGAACCGGGTCGGGTTCGGGCACCGGACCCGGTGTCGGCGGCTCGGGCCGGGGCAGCGGGCCCGGGTCCGGGAAGGGATCGGGAACCGGGGCCGGGCCGGGGACGGGAGGCTGTGTCATACCTCCAGGGTCCCCCGGTCCGGGGCCCGGCGCCCGCTGTACTGCTGCGTACTACTGCCTCGGCGCGGACGGCGTCACCAGAGGTCGGAGTCCGAGTCGAGCTGCGCCTTGGCCGCGGCCACCACCCCGGCCGGCGCCTCGGGCGCCTGCTCGGGATGTTTGGCGGCCCAGCTCGCGGCATACGGGCAGAGCGGGACGACGGGCACGCCCTCGTCGGCCGCGATCCCGTAGAAGGTCTTCACGAGGTTCCCGGCGATCCCGCGGCCCTCGTGCCCGGGCTCGACGATGGTGTGCACCGCCACGAGGGCGTGCGGCGTCTCGGCGAGCACGAAGTAGGCGATGTATCCGACCACCGCCCCGTCCTCGACGGCCAGCAGCCGCCCCGACGGGCGGTCGTCCACGATCTTGATCGATTCGCTCGACCCGGTCTGCGCCATCGTCCCGACTCCCCTCAGACAGCCACCGCGTGGGGGCTGCGCTCCTGGTCCGTTCCCGGAACCGGGGCGGACGGATCCACACCCAGTTCGATGATGCGATTGTCCCCGTCGACGTGGACGACCCGCGGCTCGAACACGCGCGCCTCCGCGTCTTCCATCTGCCCGTAGCTGATGAGGATGACCAGGTCACCGGGGTGCACGAGGTGCGCGGCGGCCCCGTTGATCCCGATGACCCCGGATCCGCGCTCGCCCTTGATGACGTACGTCTCCAGCCGCGCCCCGTTGGTGATGTCCACGATGTGCACGAGCTCGCCGGGCAGCAGGTCCGCCGCGTCGAGGAGATCGGCGTCGATGGTCACGGACCCGACGTAGTGCAGGTCGGCCTGGGTGACGGTGGCCCGGTGGATCTTGGACTTGAACATGGTGCGAAGCATTTTGAGCTCCTAGGAGACGGCTCCCTGCCTGCTTTCTGCAGGTCAAGGGCGTCCTGCACTCTACACCGGGAGGCGTCAGATCGGAGATCTGAAGGAAAATCGACTGCTCCTGACGAGAAGGCTCCTGGCCTGCGCTTCCGTGGGCACCAGGCTGTTGCGACGCTGCCGACCAGGCATCGCACCGGACAGCCGCTTCGGAACGGCGGGGGGCTGATGCTGACCAGATGCTGAGTTTTCTGACGGTGGATCATTCAGATCAAAGGCTTCAGGCCGACCGCTTCCCCAGAGAGCACCTCAGACTTGCCCGTCGCGATCAAGCAACCGGTCACCGCAAGCCAGGCCGCACCTTCTGGATCCGGGCCGGTTGCCGTACTGCCATGCCGCAGTTCCACGAGCCTTCACTCGCCGCAGACGGTACTGACTCAGTCGCCCGGTCCCCGAACTGAACCCAGCTCAGCCCCGCGCGCGCCCGGCACCTGCGGGGACGGCGGGCGTTTACAGCCACAGTGACATCGATAGAGTCCGCTCGTGACCTACATAGTGACCCTCACCTCGGCCCAGATGGCCAAGAACGAATCCGACTGGCGCATCACAGAGCGCTTTACGAAGGGGCTACCCACAGGGCTCGACACATCCGACAGCGGTACACGATTAGCGTTTCTGGTGTGCGACAACCGAACTTCTCCCACGAACAACAGCCGCAAGGAGTTCTCCGAACACGGCCGCTTCATCACCTGGGTCGGATCGGTTCAGCGCTTCAACACCGTGGGACCGGTCGACAGCAGCATCACCATCGAGCCCATGCGCAGGTGTCCTCGGCCGGTGCCTCTGGACGGTCCCGACGGGATCTTGGCCTCCCTTTCTTTGACGCATCGATCCCACGTGGAGCAGGCTCTCGCGGGAAGTGCGGGACACTGTGGCAAGACAACCTGGCAGGCTCTTCAGGAAGCACTCCTGAGGCGTCACCCCGAGTTGGCCCCGTACATCGAGTGGCTGCTCGCGAATCTCAACCCGATCCGCTTCGATGTCGAGGACGCAGCGGACCGTGCGTGGCAGGAACAGAGAGACGCGGCTCAGTCCCTCACTCGGGTAACCGATTTCCCTCATTCTGCACTGTCGGCCTGGGGACGCCCCGCCTCACGGGACGCGCCGTACCTCGCTGGGCTCATCCCAGACCCTGTGGAGAACAGCCTCATCGACCACGACGTAAGAGCCGGCCTGGGCAGCGAGGGCCCGCTTTTCGATGACTGGCGAGGCGTCGGTGACCTGCGATGCGACATTCACGTGCTGGAAGACTCCACCGGACGTCGCCTCGAGGTCGTCAACGTCAATGCCACTCCGGTCGAGAGCCGACTGGGCACGGACATGATCTACTACCACCACCCCAGCCACAGCTTCGTCCTCGTCCAGTACAAACGGCTGAGCCCCCGAACCAAGGAATACCGGGTGAACAAGCAACTCCTGGACCAGATGGACCGCTTGGACCGGGTTGCAAAGCTCAGCTCCAAGCCTGCACGCTCCCACGAGTGGCGCCTATCCCAGGACTCATGCTTTCTGAAGTTCGCACACTGGCGGGAGTCAGCAGCACCTACCTCCGAGCTGGCCCACGGCATGTACATTCCCGTCTCGTACGCCCGCGTTCTCCTCAACGACGACTGCACGCTCGGAAGTAGGGGTGGGCGCATTTTCAGCTACGAAAGAGTGGGCCGCCACCTCGTGGGCTCGGAGTTCGCAGATTTGGTGAAGCTCGGCTTGGTCGGAACTGTGGGAACCAGCGTCGAGCAGCTGCGGAACTTCGGGCTGCAGCGTGCCCGCGAGGGGTACAGCGTCGTGTTGGGGTTCGAAACGAGCGATGAGACGCCCCGTGCACGGGCGACACGCGCCCGCAGCCGCAGCACCAAGAAGAGACCGAAGGTGAACTCATACTCCCCACCTACCTCACAGCCGCCTTTGTTCGACGTTCCGGGTTCCTGATCCGCGGCGGATCAACAGCAGCCGCTCACGCTTCCGTTCCCCGAAGCGGCAGCACGGCACTCTCCTCCTGGCTATAGCGGCGGCCACGAACAACGCGGCAAGGCCCGCAACGTCATTGCGCGGGCGGCGAGCTGCTGGCACTGAGCACCTCACGCCCGCCACCCCGCATCATGCACGATCCAAACTCTGGACATCAGCCGATCAAAACCAGCACAGCAGCACGCGTCCGCACAACCTAGGTGGGGCCAGCACAGCCCCAGCCCCACCGGCTGATCAGACCGTGGTGTCGAGTACGCCCAGCGCTGCATGGAAGACCGGCTCGACACGCAGACGTGATCCGTCCCGGTCCAACACCTGGAGCGCCTCCAGGCAGGTGACTGCCCAGCGCGCATCCTCGGAGGAGAGGCCTGCCATCTCGGCCGCGGTAACGAGGTAGGCGTCGTCGTGCCAGTCCGTGCCGAGCTGTTCGACGACCCCGTCGTAGACGGCCTTCAGGCGATCGCTCTCCAGCAGACCCACGGCCTCGACGAACTGTTCGGCGCCACGGATCTGCTGCAGCCACGACGTCAGGTCGCCCAGCACCCGGTCCTGGTCCGGCTCGCCCTTGCGCAACTGCAGGGACAAGTCCAGCAGGTAGGGCCAGCCACCGGTCGCCGCCGCGAGACGGGTCAGTCGCTCCTCCGTCTCACACAGACTGTAGCGCTGCGTCCAGTCCTTCATGCTGCGCATGTCGTGCCGCCGCAGCACCACGACGCTGTCCTGGTCGGCGTCGGGGCCGGTGAGGAGGCCGGACCAGAAGTCGAGCTGTGCCACACCCGACACCAGGACCACGGACCTGGCGGCTTCGGCGACCTCGGGCAGGACCGCCCTGGCCAGGTCGAGTGACTCCCGGCAGGACTTCTCACTGCCCAGCGACAGATCACTGATGAGCAGTCGCCGCTCACCCACGCTGCCCCCGGCGAGTTCCCTGCGGAACGCTTTGGCGCTGCCGATCGGAGGCACCGCCCAGCCCGCCACCCTGCCGGTCACCTCTCGCAAGGTCCGCTCCACATCAGCGACACCGGTCGCCTGCGTACCGAGCACGACACGCACCTGGTTGTGGTCCTCCCCCAGCAAGTAGTCGATCTGGTTCACGGTCAGGGGGGCTGACCCACCGTCATAGAGGTCCGGACGGCTCTCCAGAACAACCGTCTCCTCCAGCCGAGACTCCTTCTCCGCCCGTAGCAGCCGCGCCTCGATCTCCTGGGCCGTGCCGATCATGCGGAGTGCGTTGGGCCCTCGCAGGTGCCAGCCCTGCCCGTCGTGGTTCGGCGCCAGGACGCCGAGCCCGACCATCTCCTGCAGGTAGGCGCGGAATCCCTCACTGTCCAGTTGCTCGAAGCCCCGGGGCCACCAGCCGGCACATTCCTCCCGCAACTCCCGGTCGCTGAGCCGGGTTTCCAGGCCGTTGTCTCGGGCGTGCTGTGCGAGGACGTTTGCGATGACGTGGTAGCGGTCGTCCAGGGCAAGGGTGTCCTTGAACGCCGCGGTGATGTCAGACCGCAACGATGCGTCCTGCTCCACCGCGTCCACATCGCTTTCGCCGATGGTGTAGGGCGGCGGACCCAGCGACGTGCGCGCACGCCTGCCCTGCATGACCTGCACCATCCTGCTACCGAAGATCTGCAGCAGGAACGGCTGGTACGAACAGAAGCCGAGCACGCGGTTGACCAGGTCCACATCGGCGAACTCGAAGCCGAGCGCACGCATGGGATGCACGATGAGGTCGGCCGCGAACTGCGGGGCGAGCGGCCCCACGACCGTCGGGGTCTGCGCCAAGTGGCTGAACGGACCGTTCCTGGCGAGCCGGGTGAAGCGCTGAACCGAGTGCAGGCCGGCGAAGACGACCTTGGCCCGGCCGCGCGAGTCCTCGCCCAGCCCGCGCAGCCGGCGGGTCTCCGTGCATTCGGGCACGTCCGCCTCGAAGAAGCGGTCGCACTCGTCGAGGAGGATGAGCAGCCGCCGGTCGGGGTCCTGGGTAAGCCAACGGTCGATGCCGTCGGTGACCCGCTGCCAGGACTCCTGCTGCGGGCCGCGGCGCCGCGGCTCCTCCAGGACGCCCTCCTTGATCAGCTCCTGGTCCAGCGTGGGCCAGATGGCCTCCGCGCCAAGGGCGGTACCCCGGCCAATCCCGATCTTGTCCAGGTTGAGGTAGAGCTTGCGGTACGCCCCAGGGCGCTGTTCCTCGAACCGGTCACCCGCGTCGGCGAGCAGTGCCGACTTGCCGAGGCCCCGGCCGCCGTAGAGGATCTGCGTCCCAGCCGGGTCGTGGATGCTCTTGCGCTCACGGTCGCGGCCGTAGAACATCTCCCGGCCGATCTGGCCGCGCTTCTCCTTGATGTACGGGTTCACCGCGGAGAACGGCAGCAGCGTCTCGGTCGTGGCGTCCACCCGCCGGTTGCCGTGCGCGACGAGGTAGGCCAGCGCAGCGTCGTCGACGACCATGATCGGCTTGGTGTCCTGTGAGGCGGCGGCCAGTTCGATACGGGTCCTGCTGTCCAGCGTCCCGAAGTGGACGACGAGCAGACTGCTCTCGTCGGGGTCCTGGAGTGCGCGGCTGATGAGCAACTTCGCCGCGGGGCGGCCCCAGATCAGCAGAGCACGCAGTTTACCGCCCCGGTCCTTGATCTGGGATCCAAAGGCCGGTGCCCAGGCGCGGCCGGTGACGTGTACGTCGGCCAGTTCGAAGAACCGATAGTCCTTGCCGCGGGGCAAATCGTCCAGAGGCCGGGCCCGCCGCGCCTCGTATCCGAGCAGGGACAGAGCCGGCGTGAGGCTCTCTCGCGGGTTGATCTTGATGCGGTCCTTGGTCGTGGCGAGCGCGCTCCACAACTCCATTGCCGCGGTGGCACGTTCAGCCTCCTCTTCCGAAAGTCCCGCGTAGTCCAGCACCGCGTGGTCACCGTACCGGCCGCGGGTCCGCACGGCAGTGATCAGCCCGGCGTCCACACCGCCGGGCAGGGCGTCCGGCACCGCGGGGAAGAATGCCTCCAGATGCGAGTCTTCGGACCTGATCTCCGGTACCGGCTCGCCCAGTTCCAGGAAGTAGACGAGCTCGGCCGCGGTGGCCAGGCTGTCGGTATCCAGATTGCGCCGGACTCGTTCGCGGTCCTCCGCGCTCACGTCCGTCAGTGCGTCCAGCCGGGCACGCAGCCGGTCAGCGGCCTCCTTGCGGTAGCGAGGAAGGAGCTCCTCGACCCGATCGAGGTTCCGACGGGCAGAGGCCAGCCCATCCGGCCCGTCGTGCTCCAAGTGCTTGCCGGCGTCTGCCAGCAACTCCTGCAGGCTGACGTCCTGTTCGACTGTGAGTGCCTCATCCGCCTGGGAGCGGCGGAGCCGGGCGGCCAGTTCCCCCTGCTTTCCCGCGAGCGCCGATCGTCGCTCCCTCTCGGTCCCGGTGAGGTCTGCTCGGCGTTCCTCGGTGAGGGTCAGAGTGTGGGCCACCGGGAGGACGCCGAGGTCAGCGAGATCGGTGATCGTTCGGACCACGCCGAACTCGTCGCGAGCGAGCTGGTACGCGATGGCGTCGTCCCAGGTACGGTCCACGGCTCCCAGCAGCCGGTCCACGGTCGGCTTCTCACCGGGTTCGCCCGGCCACGCCTTGTGGAGCTCGGCGTCCATGAACTGCTCGATGTCCGGCTCCGGTCCCGTCTCGACCGGCCTGCTGTCGGCATCGAGTCCGGCGAAGACCTCTGCGAACAGGCCCCGGGCCACGTAAGCGGTGGCTTTGGCCAGCACCGCGGAACTGCGTTCGGCCGAGGCGAGGTCGTCAGCGACCCGTTCGCGCAGCCCAAGGAGGGAAAGGCGCAGCGCGGCCACGGACTCGAACGCCCACACGTTCTCCTCCGCACGGCCGGCTTCGAGGTCGCGTTTGACCGCACGCCACTGCCGCACGGCCTCGCGCACACGTTCCAGGCAGTGGCGGACGTTGTTACGGCCCGATCCCTGGAGGCCACGGCCGCCCGGGCCGCGCAGCACGGAGTCCATCTCATCAATCGCCGCCTCGACCTGCGTACGCCGGGCGAGGCTCTCCAGCAGCTCGTCCGCGCGCGTCGCGGCGTCCGGGGTTCCGGAGACGATCGCGGTCAGCACGCTACCGAGAAGGCCCGTCGGAGTCAGCCAGCGCTGCACCATGGCACTGGCCCGTTGGAAGCGCAAGCGTGGCACGGTGAGCAGGGCCTGGCAGGCCTCCACAGCTGTGCGCAGCTCGCTCTCGGTGTGGGAGACATCGGCGACGACGGCGTGGGGCGGCGCGACGAGCAGTGCGCCCTGCAGGGCCCGCTCCGCCACCGTGGTGGCCACCTCATGCAATGCGTCAGGCAGTTGGGGGGCGAGTGCTCGCAGCTGCGCGCCGACCACGGGCGCGCCCGTCACGAGCGCCGCGCGGACCAGGGTGGGCAGCAAGAGCAGGGACAACACGTCGGTGTCGCTCTCCTTGCGGGCCTCCCACTCGTGCAGCGACTCCTCAATGACCTGAGCCGCGCCACCGGTCCTGGTGCGCAGCAGTGTCGCAGCAGCGGCCAGGCGCAGGACCGCGGACTCCGCGTCCGGACGGTCGGCGGCCTGTGACAGGTGGGCGGCGAGGCCGAAGCGCCTTTCGGCGATGAGGCGGGCGAGGACCGACTCGACGTTCTGCCTCCGGGTCCTGTCAGCGCTCCCCGTTTCGGTACCGGGTGCTGCCGTGGTCGGGGTGAGGTCCGCGATGACCGGCCGGGGCCGTGCGGTCCGTGGTTCTCCACCATCGGTCGTCCCGAACCCGACGGGTCCGGGCTCCTCGGTGCGGCGGACCTGCCGACCCTGCGACGCCGACGCTCCGGTGTCGCCCTCCGTAGCGGTGGCGGCCTCCGGGAAGACGGTGCGGTCTGGGGTCTCCTGCGACGCGGCGGGACCGTCCGCCAGCCGGACGGCCGTGTCGTCGTCGCCGGACCCGCCCTCGGTCACCGTAATCTGCGCGTACAGGACTGCTGCCACGGCGTACGGCGGATGAGCGACCGACAGCTGCTGCTGGAGTTCGATGACTTCCTGCTGCGCGCCTGACTGGTCCTTCATGCCGGCGAGGTGTACTAGCAGCGTGAGGAAGTGCGCGCCGGCATCGTCCTGTTCGTCCCACTCATGCTTCGCGAGCAGCGCGTCCGCACGCTGCCTGGCGTCCGCGAGCACGCCGGCCACGGCGCTGTCCGGGGAGCAACGGAGCGTCGTCACCGTGGCCACCGCGCGACGGGTCTCGGCGTTCCTCTCCTTCCGTTCGGCCCGCGCACGGAGCTCGTCGATCGCCGCGAGGATGTCGTCGAGGCGGTCGGCGACCCCGGCGACGCCGAGCGCGGAAAGCGCGGACCGCGCGCGGGCGAACGCCGGAGGGACCACCGCGAGCCGTGTCAGATCGGTGGCGGCGGGCGGGCACCCGTCCACCAGAGCGACGCGGAGTCGGTCGGCAGCTCCTCGTGCCTCCTCGACGACGCGCTGGAGCTCCTCCTCGACCGCGGCCAGCTCCTCCATGGAGTCCAGGTCGCCCGAGGGGTACTGTCCCTGTTCCGCAGTTGGCTCAGCCGGCTTCGAAGGCTCGGTGTGGCCGGGCAGCCGGGGCCCCGGAACGGCCGTCACCAGCTGCGCCTCCTTGGTCACCGTGTCCTCGGGTGGCGCGGTGGGGTCCCCATGCAGGCCGGTCAGCTGGAAGCCGCTGGTCTCGTCGATCACCCGCTGGGCCGCCTCGAACACCGCGTCCCGGGCCGTCTCGTCCGCGTCCATGCCGAACCAGTCGTGGCCGGCGGCCCATATGAGCAGACGGGCGTCGTACGCCGATGCCTGGATGTGGGAGAACAGTGCCAGGCCGAGCAGGCGTGTCCCCCAGCGGTCGACGAGTCCGGGCGCGGTGCGGTCGGTCCCGAACTCGGCGACCACACGGTCGATGTCGTTCATGATCCGCTCGGTGAGGTGGCGCAGGGGGTGCCGGTGGACTTGCGGCTCCACTCGCTGCAATCGCTTGAGCACCTGCTCGCTGAGTACGCGCCCGAAGCGCCGCGGCTCGACCTTGCGGAAGCCGAGGCCGTGCATGATGGCCTGTCGGTCCTTGGGCTCCAGAGAGTTCAGCGCGAGTTCCGTCTCGCCGACCGTGAGGCCGTCAAGGGCGGTGCCGAGCATCGCTCCGAGGCTGCCCAGCGCTGCGGCAAGTTCCTTGAGCAGGCCGACTGGTGTTCCCTGCGGGGAGAGCGGTGGTGTCGCAACCACGTTATAGCTGGCGGTCATTCAGTCCCGATCTCTTGTGTTCTCTTGGTGCGAATGCGGGGTGTGGCGCGGGCGATCCGGCGCGGCTGCTCAGCGTCGGCGGAAGTGTGCGGTGACGAAGGTGTAGCCGCTCGGCAGTTCCCAGCCGTCTGCCTTTCCGACATGGCGGCAGTGTTCGCGGTAGGCGGCGCGCTGTGCGTCGGTCGGTTCGGAGCCGGAAGGGAGCTTGCGCAGGAAGCCGTGGACGAAGTGCTCGACGTGGCTGTCCTGCGAGGACGCAGCTGCACCCCAGCCCGCCGCCGCCCGTGGCACCACCACGGGGTTCGGCGCGTAGCCGATCAAGGGGATCAGCGGCTCGCCCTCGCGGGCCGGGTGGTGGGGCTCACCGTCCGTGCCACGGCTGCCGGTGGCCGGGTAGAGGTTCCGCTCGGCAAGGAGGTCGTCCACTGCCTGCTCCAGCGCGGTGACCTGGTGCGGAGCCGGAGTGGTGTCGTAGACGCCCCGGGGAAGGGCGCTCCGGTCGAGCAGGGCGTGCCCGTCGAGCGTGAGCCGGCCCAGGCGTCGTACGGCACGCAGTACGAGGTGCCTCGTGTCCAGACTGCGGGAGGAGTCGCCATCACGGCCGCTGCCCGGAGCTCCTTCCCGGATGAGGACCGCGGTGTCGTAGCGGTGTGCGACGAGCTGCCCGTCGATGTCGACGGGGTCCTCCAGCTCTAGGGTATGGAGTCTGAAGACGGTGCCACCGCGCGGCCACTGGAGGTACAGGCACAGGCCGGGGAAGAAGTCGATGGGCCATTGGACGTTCCGGAGCATGCCGGTCTCTTCGGTGAGGTCCAGTACAACCTCTTGCACCTCCTCGGACGCGTCGAGGTCTCCACCGGGATGGCTGATCTCCAGGCGTACGGGGAGGCGGTCCATCCCGAGGTACGCCAGCCCACCCCGGACCAGCCGGTTCAGCGGCAGCCTGTCCTCCATGAGGTGGGCGAGGCGCAGCGGTAGCTGCCAACAGACCTCGCTGTCGTTGATCCGCGCGTAGTTCGGCTGACCGATCCGTTCGCCGTCCCCGAGCGGGGCGTCGGCGGGCTGCGCGTCGGTGTACCACTCCTCCTCCGGCTCCGGCTCCACTTCCGGCTTCTCCTGCTGAACTCGCTGTGGGGGTACGGCGACGTTCGGGGGCGGCGCGGCCGGCTGCTGTGTGTCGTGCCACCCGCGTCCTGCCGGATGCAGCGGATCGCGCTCGCCAGCTTCCTCGGAGCCCGGGTGGTGAGACCGCCAGATGCCGCCGCTCTCGAAGTCGTCGTCCAGGGTGATCCGTACATCGTTCTCGGCGCGCAGGCCGTTGTCCGTGTCGCCGCGGACGAAGTCCGCAACCGCCAGGTTCGCGCGACACACCGAGGCCGCGTACTCCACTCCGCTCAGCAGGGGTTCAGCACCGTCGACTCCGCGCAGCCAGGGGCCGATCGCCGTGTACACGGTGCGAGAGCCTGTCAGGCCGTGACGTCGCCGGGTGACCGGGGCGGCGCTGCGTTCCAGGGAGCCGGCCAGGGCGCGCACATCGGCTCCACCGAGCGGTCCGTCGTGGCGAAGCCCGGCCCCGATGCGGCTACGGGTCAGCGCGTAGTGGCCCCAGCTACGCAGGCTGTCGCTGGTTCGCAGGGCGTGCGCGATGGTATCCCACAACCCGATGAGGGCCTCTTCGAGCCGCTCATGTGCGCTGCTCCCAGCCAGGTGGGCGACGGACACGGGAACGAGGGGGCTCAGCAGTGCTTCACGCTGGTGGGTGAGCAGGTGGTGCACGAAGGCGGCCGAATCGTCGAGCCCGGCTTGCTGTGCTGAGTCGTACCGAGCGTCGACGACGAGGTGTCCGTCCTTGTTGAGCCACTTCTGGCGGGCCCGGAAGCGCCTCAGTTTCGCCTCACCGAGCTGGAGTGCCGGGCCGAAGGCCGTGAGGTCAGGGACCAACAGCTCCTGTCGCACGGGCCGCTGTGCGTCCGGGCGTTCCTGCGGACCCCGCACACCAGCCGGTGCCCCGGACACCCACGCTGGTACGTCGGCGCCCTCCGTGACGCCCGGGTGGCGGCCCTCCCTGTAGACGATCTCCGCGTACAGGGGGTCGGAGCCGGTTTCGATTCGGACGAGCGCTCCGACGGGCAGGGCCGGTACCTCGTCACCCAGCGTCAGGGAGGGGAAGGCGTCGAGGTCGAAGGGGCCGTTGCCGTACCCCTCGCTGCCGAGTTCGTATCCGAAATAGGCCGCGTTGAAGGCGACCGCGGTGTGCACTGGGCACGCCCGGTCGGCGACCACGGCCTCCAGGTAGCGGCGCAGCCGCTCCAACTCTCCGACAGGCGTGCTCCGGTGTCCCTTGGCCATGGCGGGGGTGAGCACGGGCTCGCCGACGTACGGCTGCCATGGGTCCGCTCCGATGGTGATCACCGTGGTCATCGCCCACCGTCCTTCCGTTCCAGTCCGGCTGTCGGCCGGCGGGATTGCTGGTGCCGTGTCGCGCGAACGGCGCGCCAGAGGCCGTCCGGGGTCTCGACAGCGGCGCCGGCGCCGGCCAGCCGTGCGAGGCTCGCACCGACTGCCGCATAGGGAAGGTCGGCCCTGCCGCCGAAGTGACGGCTCTCCCGTATCGCTTTCGGCAGGGGGATCATCTTTCGGCTCTTGGGGTTGTACGAGGATTCGTCGCCGCGCAGCGCGTGCCAGAGGCGGCGTGGGTGCGAGCCTTGCGGCTGGAGCTGCAGCAGCCGGTGGACCTGAAGGTCTACCCGCTGGTTCCGTAGCGAGGTGTCGGTGTCGCCGCCCTCACGGGGACGCGGGCTGCAGAAGGCCTGGGCGATGGCGGGGCGCCGTTCCTCCACCGGCCACTGGCCTGTATCCCAGCAGGCGGAGCAGCGGCAGCGGTCCGTGGTACAGCAGCCGTCGGGCAGATTGGCGACGCCGAAGTAGTCGGCGAAGACGCGTTGGGCACAGACCGTGCTCGCGTTGAAGAAGTCCCGCAGCCTGGCCAGTTCCTCGGCGGACCGGCGGGAGCGCCGGCCGAGCAGCGCGAGGAAGTTGTCTGGCAGGCAGCTGGTGCGGACGATCAATCCGGTGACGAGGCGGCGGCTGGGGGCAGCGGAGACGTCCAGGAGCCCCCTGTCGTGGAGGTCGGCCAGCAGCTCCCAGGTTGCAGCGGGTCCGTGGGCGACCGAACGGTAGCCGGAGACCCGGGCGGCTAGTTCCCGGTCGAGGAGCTGGACATCAACGTGGCCCGGGCTGTCCCAGGACAGAGCGATGTCGATGACCGTCTGCTCCAGCCGCGCGAGCCCGGCCGCCTCCTCCCCGTACTCTTCCGCGGTCGTGCACGGGCGTCCCGTACCGTGGCCCGCCGGCCTGAGGTCGCCGGGTCGTATCGCGCAGTACGGCGGGTGGTCGCCGAGGTCCTCGACGGCCCCGAGGTCGGCAAGCGCGGTAAACGCCCGCATGATGCCGCCCTGGTAACGCTCCTGCGTATGCCGGTCCTCGAGCTCCGCCTCGCTCAGCGCGCCGCTTGCGGCGTCCTCGGCCATGAGTACGTCGGCCAACCGCACCGGATCGAGTGTGCCGTCCCGCTGGGCGAGGACGAGGCCACCCATGCGCCGCAGGAGCGCGGGGGCCAGTTCCTGGCCCGTCATGAAGCGGACCATGCGCAGACCACGGCTCGTCGCGAGGGCGAGACCGCTGTTAACGGGGCCGCCACCGGTCGTCCCGCTCCCCGCGCTATCGCGCCCGGCCCGTCCCAGCTGCTGGTAGAGCGCGGCCAGGTCGGTGGGTGGCGACGCGCACATCACGGTCCGTACGTCGGGCCTGTTGACCCCGAGTCCGAACGCCGACGTGGCGATCACGACGACCGGCACGAAGCCGTCGTCGCCCTCCCGGGGTGCCTCCCGGAACTCGGTCATGACGGCCGCCTTCTCCGCTTCCGTCAGCCTGCCGTGGTACCGCAGCACGCGGACGCCGGCGTCACCGACGTACTCGCGCAGGTGTGTGTAGAGGGTGTTGACCTCTTTGACGGTGAGGCAGTACAGAATGGCGTGACCCTCGAGCGCGTCGACGACGCGCTCGACCAGTCCGGCGACACCCCCCTGGCCAAGCCGGTCGAGGGAGCGGCGGAAAACGGCGAGTTCGGGCCGGATCGGGTTCTCGCGAACGGTCACGAGTCCGTCCACTACACCGGCGTGCTCCGCTTCGGCGGTCGCCCGGGGCGAGCCGGGCTCCGGCACACCGGCGGGCAGCCCGAACACTCCCTCGCGCAGCGCCTCGTGGACGGCTCTGTTGGCCGTGGCGGTCACCGCGGTGACCGCCACCCCGTGATCCCGGCGCAGCTCGTCCAGGAACCGGCTGACCCGGCGCATGCTCGGCCGGAAGTCCTCCCACTGCGCCAGTGTGTGTGCCTCGTCGACGGCGATCCGGGTCACCCGGCCTGCGGCCGCGGCCGCGCGCACGGTCTCCCTGAAGCGCCGCTGGCACAAGCGTTCCGGGCTGACATAGACGAGGCGGATGCCGTGGTCGGCGCGGCCGAGGAGCTGGTCCGACACCTCCGTCTTTCCGGCCCTGCTGCTGGACTCACGCAGTGGGGAGATCAGGGCGCGGACCGCGCCGCCGATGGACCGGTTGAGTTCAAGGGCCTGGTCGTGCATGAGGGCGACGAGCGGGCTGACGACCACCGTGACGCCGGGCAGGACCAGTGCGGGCAACTGGAAGGTGAAGCTCTTACCGAAGCCGGTTGGCAGCAGTCCGAGGACGTTGCGGCCCTCGGCGACGGCGATGATGACGGACTCCTGGGCCGGTTTCAGGTCCACGGGTTCGTCGGCGAGCCGCAGCAGGCCGCCGATGTGGGCGCAGCGGACCCTGACCTCCTCGGCGAGCGAGTTCTGTTCCCGCAGCTTCCGTGTCTCCTCGGTGGTCAGAGCGAGCTCGCGGATCCTGCGGGTGTGAGGCAGGAGGGTGTGCCGTTCGAGGGCTTCGTCCGTGCACAGTGCGGCGGCCCGATCGGCATCCAGCAGTCGGTGTGCCGCCATGAACCGCCAGATGCGGCGCCACCCTTCGGCCATGGTGGTGACGTTGCCGCCGCCCACGTCGCCGGTGTCCGGGTCGGGGCGCTCCAGTCCTCCGTCGAGACTGCCGAGGAAGGCACGCCGGTAGCCACGGCGCAGACTGCTCGCTCCGGCGAGTTTGCGGTCGCTGATGACGACGACGCCCCGGTGCCGGTCGGAGCGGATGAGCCGGCCGACCGCCTGGCGGAGCTGGAGCGCGGCGAGCGGCAGGTAGTAGTGCTCGGTGGCGGCGCCCTCCGGATCGGGGTGGCCGGCGTGCTCGGCGCGTTCGGCGACCGCCGCTCGCCGGGCTTCCACGATCGGCGCGGCGAAAGGCGCGAAAGGCAGTTTGTTGATCCAGACCAGGCGCAGCCGTTCGGCGTCGGAGACATCGACCCCCTGCCAGAGTCCCTTGGTGCCGACGAGGAAACCTCCCCCGTCCCTCCGATCGGTGAACGCCTGGTAGGCCCGGCCGTTGCCAAGGGTGAGCGCCTCGACGACCGGGGTGCCCAGGGCACGGGAGCGCAGCTCTTCGGTGAGGTGGAAGCCGATGCCCGCGGCGGTCGAGCGGGCGGTCGTGAGGATCAAGCCGCCGCCGTCGAACCCCCTCCCGTCGGCGCGTTCGCGTGTCATCTCGGCCGCGAAGCCGGCGACCTGGTGCGCGACGGTCCGCAGCGCACCCTCCTCCTGCTCCGCCCAGGAGGGGAAGTCTGAGAAGCTCACGACCTCGGCCTGGCCACGCAGGTCGAACGGGGAAGGCAGGGCCAGTGCCGGAAGATCGTCCGGCAGTCCCAGCCGGCCTCGGATGAAGTCCCACTGTCCTGAGACCCGGAGGGTCGCCGAGACGTAGTGGACGCGGTCGAAGGACTCCAGGTAGCGCTGCCACTCCGGATCGGCGGGCAGGTCAATGGGGCTAGTGGCGACACGGAAGCGGTAGGAACGCAAGTCGACCCTGGGTTCCGCCAGTTCTTCAAGGTGGATCACGCGTGACGGGAGCGCCTCGTCCAGGGTGACGGCAGGGTCGAGGAAGTCGCGGATGTCGCTCGTGATCCGGTCGAGGGCCTCGGTCAGGGAGTCAATGTGATCCGCGAGCGCGGTCAGGCGCTCATGGACCAGCGCATCGATCCCGACTGCATGCCGAGCAACGTACCGCTCCAGCGTGATGCGGCAGTTCGCGAGTGCCTTGGCGATGCTCTCGAGTACCAGCGCGAGCCGCCGCGTGTTCCGGGTGCCGGAGGTGCCGGTGTACGGGCTGGCGAGCGTGGTCGCCCGGCTGCCGATCCGTACGCCCACACCCTTGGCCTGGGCATCGAAGGCCTGGGCGGCGAGCCGAGGAAGCCGTTCATCGTCAAGCAGGCGTTCGAGGTCGGCGATCGCCGCGCCGGCCTGGTCCCGCGCGGTGCCCGGCTGCGCGGCCGCGAGCCACGCGTAGTACTCCGGCAGCAACGCTTCCAGGTCTTGGTAGTCGGCGGTGACGGTCAGCGCGGAGGTGGCGGCGTTCTCCAGCTCGTGCGCCTCGTCGATCACCAGGAGCACGTCAGACCCAAGGGCACGCAGGTCGTCCAGGTGGGAGAGGACGAGCGCATGGTTGGCGAGGATGAGGCGATGGCCGCCGATAGCCTCTCGGACGGTATCGGTGTGCACGTGCAGCGGGTTGCTCGTGGAGGGTCCGTAATCACCGTCGCGCTGGGACAACAACTCCAGCCACTGTGCCAGGCCCCGGCCCACGTACTCGATGAAGAAGGGCGGTAGGTCGACCGGGTCGACCGATCTCGCCGTCCATGTCTGCGGGGGTTCCTTCGCGGCGAGCAGGCGGAGTACAAGGAAGACGGCGAGTTCGCGGAAGCGACGCTGCCTGGAGAAATGAGCGCGGGGCTCGCTCCCGGAGGGGCGGGGATGAGTAGCTTCGGCGAGGGCCTTCGTAAGAGCGGCCAGGGAGAGCCGGTTGGATTTTCCTTTGACCAGGTCAGCGGCGCCGAGGATGCCGGGCAGGGCCCGCTCCAAGTCCTTTATGTCCTTCGCCAGCTGGCTCTGCAGCTGTTTGGTGTACGTGGCGATGACAGCGGTACGGTTGTCGCCTCCGGCGAGCCAGTCCAGCGCAGAGGCGAGCACCGCGTAGCTCTTGCCGGTGCCCGTGGGTGCTTCCAGCAGGCCGCTGACGCCACGGTCGGTCCAGTCATGCAGTTTCGTCGTCATGGTTTGCTGGGCAGGGCGAGGCTCGACGTGTGCGCCGTGCACGACCCGCGCGAGAGCGGTCGGATCGACCCGTCCGTCGATGCTCCGCAGGACGGCCGGTACGTTCACGACGCCCTTGCCCGGGGCCACTCCGTCAGCGGTGCGGCGTGGCGCGTGCTGCGTGAACTCAGCACTCAGCAGGCGGGCCACGTGCGCATGCGCCCACACGAGCGGCTCACGCTTGGTGGTGGACTCACCCTCGGCCAGTTCCCGCAACAACCGCCACGCGTCGGAGTCGGGGCAAACATCGGAGACTAGAGAACGCAGTTCGGCTGTGCGGGAGGCGAACTCGGAGGCCGCGCGTTCAAGGAGACGGACCAGCAGGACCGCATCACCGTCCGCGGTGTGGGCGCGCAAGCCCGAGCGGGGAACACCGAGCTGGACCGCCAGGTCCTGAAGTCGGTGGGACGCGGCCGTCGGCCAGATGGCGTGGGTGAGGTACAGGGCGTCGACAGTGCGTACGTCGGAGAGCGGATCCTTCACACCGGCCTGTTTCGCCGCTTCACTGACGACGGGAAAGTCCAGCGCCTCGCCGTTATAGGCAATTACAACGTCGGCACCCGACAGGAACTCGCCCAACTCCGTCCACGCCTGTTGTCGGGGCACTCCCTGGCCCAGTACAGCGTTCTGCACGCTGCCGTCACGCAACTCCTCGCTGTCTCCAGGAAACCTGAGGAAGCGCTGCCAGCGGGGTGCCGCCGCGACCCATTCCCGGTCGGTGCCGAACCTGACGGCCGCCACCTCGTATACGTGTCGTTCCAGGTAGGGCGCGGTGGCCTTCGTCCGTACGACGCTCTCGACGTCGAGCGCGACGGTCCGCAGCAGGGAAGTCTCGTCCAACGGCGAATCTACAGCGGATTGTGTGCCTGCCTCGGCCTGCTCCGGCGCAACCGGAGCCGGGAGTGCCGGTTCCGGCGGAGCAGCAAGAAGGAGACGATCCCCCGAAGTGATCAGCAGACCTCCGCGGACCGCCTCGGCGATCAACTTGACCACCCGCTGCTCTGGCAGCCTGCCGAACTGCCTCTTGGCCTCTACAACCAGTTCCCGCTCAGAAATTCCGGACGAGAATGCGCGGACCAGCTCTGCAACATTCCGCGATGCCGCAGAAACCGTCTGCCCGTCGGGCATACACACCCCCCTTGCACACGGCCCTGGCCCAGGCTCGACCGCGCCGTTCCCTGGACCCTCCCTCCTCTGGAGATCCAGGCCGTGACCTGCATCATAGGTCGACTCGGAAGGTTTTGGACCTTCAGGGAGGTATTCGAGAGCGACTGACGGCTACGGGACGGTGTTCAGCTTCCACACGCCGTACTGGGAGCAACGCGTGCATGCTGATGGAACGTCGGCACGCACGCCCATGGCGCAGGCCACCTCCACGTGTCCGGCCCGAGGCCGAAGGTGGCCGACGTAGGACATCCCGCTGGCGTCGGCTCTCGCTGGGAGGGATGAGGTCGCCCCGTGACAGCAGCTTCTTGAGGCAAGCTCGATCCAGCTGGACACCATCGGTAGTACCGGTCCGGGTCCAGCCGGCCGCAGCACCGGAGGAATCCCCCTGCGGCGATCGGAATTGAGTTTCCTCGTACTCGCGCACGGCTTCAACGACGTCGAGCTCCACGTGCCAGAAGCCGTCAAGACACGCCGACAAGCCCCGTACACCAGCAACATGCGCGACCGCCAGCTGGTGTGCTTTCGTGAGCAACCCCCGGGGCCGATGCTGACCGATTGCTGACCAAAGCTCCGCCGCCATGCCGCTGACCTGCGGAAACGTCCGGATGTCAGATGTGGGACTTGAACATGGTGCGAAGCATGCGAATACTCCCGGTCTGTCTGCTCCCTGCCTGCTCACGCAGGTCAAGGGCGGTCAGCGGAGCCTACAACGATTCGCATCCCCGGTCAGCTCCCCGGCCGGGTCAGGGGGCGATCTCGAATGCCGGGGGCTTGAGGTCCTTCAGGCAGGCGGTGTCCGGGGCCGTGGGGGTGTCGAAGAAGGAGACCGTGATGGCCTGTGCGCACTTCGACGCGGCGAAGACCACGTGGGCCTCGTAGGGGATCGTGACGACGGTGGCGTTGGGCAGGGTGCGGGCCACGTACGCCCCGTTGGAGGCCGCGGTCTGGGCGTCGAACCCGCCGGAGATGGCGAGGGTGGGGATGTCGCTGCGCGTGACGTCCCGGATGGAGGCGGGCGCCGCGGGGATGTTCCAGACGTCGCAGTCGGGACGCAGGGACGTGAGCAGCGGGGCCTGGGCCTGTACCGATGCGGGGAACGACGGATAGGTCGTCCGGCCTGCGCGCAGGGCGTCGGCCTGGGTCTCGTACGGGGTCCACTCGCTGCAGAAGACTCCGTAGACGAGCCCGTGGGAGAGCCGGCCGATGGCCTGGGGGCTGTACTTGCCGCCCGCCCACTGCTCGGCGATCCGCTGGGGTCTGCCGTGGGCCAGTTCGTCGAGGGCCCGCGGTACCTGGGGGGCTATGTGGGTGGCGGCGGTCATCCAGTCGACCAGGGCCCCGCCGTCCAGGGTGACCTTCACCCGCTTCCCGCTGTCGGGGAGGGTGACGGTGGTGGTGACGGGCTTGGCTTCGAGTTCGCGGACGAGGCGTTCGAAGGTGGCCGACAGGTTCGGATAGCGGCGGTTGCAGGCGGGCTGCTCCGCGCAGGCTTTGAACACGCCGTCGAAGCCCTGCTTGGCCGCGCTCCAGGTCACGGCCGAACCTCCGGTGGAGGGGGGCAGGATGCCGTCGATGCCGACCGACCGGATTCCCTGCGGGTGCAGGCGCATGGTGACGAGCGCGAGCTGGGTGCCGTAGGAGATGCCGAACAGGTTCCATTCCTTCAGGCCCAGCGCGGTGCGCAGGTCCGCGTAGTCCGCGGAGCTCTCGATGTCGTTGTAGGCGCTGAGGTCGGCCCCGGTCGCGGCCAGTTCGTCGCGGCAGGCCTTGGTGGCGGCGACGTGCTCGCGCTCGGTGGACGGCGCGCCGTGGACGAGGCCGGTCGCGCGTGCGTTGAACTCGTCGACGTTGCGGCAGGTGAGTGCCGGGTCGGCCGAGTACGTGCCGCGCTGGGACATGAAGATGACGTCACGGTCGCGGTTCAGGCCGCCGCCGATGGCCATCTTCGCCTCCCCGACGGCGTCGTCGCCGGGTCCGCCGGCGAGCCACACGATGGGATCGGGTTTCGGCTCGGCGGCCTCGGCCGCCACGATCGCGACCCCGAGGGTGATCTTCCGGCCGTCCGGCTTCGTACGGTTCTCCGGCACGGTGAGCGTGCCGCAGCGGGCTCCTTCGAGTTCGGCGACCGGGTCCGCCGTCCTGGGGCAGGGGCCGGGCGTGAAGCCGGCGTCGCCCACGGTGCGGGCGACCGTGCCGGTCGGCGCAGGCGTCTCCTCCCGCGCGCTCGCCGGCGCCGCGAACAGGCCGGCGAGGAGCACCCCGGTCGCCGCCGCGGCCGACCCGGTGCGCAGACGTCCTGTGTGTGACCGTGTCATCATTCCTCCCCGTCACTTCGGGGTGATCGTGAACGGTTCCCACCTCAGCCCCGCCACGCAGCCGGTGTCGGGAGCGGTCGGATCGTTGAGGAAGGACGCCAGCACCTTCTGGGCGCAGGGCGATTGCGGGACCACCCAGTGCCCGATCCCGGGTACCTGCACGGTGGTCGAACGGGACAGCGTGCGGGCCGTCCTGGGCGCCCAGCTCGCCCCGGTCTTCATGTCGAAGGTCCCGTTGATGAAGAGGACCGGTACGGAGCTGACGGTGGGCACCCGCACGGTGGCGGTGCGGTCGGGGACGTTCCAGATCCGGCACAGCTCGTCCTGGAAGGGCAGTTGGGGCGCCTGCGCCTGGGCCGACGGGGGCCATGCGGGGAACGCTTCGCGGCCCGCCTTCAGCACGTCGGACGTGGAATGCCCGGGCACCCATTCGGCGCACACCACCGACTGGGTCAGACCGTGAGCGGTCTGGCCGGACACCTCGGCCGAACCGGCGGCGCGTGCCTTGGCCAGGCGCTCGGGGTTGCCGCGGGCGAGTTCGTCGATCGCGGCCGGGAAGTCGGCGTACGGGATCGCCTTGGCGACCAGCAGGTTCACCAGCGCGCCTCCGTCGAGGACGACCTTCACCGGGTCTCCGCCCTGCGGCGGGCGGACGTTCAGCGTCAGCGGGTGTGCCTCCAGCTTCTGCACCTGCTCGTTGAGGGTGCGTTCGAAGTCCGGGTACCGGCTCTTGCAGCGGGGCTCGGCCGCGCAGGCCTTGTAGACGTTGTCGAGCCCCTCCCTGGCGTTGGCCCAGGCGAAGGGCAGGGAGACGTACGGGGCGGGGGCCGCCGAGTCGAGCGCCACCGCGCGGATCCCCTGGGGGTGCAGGCGCAGGTAGGTCAGGGCCAGGTTGCTGCCGTAGGAGTGGCCGTAGACGTTCCACTGCTTCAGGCCCAGTGCGGTGCGCAGGTCGGCGAAGTCGGCTGCGTTCTCGGTGCTGTTGTAGGCGCCGAGGTCGGTCCCGTCGGCCGTCAGGCGGTCGCGGCACTGCTTCACCGCGGCGGCCATGAGCCGTTCCGTCGCCGGCGCGTAGGAGGGCAGGCCCACGGACTTGGCGTAGAAGCGGTCCAGTTCCGGGCAGGCGAGGTTGGGCGTGTCGTAGAGGTTGCCGCGCTGGGCCATGACGATCAGGTCGCGGTCCCGGTTCAGGCCGGAGGAGACCAGGAAGGGGATGTCGTCGAACGTCTCGCCCCCGGGGCCGCCCGCCATGAACACGACGGGGTCCGGAGCGGGTTCGGCCGAGGCGGCCGGGATGACCGCCACGGCCAGCCCGATGGTCCGGCCGTCGGGACGGTCACGGTTCTCGGGGACTTCCAGGACCCCGCACCGGGCGGTGGCCAGCGCTTCGATCGGCTCGGGCGGTTCGGGGCAGGGGCCGGGTACGAACCGCGACGCGGCGGCCGTGGCGGGCGGGGTTCCGCCGGGTGCGCCGGTGGGCGGTGGTGCGGCACCCGCCGCGGTCGGGCCGAGGGCGGCCAGGAGGGCGAGGGTGACGCCGGCGACCGGCACGGCGACGTGGAAGCTCTGCTCAGCCATGTGATCCCGTTCCTCTGCCGATCGACGGCTGCCCCGCCGGGCTGTGCCGCGGCGGCGCGGTCGGAACGCACATGTCCCACGATAACGGGTGATACGGAGACACACAACGAGGGAAGGTGACCCCCGGCGTCCGGCCGCCGGCGACACGCTCACCCGGATGCCGCCCCGGATGCGGTGCATTGGCGACCCGGTCGAGGAGGATCGCACCGCGGCCGCCGCGCCCCCGGCCGGACGAGCCACTCCCCCTCGCTCCCCCCTCTCGCCGGAGTCACCATGGCCCCACCCTCGGACCTGCCCTCGGCCCCGCCCTCGGCCCCGCCCCGCCCGCACCGCTCCGGGTCGTCGATGCTGCCCTTCCTGCTTCCCCTCGCGTTCCTGATCCTCGCGGCGGTGGCCGTGGGTTCGTGGCTCCAGTTCAGCGAGCGGCAGCTGATCGACAGGGTCCACACGGCCGGATCGACGGCTCGTGACCGGGTGGACGTCCAGGCCGCCGTCCAGCGCGTCGACGCCTCGGCCAGAGAACTGGTGCTCCGGGTCCGGGTCACCCCGCGCGGCGCCTTCGGCGAGGCGGACGGGACCGCCCCGGTGGCCGGTCTCAGCCTCCAGACCTCCCAGGCGACCCTCGGCGACCTGGACTTCACGGCGCACGAGCGGATCACGACGAAGGACCTGCAAGTCGCGCTCACCGACGGGTCGATCGGCGACTACCCCTTCGACTCCTACGAGACGGACATCGGGTTCTGGGCCCAACTGGGCGGAAAGGAGGTGCCGGTGCGTCTGCTGTTCTCCAACAACGACACGCTCTTCTCCGTCGCCGCGACCCCCGTCGGCTCACCCCAAGAGGCCGCCCTGGGCGTGAAGTTGTCCCGGTCGGCCAGCCTGCTCGCCTTCACCGGCTTCATGATGATCGTGATGTGGGCGCTGGCGGCGTCCGTGCTCCTGGCGACCTGGTACCTGACGACGCGCCGCCAGGGCCTGGTCTGGCCCGCCCTCGCGTGGATGGCCGCCACCCTCTTCGCCCTGTCGGCGTTCCGCAACACCGCTCCCGGCACGCCCCCGATCGGCTGCGTGCTGGACTGGTTCGCCTTCCTGTGGGCCGAGACCATCATCGCCCTCTGCCTGATCGCCGTGGTCGTCACCGGCGTCCGCACCGCCCTGCGGGCGGACGACACCGCCGGCGCCTGAACTCAGTCGACGCCCAGCAGGCGCCGCAGGTCCCCGGGGCGGGACGCGAGTTCCGCGGCGGCCGCCTGATGGACGACGACCCCCTTCTGCAGGACCGCCACGTTCCGGGCGACGGAGAGGGCCAGGCCCGGGTTCTGCTCGACCAGGACCACCGACATGCCCTGCGCCCCAACTTCCCGGATCACCTCGCCGACGTGGGCGACGATCGCCGGCGCGAGGCCGTCGGAGGGCTCGTCGAGGAGCAGGAGGCGCGGATTTCCCAGCAGGGCCCGGGCGATCGCGAGCATCTGCTGTTCCCCACCGGAGAGCTGGTCGCCGCGGTGCCCGAGCCGTTCGCCCAGCCGCGGCAGCAGGTCCAGGACGCGGGCCCTGGTCCAGGGGCCGCGCGCCGGGCGCCGCGTGGCGATCGTCAGGTGTTCGTCCACGGTCAGCGGGGCGAACACCCTGCGCCCCTGGGGGACGACGCCGACCCCGGCCCGGGCGATCACGTCGACGCGGGCTCCGGCGAGGTCCCGGCCGTCGAGGACGACGCTGCCCCCGGAGGGGCGGACGAGTCCCATGACGGTCGAGATGAGGGTGGTCTTCCCCACCCCGTTGCGGCCGAGGAGGGCGAGGGTCGCGCCCTCCTCGAGGTCGAGGTCCACACCGTCGAGGACGATGCCCCCGGCGTAACCGGAGCGCAGTGCGCGCAGGCGCAGGAGCGGGTTCACGGGGTGACCTCCATGGTGGTGCCCAGATAGGCGGCCCGGACCTCGGCGCAGGCGCGCACCTCGTCCGGGGTGCCGGTCTTCAGGTGCCGGCCGAGGTGCAGGACCGTCACCGTGTCGGCGAGCGCGAAGACCATGTCGAGGTCGTGCTCGACGAGCAGGACGGTGACCTCCCCGGGCAGGGCGGCGATCAGCTCGGTGAGCCGCGCCGTCTCCGCCGGGGACATGCCGGCGGCCGGTTCGTCCAGGAGGAGCAGCCGGGGTTCGGTTCCGAGGGCCACGGCGACCTCCAGCTGGCGCCGCTCGCCGTGCGAGAGGGCGGCGGCCGGGAGTTCGTGCCGGGTGGACAGACCGACCCGGTCGAGCAGTTCGCGGGCCCGGACGGTCGCCGCGCCGCGCGAACCGGAGCGGCGCGTCACCGCGAGCAGTACGTTCTCCAGCACCGTCTCGCGCAGGAAGAGACTGGAGTGCTGGAACGTCGCCGCCACGCCGAGTCCGACGCGGCGGTGCACGGGCAGCCGGGTCACGTCCCTGCCGTCGACGAGGATGGTTCCGGCGGTGGTCCGCAAGGTGCCGGAGATGAGGCCGAACAAGGTGGACTTGCCCGCGCCGTTCGGGCCGATGATCGCGTGCCGGGCCCCCGGACGCACCGTCAGACCGACCTCGTCCAGGGCGCGGAAGGAGCCGAAGTGCCGGGACACCCCGCGCAGTTCCAGTACGCCGTGAGCTGTCATGCCGTCCTCTTCCGGGTGGGTCCGTGCGGGATCCGTACGCCGGCCAGTCCTCGGGGCAGCACGTAGACGGCGATGACGAAGAGCAGTCCGAGCAGCAGGGGGCCGCGCCCGGCGACGGCTTCGAGGTTTCCGAGGTAGTCGCGGGTGAGCCAGACGAGCGCGGCGCCGGCGCAGGCTCCCCGCATCGAGCCGGAGCCTCCGACGACCACGGCCAGCAGGGCCAGCGCGGCGATCTCGAAGCCTGCGTCGCCGGGCGAGACGAACCGCTGGACCGAGACCCACAGGGCCCCGGCGGCGCCGGCGAGCGCCCCGGCGCCGCTGTAGACGGTCAGGGCGTACCGCTGGGTGGGGTAGCCGATCGCCCGCATGCGGGGTTCGTTGTCGCGGATGCCGCGCAGGGCGAGGGCGAACGCCGTCGAGTCCAGGCGGGAGACCGCCGCGAAGAGCAGCAGGAACACGGCCAGGACGTAGAAGTGGACGAGTCCGTCGAGTTCCAGGGCGGGCATGCCGGGCAGCGGTACGACGGGCGGGATGCCCGACATGCCGTCGGTGCCGTTGGTCAGGGACTTCCAGTTGACGGCGGCGCTGTGGACGATCTCGCCGATGGCCAGGGTGAGCATGATGAAGACCACGCCGCGGGCGCGTACGGCGAGCCAGCCGGTCACCGCGGCCACCAGCGCGCAGACGCCTGCGGCGATGAGGAGCTGGAGCGGTCCGATGTCGCTGATCCGTGTCGCCACGATCGCCGCCGTGTAGGCGCCGACGCCGAAGTAGGCGGACTGGCCGAGGGTCGCCAGACCGGTCAGACCGGTGAGCAGGTTGACGCTGAGCGCGAGGAGGGCGAACACCAGGATCCGCGACAGGGTGGCGACGGCGTACGGGCCGAGCACGAAGGGGGCCAGGGCGAGTCCGGCGGTGACGGCGGCCGCCGGCAGCCGGCGCCGGATCGCGGAGCCGGCGCCCGGGATGGCGGCGCTCATGCGCGCACCGCCGGTGCGACGAGGCCCTGCGGGCGGACGACGAGGACGAGCAGCATGGTGCCGAAGAGGAGGAAGGGGGCGTACTCCGGGAGGAGGGCCACTCCGAGGGTCTGGACCTGGCCGATCAGGAGCGCTCCGGCGAGCGCGCCGCGCACCGACCCGGGGCCTCCCACGACCACGACGACGAGGGAGAGGACCAGCACGGTCTCGTCGACGCCCGGTCCGGGGCCGAGGATCGGGGCCCCGAGGACTCCGCCGACCGCGGCCAGGGCGGCGCCGGCCGCGAAGACCCCGTAGAGCACCTTGCGGATGTCGACGCCGAGCGCGCGGACCATGTCCCGGTCGGCGACGGTGGCCCGGACGAGGGCTCCGAGCGAGCTGCGCTCGAAGACGAGGTGCACGAGGAGGGCGAGTGCGGCCGCGACGGCGATGAACACCAGCCGGTGGACCGGGTAGGAGTGGCCGAGGAGGTCCACCGTGCCGCGCAGGACCGTGGGCGGGTCCGTGGGCAGGACGTCCGAGCCGAAGGCCGCGGCGAGGAGGTCGGCCACGACGAAGGTGATGCCGAGCGTCAGCACGGCCTGGTCCAGGTGCCCGCGGTGGGCCAGGGGCTGGGTGAGGAAGGTGAGCGCGGCCCCGCCCGCGGTGCCCGCCAGGGCGCCCGCCAGCAGTGCGAGGAGGAGACCGGTCAAGGTTCCGTCGGACAGGGCGTAGGCGACGTAGGCGCCGGCGAGGTAGAGGGTGCCGTGCGCGAGGTTGAGCACGTCCATCATGCCGAAGACCAGGGAGAGTCCGACCGCGATCGTGAAGAGCAGCAGTCCGAAGGCGACCCCGTCGACGATGCTGACGACGTTGCCGTCCAGCCATCGGGACATGTCAGCCGCCCAGTCTGCCGAGCTCGGAACCGACGGTGTTGACGCCCTGCTTGACCTCGCGCAGGTACCAGGGCTGGACGGGCGTCCCGGCGCTGTTGAACCGCCAGGTGCCGCGCGGGCTGTCGATGTCCCCCACCCGGGCGATGGCCGCGTTGACCGATGCGGAGGTGACGGTGGAACCGGCCGCCCCGACCGCCTTGTCGAGGACTTGCGCCGCGTCCCATGACGCCATCGCATAGGTGGTGGGGGCCGACCCGTAGGCGGCCGTGTAGGCCGGCGCGAACCGCTTGTTGGCGGCGTTGTCCAGGTCGGCGCCGTAGTTGAGCGCCGTGCGGATGCCGTTGGCCGCGTCTCCCTGGCCCGTCAGCACACCGCCTTCGGTGAGGAAGCCGGGTGCGTAGAGCGGGATCCTGCCGGCCAGGCCGAAGTCCCGGTACTGCTTGACGAAGTCGACGGCCGCGCCGCCGGCGTAGAAGCAGAAGACGGCCTTCGCACCGGACTTCTCGATCTGCGCGAGGTAGGGCTGGAAGTTCTTGGTGCCCGGGAAGGGCGTGTAGACCTCCTCCCCCGCGATCCTGCCGCCCGCGGGCAGGAAGGTGGACTTGAAGCCCTCCACCTCGTCCTTGCCCGCCTGGTATCCCGCGGCGATCAGGAAGACGCTTCCGCTGCCCGCCTGTTGGGCCACGTGCTTGCCGAGGGCCTTGCCCGGTTCGTCGTTGACGTACGAGGTGCGCCAGATGTACGTGGTCCCGGTGAGTGTCGTGGGCGAGGCGTTCGAGCCGACGAGGGGGACCTTGGCGGTCTCGAACAGGTCCTTGACCCCGTTGATGGTGGCCGAGCTGACCACGCCGCTGACGGCGAGCACCCGGTCCTGTTTGACCAGCTTCTCGGCCGCGGCCTTGCCCGAGTCGGCCGTCTCCCCCTCGTCCGCGATCACGATCTCCACCTCGCGGCCGCCGAGTTTGCCGCCGTGCTGGGCGACGTAGAGCTCGAAGCCCTGCTTCATGTCGTCGCCCAGCGCCTTGTAGGTCCCCGACCGCGGGACGAGGAGCCCGATCTTCACGGGCCCGTTCGACTCACCCTCGCCGGCCCCGAGGCCGGCACCTCCACATGCCGTGGCCAGCAGGAGCGCCGTCGATGCGGCGACCAGACCAACGGGACGAACACGACCTGCCATGGGAACTCCGTACGTAGTCAACCCACCCTGAAGGGAGGGATGTTGCTGATGGGGGTCCGCCTTGGGGAGTCCCAGGCGCAGAAGGGTCCGGCGCTCAGGGAAGACCTGGCCTCCGGTCGAAGTGACACGTGTCTATCGCGTTTTTGTGACGCCCGTCAAGGTCGCACAAGATCCACGATCCCACCCGCCCGGCACCCCTTGACGCGCACTCCACGTATAGCGCAATACTGACCCTCGCCAAATTGGCGCTACATACATTCCGGCGACGGGCACACGATCAGCCAGGGAGTGAAGCACCATGACCGACGATCCATCGCGGCGCAAAGTCCTCAGGAACACCGGGGTGTTGACGGGCGCCGCACTGCTCTCCGGGGCGACGGGCGGGCGCGCGGCACAGGCCGCCCCGCGCACGGCCCCAACCACGGCCGCGGCCCCACCCGTCGTGGAACTGCCCTCGGGCCGGCTGCTCGGGGGGACGGAAGGGGGGCTCTCCGTGTTCAAGGGGATCCCCTACGCGGCGCCGCCGGTCGGCGCCCTGCGGTGGCGGCCGGCCCGGCCCCACCCCGGCTGGCAGGGCACGCGCGACGCGACCGCCTTCGGCCCGAGCGCCCCGCAGCCCTACCGGGAAGGGGGCGACCAGGTGCTCGGCACCCACGGCTCGCCGCCCTTCGACGAGGACTGCCTCACCCTCAACGTCTGGACGCCGGGCACCGACGGCGCCAAACGGCCGGTCATGGTGTGGATCCACGGCGGCGGCTTCGTCTCCGGGTCCGGATCGGTGCCGGGTTACTCCGGCGAGACCTTCGCGCGCGACGGCGACCTCGTCGTCGTCACCATCAACTACCGTCTCGGGCCTCTGGGTTACCTCTACTTCGGCGAGGACGGGGCCGGCGGGAACTTCTGGCTCACCGATCAGCTCGCCGCCCTGCGCTGGGTACGGGACAACATCGCCGCGTTCGGCGGCGACCCCGACGACATCACCCTCGCCGGCCAGTCCGGCGGCGCGCTGTCGGTCGCGGCGCTGGCCGGCTACCGCACCCCCCGGCCGGCGGTCCGCCCCCTGTTCCGGCGCGCCATCCTGCAGAGCCCGCCGCTCGGGCTGGAGATCCCCACCCGTACCGAATCCCTGGAGCGCACCGCCGCCTTCCTGGACATCCTGGGTGCCCGGGACGTGACGGAGCTGCGGGCCCTGCCCTGGCAGCGCCTGATCGCCGCCACCTTCGAGATGTTCGGGCGCACCGGGCGGTGGGGCTACTGGTCGACCCCGTTCCTGCCGGTGCTCGGCGGGGTCACGCTGGACCGCGACCCCGCCGAGCTGCTGCTCGGGGGTGCCGGGGCCGACATCGACGTCCTGATCGGCTGGACCAGGGAGGAGGCCAACTTCGCCTTCGCACTGAGCGAGCCGTACGCCGGCGCGACCCGGGAGCAGGTGGTCGCCAGGGCGCGGGACACCTTCGGGAACCGCGCGGAGCAGGCGTACACCGCGTACGAGGAGGCCCGGCCGGGCGCCCGCCCCGTGGACGTGCTGATGGACCTGATCACCGACGAGCTGTTCCGCATGCCCGCCGTGGCGCTGGCCGAACGGCGGGCGGCCCGCGGACGTCCGCTCTGGGCCTACCAGTTCAGCCTTCCGACACCCGCGCACGGCGGCCGGCTCGCGGCCGCGCACTGCCTGGAACTGCCGTTCGCTTTCGACAACTTCGACAAGTGGTCGCAGGCGCCCTTCCTCGCCGGGCTGGACCCCCGGGTCTGCGACGGTCTCGCCTCCACGATGCACGCGGCGTGGATCTCCTTCATCCGCACCGGCGACCCCAACCACCGCCCCATGCCGCGCTGGGACCGCTACGACCAGGACACCCGCACGACGATGATCCTCGACTCGGTCACCACCGCCGTGAGCGACGTTTCGGGCTACTGGCGGCGCCTGCACCAGTCGGCAGGGCGGTAACCGGTCAACTTCCGGGGGTCGCCCCGACGGGGCGGGCGGCCCCCCGTACGTACCGCGGGGCGGTTCGCCGAGCACATCCCGCAGCCGCCGAAGGGCATACGCCCTGGTCGTAGCCCCGGGCAACTGTGATGTCCAGCAGGTGAGTTACTGGCCGGAAGGCATGGAACGGTGCGCATCGCTCCGGTACCTTTCCGTCACGTCGCCGCCACACCCGGGGCACAGGGCCCCACGGGACTTGCGGCGCGAAGGACCCGACCCTGTTGACGACACTGACCGAAGTCTTCACAGTCCGGCCGTACACCCCGCACTGCCAGGTGATCCACGCCGAAGGCGATCACGCCGTGATCGGCATCTCGCCCGGAAACAGCTACTTCTCCGCCCAGCGCGTCATCGACCTCGCTCACTGGGGCATGCGCAACTTCGCACAGGTCGATCTCATCTACACCGACCTGCACGTCGCCGACATGTACGAGGCACTCGGCTACGACGCCGACGAAGCCCGGCGCAAGGCGGTCAAGAACCTGCGGGGCGTCCGCGCCAAGGTCAACAACGCCGCGGCGGAAGCCGACCCCTCCGGCGAGCGGCTGCGTTCGCGGCCCATGTCGGCCCTCACGGACATCCCCGCGTACCGCGCGCTCCACACCCACCTGTACAACCTGCTCGACACCGACCCGGAATTCCGCAGCACCTGCAATTCCCTGGTCGACTCGTTCCTCTCCTCCAAGGTGCTGGGCGGCAAGACCGCCACCACCCGGCAGCGCGACGTCTGCCTGCAGTACGTCTGCGCCGAGGCGCCCCTCTTCCTGGACACCCCGGCCATCCTCGGGGTGCCGTCCTCCCTCAACTGCTACCACCAGCTCCTGCCGATGGCGGAACTGCTCTACTCACGCGGCTCCGGTCTGCGCGCCTCGCGCAACCAGGGACACGCCGTCATCACCCCCGCCGAAGGAGCACCCGATGTCCACTGACACCCTTCTCGACTTCCCGTTCTCCGCGCGCGGCGACCAGCTCCCGCACCAGGTCGAGGAGCTGCGCGACCAGCCGGTCAAGCGGGTCCGCACGATCGCCGGTGACGAAGCCTGGCTCGTCTCCTCCTACGAGCTGTGCAAGCTGGTCCTGGAAGATCCCAGATTCAGCCTCAAGGACACCTCGGCCCCCGGGGTGCCCCGCCAGTACGCGCTGACGATCCCGCCCGAGGTCGTCAACAACATGGGCAACATCACCGGGGCCGGGCTGCGCAAGGCCGTCCTCAAGGCGATCAACCCCAAGACCGACGGCCTCACCGACTGGATGCGCTCCCACGCCTCCGACCTGGTCGACGGGCTCCTCACCCACGGGGCCCCGGTCGACCTGCGCGGCCAGTTCACCAATCCGTACGCCGAGAACCTGCACTGCCGCATCCTCGGCATACCGCAGGCCGACGCCCCGCGGCTGGCGTCCAGCCTCGACATCGCGTTCATGAACTCGGCCTGCCCGTCACCGGCGCCAAGCTCAACTGGGACCGGGACATCGCCTATATGGTCGAGCGCCTCGACGACCCCACCACCACCGGGCTCGTCGCCGAGCTGGCGGCCCTGCGCCAGGACCCCCAGTACGCCCACCTCACCGACGAGATGCTCGCCACGGTCGGGGTCACCCTGTTCGGCGCCGGGGTCATCTCCACCATGGGCTTCCTGACGATGGCGGTCTTCTCCCTCCTCCAGAACCCGGACGTGTGGGAGCAGTTGCGGAAGGCGCCGGAGAAGATCCCGGCCGCCGTGGACGAACTCCTGCGGGTCAACCTCTCCATCGCCGACGGCCTGCCCCGCCTCGCCCTCGAAGACGTCACCCTCGGGGACGTCGAGGTGAAGAAGGGGGAGCTCCTCCTGGTGCTGGTCGAGGCCGCCAACACGGACCCGGCCGTGTTCAGCGACCCCCACGTCGTCGACATCGACCGGCAGAACGCCGCCACCCACCTGTCCTTCGGCGGCGGACCGCACTACTGCCCCGCCACCGCCCTCGGCAAGCGGCACACCGAGATCGCGATCGAGGTGCTCCTGGAGAAGATGCCCCGCCTCCAGCTCGCCGTGCCGGTGGACCAGCTCGTCTGGCGCACCCGGTTCATGAAGCGCCTCCCCGAGCGGCTCCCCGTCCTGTGGTAGCCGCCCGGTAGGCCGCACCTGGGCGGGTCGGGCCTCGGGCCCGCCCAGGTCGGGACGGCTGCCCGGATATTTCCGTGCCGGGCGGACGTCCGTGAACGAGAATGCTCCGCATGACGACGTGAAGAGCACCGGCCGGGCGACAGCACTGGCGGAAGGCCGGGAACTTCGGCGCGGTTCCCGGTGGTGACCGGTACGTCTGCGCCGACTGCGGGACGCCCGTCCGCTCGTACACGTACCGCTGCCATCCGCCCGAATCCCCGGCGTTCGAGCGGTGCATCGGCCTCGCCTGGTGTTCCGCCTGCCGCCTCTACTCCGGCAACATGGTCCAGGTTCCGCGCAGGCGGGTCCTCGTCGACCGCCTCGCCTCCCTTCCCGAGGAGCAGCGCGAACGGCTCCTGCGGTCGGAGGCGCGGCTGATCGACTTCTTGGACCGCCAGGACCGCCAGGACCGCCAGGACCGGCGCGGCAGAGGTTAGTGCCGCCGGCCCGGAGCTCGGCGGTCCCCGTCACAGCCGCCGCGCACCCGCCGCCGGGGTGACCGTGAGGAGCCGCGGGAAACGGTGGCCGGCCGCGCCGAAGGACGCCGAGACGCGGTCGCCCACGGCGCTCTCGCGCCCCGCCTCCACCAGCGCGATGACGGAGCCGCCGAAACCGCCTCCCGTCATCCGGGCGCCCAGCGCCCCGGCGCCCAGCGCGGCCGTCACCGCGAGGTCGGTCTCCGGGCAGGAGACCCGGTAGTCGTCGCGCAGCGACGCGTGACCGGCCGTCAGGATCGTTCCGAGGGCGGCCGCGTCGCCCTCCCGGAGCCGGGCGACGGCCTCGGCGACCCGGCCGTTCTCGGTCACCACGTGACGGACCAGCGGTACGAGTTCCCCCGGGAGCTCCTCCAGGGCCCCGACGAGGTCCCGGGCGGGCAGGTCCCGCAGGGCGCGCAGGCCGAGCAGCCCGGCCGCCCGCTCACAGCCCGCGCGCAGGGCCGCGTACGCCCCGTCGCCCAGGTCGTGGGAGACCCGGGTGTCGATCACGAGCAGTCCGAGTCCCTGCCCCGGGAGGTCGAGGGGCACCTGCCGGTGGAGCTCCGGGGTGCGGGCGTCGAGGTGGAGGGCGGCCCCGGTGGCGCAGCACACGGAGGCCATCTGGTCCATGATCCCGCAGGGGACTCCGGCGAAGGCGTTCTCCGCCCGCTGGGCGATCCGGGCCAGTGCCGGTCCGGGCAGCCGCAGACCGTACAGCTCGTCGCAGGCGACCGCGACCGCGCACTCCAGTGCGGCGGAGGAGGACAGGCCCGCGCCGGTGGGCACCGTGGAGTCGAAGTGGAGCTCCGCGCCGCCGACCGGGTGTCCCGCCTCGGCGAGGGCCCAGACCACTCCGGCCGGGTACGCGGCCCAGCCCGTCACCGCCCCGGGGGCCAGGTCCGCCACGGCCAGTTCGGTGATCCGGCCGTCGCCCTGCGCGCTGTGCAGCAGCAGCCGGCCGTCCGTACGGGCGCGGGCGGCGACCAGGGTGGTCTGCGGGAGGGCGATGGGGAGGGCGAAGCCGTCGTTGTAGTCGGTGTGTTCACCGATCAGGTTGACCCGCCCGGGCGCCGCCCAGACCCCGTCGGGGGAACCGCCGAAGAGCTTCTCGAAGGTGCCGGCGGCCTGTTCGGTCCGGTTCACGCCAGGGCCTCCCGCAGTCGTCGCGCGGCCGTCTCGGGGGCCACGTCGTTGATGAAGGCTTCCGTCCCGGACTCCGTCCCGGCGAGGAACTTGAGCTTGTCCGGAGTCCTGCGGATGGTGAACAGCTCCAGGTGCAGGGCGAGTTCCCCGCCATCGGTGCGGGGTGCCTGGTGCCATGCGGAGATGTACGGGGTGGGGGCGGCCGCCCTCCGCGGCCGCCCCGCCTCCGCCTGCGGTACGGGGAACAGCCGGTCGAAGCGGCGGAGCAGGTCGAGGTAGATCCCGGGGAACTCGGCCCGCTCGGCTTCGGTGAGGCACGTCAGGTCCGGTACCCGGAGGTGGGGGTACAGGTGGACCTCGTACGGCCAGCGGGCGGCGTAGGGCACGAAGGCGGTCCAGTGCTCCCCGGCCGTCACCACCCTCTCGGGGGCGGCGCGGGCCCGGGCGAGGAGGTCCTCGAAGAGGTTGCGGCCGGTGGCGGCGCGGTGCGTCCGCGCGGCGGCCGTCATCTTGGCGGTGCGCGGCGTGACGAAGGGGAAGGCGTAGATCTGGCCGTGCGGGTGGGCGAGGGTCACCCCGATCTCGGCTCCCCGGTTCTCGAAGCAGTACACCTGCTCGACGCCGGGGAGGGCGGAGAGTTCCGCGGTGCGGTCGGTCCAGGCGTCCAGGACGAGCCGGGCTGCGGCCGGGGTGAGGTCGGCGAAGCCGGCTTCGTGATCGGGGGTGAAGCAGACGACTTCGCAGCGTCCGGCCTCGCCCGCGAGGGAGGGGAACCGGTTCTCGAAGACGGCGACCTCGTAGTCGGCGGCGGGGATCTCGCTGAGCCGGCCGTCCCGGGAGGGGCAGAGCGGGCATTCTCCGGCGGGCGGGTGGTAGGTCCGGTTCTGGCGGTGGGAGGCGATGGTGATCCAGTCGCCGGTGGCCTCGTCCCGCCGGAGTTCCGGCCTGCTGTCCACGGGATCCAGTGGGCGCGGGTCGGGGGCGTCGCGGACGGCGCCTTCGCCGGTGTCGAAGTAGATCAGTTCGCGGCCGTCCGCGAGTTTCGCGAGGGTCTTCTTCACCTACCGAGAATAAACAGTCCCGAACATTTTCCACCAGTGCATGGCATGGTTTCCCCCAGATTTCAACAACATGGCCGTGTTATCTTGCTGCCTTCTGACCGGTTTCGCCGATTCCCGGGAGCGACCCGTGGCCGAGCAGGCTGCCCAACTGGCCCATCAGCGACGCGCCCTGATGCTGGACGCGGTCCGGCGCGAGGGCGCGGTGCGGGTGGCGGACCTGGTGGGGCAGCTCGGTGTCTCGGACATGACCGTCCGGCGGGACCTGGACGCCCTCGCCCGGCAGGGTCTCGTGGAGAAGGTGCACGGCGGAGCCGTCGCCCCGGCCGGGGCGAGCGCGCACGAGCCCGGGTTCGAGGCCAAGTCGGATCTGGAGGGCGATGCCAAGGCCGCCATCGCGGACACGGCCGCGACCCTGGTGGAACCGGGCAGCGTGGTCGCCGTCTCGGGGGGCACCACCGCGCACGCGGTCGCCGCCCGGCTCCTCGGGGTCCCGCGGCTCACCATCGTCACCAACTCCCTGCCCGTGGCGGAACTGGTGTGGGCCCAAGGCCGGGAGCGCGGCGCCGGCGCCCCCGCCCTGCTGCTGACCGGCGGCTCGCCCACTCCCTCGGCGGCCCTGGTCGGGCCGCTCGCCGACCTGGCGATCGGCTCCCTCCACGTGGACCTGCTCTTCCTCGGCGCGCACGGGGTGGCGCAGGGCGCCGGCCTGACCACCCCCAACCTCATGGAGGCCCAGACGAACCGCGCCCTGGTCGCCTCGGCGCGCCGGGTCGCCGTCGTGGCGGACCACACCAAGTGGGGGGTGGTGGGGCTCAGCGGCTTCGCGGCGCTCCATCAGGCCGACTGGTTCGTCACCGACGCCGCTCTGCCCGCGGCCGCCCGGGCCGCGCTCGCGGAGGAAGTGGGCGAACTCCTCGTCGCGGGCGAGCAGCAGAGCTGAGCGCCCGGGCACGGCCCCCGGGCGGCGGCACGGTCGGGGAGCGCGGCGGGGTCAGAGGCCCGCGCGGGCGATCAGGAGGCGGAGGCGCCCGCGGCCGGGGTCGCCGCCGGGTCCGGGGTGACCTGCTCGCGCAAGGTCATGGAGCGGACACCTCGCACCGTCATCCCAGCAGGGCGTAGACGGTGGAGGCCTTCGCGGCCGGCTCCTCGGCGCCCTCGGGTGTCAGGGTGACGTCGGCGAAGGCCATCCGCTTGCCGAGTTTGGTGATCCGTACGTCGATCAGCACATCGGCGCCGGTCACCGGCCGCTGGAAGGTGGTGGACTGCTGGACGGTGGTCATCGGACCGTAGGCCCCGCGCGCGGCGGAGATCGCGATCACGGTGGCGGTGTCCGCGGCGGCCATCAGGGCCTGCCCGCTGAGGCCCCCGCCGTCCCGGGCGAGGGTGTCGGACCAGGGCAGCCGCAGGACGGCGTGCCGCTCGCCGGTCTCCTCGACGGTGAGTCCGAGGGCGAGCACCCAGGGGGCGAAGTTGTCGTGGAGGATCCGGTCCGCGTCTGCCGGTGTCAGCGTCGTCACCGGGTGATTGTGGCGGCCCGGCCCGGGCCGCCACAACTCCCTGTGCGCCGACCGGTCCTCAGAGGGCGGCGGCCAGTTCGGTGCCCTGCCGGATGGCCCGCTTGGCGTCCAGTTCGGCGGCCACGTCGGCGCCGCCGATCAGGTGCGCCTCGATGCCGGCCGCGCGCAGGGCCTCGTACAGGTCGCGGCGCGGTTCCTGGCCGGTGCACAGGACCACCGTGTCGGCGGGTACGAGGCGCTGCTCGCCCTCCACCGTGATGTGCAGGCCCTCGCTGTCGATCCGGTCGTACGCGGCCCCCGCGACGGAGACGACGCCTCGGTGCTTGAGCTCCGCCCGGTGGATCCACCCGGTGGTGGTGCCGAGCCCGGCGCCGACCTTGGTGGCCTTGCGCTGCAGCAGGTGGACCTGGCGCGGCGGGGCGGGGCGCTCGGGGGCGGTGAGGCCGCCGGGGCCGGTGTAGGCGGTGTCCACGCCCCAGTGGCGGAAGTAGACCTCGGGGTCCTGGGAGGCGCCTTCGCCGCTGTCGGTGAGGAACTCGGCGACGTCGAAGCCGATGCCGCCGGCGCCCAGGACCGCGACGCGCTGCCCGACGGGGGCGCCGTCGCGCAGGACGTCGAGGTAGCTGACGACGTTGGGTCCGTCGACTCCCTCGATGTCGGGGGTGCGGGGGGTGACGCCGGTGGCGACGACGACCTCGTCGTAGCCGCGCAGGGTCTCGACGTCGGCGCGGGTGTTCAGCTTGACCTCGACCGCGTGCTCGGCGAGTTGGGTGCCGTAGTAGCGGATGGTCTCCTCGAACTCCTCCTTGCCGGGGATGCGGCGGGCGATGTCGAGCTGCCCGCCGATGTGGCCGGAGGCCTCGTAGAGGGTGACGGCGTGGCCGCGCCCGGCCGCGGAGACGGCGCAGGCCAGGCCGGCCGGGCCGGCGCCGACGACGGCGACGCGCTTCTTCAACTGAGTGGGAGACAGGACGAGTTCCGTCTCGTTGCAGGCGCGCGGGTTGACCAGGCAGGTGGTGAGCTTGCCACTGAAGGTGTGGTCCAGGCAGGCCTGGTTGCAGCCGATGCAGGTGTTGATGGTCTCGGAGCGGCCGGCGGCGGCCTTGGCGACGAAGTCGGCGTCGGCGAGGAAGGGGCGGGCCAGGGAGACCAGGTCGGCACGGCCGTCCGCGAGCAACTCCTCGGCGATCTCCGGGGTGTTGATGCGGTTGCTGGTGACGAGGGGGACGGAGACCGCGCCCATCAGCCGCTTGGTGACCCAGGTGTAGGCGCCGCGCGGGACGGAGGTGGCGATGGTGGGGATGCGGGCCTCGTGCCAGCCGATGCCGGTGTTGATGATGGTCGCGCCGGCCGCCTCGATCTCCTTGGTGAGGTGGACGACCTCGTCGAGGGTGGAGCCGCCGGGGACGAGGTCGAGCATCGAGAGGCGGTAGACGAGGATGAACTCCTCGCCGACGGCCGCGCGGGTGCGCCGGACGATCTCCAGCGGGAAGCGGACGCGGTTCTCGTAGGCGCCGCCCCAGCGGTCGGTGCGCTTGTTGGTGGCGGCGGCGATGAACTCGTTGACCAGGTAGCCCTCGGAGCCCATGATCTCGACGCCGTCGTAGCCGGCCAGCTTGGCGAGGCGGGCGGCGCGGACGAAGTCCTCGATGGTGCGCTCGACTTCGGCGTCGGTGAGCGCGTTCGGGACGAAGGGGCTGATGGGGGCCTGGAGGGCGCTGGGGGCGACCAGGTCCTTGTGGTAGGCGTACCGGCCGAAGTGGAGGATCTGCATCGCGATCTTCCCGCCCTCGGCGTGCACCGCGTCGGTGACCACCCGGTGCTCGGCGGCCTCCTCCTCGGTGGTGAGGCGGGCGCCTCCCTCGAAGGGCCGGCCGGCGTCGTTCGGGGCTATGCCGCCGGTGACGATCAGACCCGCGCCGCCGCGGGCGCGCTCGGCGTAGAAGGCGGCGAGACGCTCGAAGCCCCGCTCGTGCTCTTCGAGGCCGGTGTGCATGGAGCCCATGATCACGCGGTTCGGCAGGGTGGTGAAACCGAGGTCCAGGGGGCTCAGCAGGTGCGGGTACCGGCTCTGGGGACTCATGAGGGGCGCCTCCTCGCGCGGGGGTGATGAACCTGTTCTAGCTGAGCGGGCGCTTATTATGCAACTAGGTGCACAACCGGGTGCGGAGCGGCGCGGCCGGGGGATCCGCGGATTCCGGGGACCGAGGGCCCTCACCGGCGGGACCTGTGGCGCAGTTCACGGCCCGGGCGATCGCCAAGGATGGGGGGATGCCCGCATTCCCCGCGCCCGCACTCCGCGGCGCCCCCGCGCTCCGCGCCGCCCTCGCACTCCGCGGCGCCCTCACACTCCGCGCCGCTCCCGCACTCCGCGCCGCCCTGGTCGCCGCCGTGACGGCACTGATGC
This sequence comes from Streptomyces sp. NPDC002104, assembly GCF_053593795.1. Classification (NCBI taxonomy): domain Bacteria; kingdom Bacillati; phylum Actinomycetota; class Actinomycetes; order Kitasatosporales; family Streptomycetaceae; genus Streptomyces; species Streptomyces sp. NPDC002104. Next base: position 200,230 of record NZ_JBSFDF010000003.1, on the reverse strand, counting down.
TCGCCGGCTGCGGCATCACCGAGTCCGGTATCGGCCGGATCGGCCACAAGGTGGCGGACGCCGTGGGCGCCGCGGACCGGCATCGAGGACCGGGAGGAGACCGGGACCACGGGAACCCGAGCCGGGTCGAGTGGCTGCGCGGCAGCACGCCGGACGTCTCCGCGGCCCGGGCGCCGCACGGCCCGGTACCCTCGGGCGGATGACGCGCGAGCCCCGCACCACCCGGCCGGCCGAGCAGCACACCGTGACGGTGAAGGGCGGAGTGCGCCTCGCCTACGAGGTCGCCGGCCCGCCGGCCGGACCGCCGGTGCTCCTTCTCCCCGCGCTGGGCGCTACCGCCGCGGACTGGGCCCTCGTACGGGACGAACTCGCGCGGGAGCGGCGGGTGTTCGCGCTGGACCTGCGCGGCCACGGAGCCAGCGAGTGGTCCGCCGCGTACTCGCTGCCGCTCATGCGGGACGACGTACTGGCCTTCCTGGACGCCCTCGGACTGGACCGGGTGGACCTCGTCGGGCATTCGATGGGGGGCGTCGTCGCCTACCTGGCGGCGGCCGCGCAGCCGCACCGGTTCGGCCGGATCGTCCTGGAGGACGCGCCCGCCCCGCTCCCCCGCGAGCCCGTGGCCCCGGAACGCCCCGAGGGCGAACTCGCCTTCGACTGGGCGATGGTGCTCGCGGTCCGCCCCCAGCTCGACCGCCCGGACCCGGCCTGGCTCGCGGGGCTGGCGCGGATCACGTCCCCCACCCTGGTCGTGTACGGCGGCCCCGCCAGCCATCTGGCGGCCGCCTCCTTCGACGAGGTGGTCCGCCGCATCCCGGACGCCCGCCTGATCACCCTCCCCTACGGCCACCTGATCCACGCGGCGGCGCCCGAGGAGTTCACGGCGGCCGTCTCGGCGTTCCTCGCGGAATGATCCCGGCATGCGGCGCCGGCAGGCGGCGCACGAAGAGGACGGTGAACCCCGCCGCCGGCGAGATGTGAAAGATTTATTGCGCAAATTCTGCTTCGGATCTACGGTGCCGTCATGCGACCCGAGCACGAGCCCGAGCGGATCACCGACCTGTCCCGCCTGAAGGCCTTCACCCACCCCCTGCGCATGCAGCTCTACCGGCTGCTCTACGCCGCCGGCACGGCCACCGCGTCCCAGCTGGCAGAACAGGTCGACCAGGCCCCGTCGCTGGTCAGTTACCACCTGCGCAAGCTGGCCGAGCACGGCTTCGTGACCGAGGCGAGCGACCGGGGCACCGACGGCCGCGAGCGGTGGTGGCAGGCGGCGTCCGACGAGGGCTGGGGTTACCGCGACTCCGACTTCGCGCGGACCCCCGAGGGAGCCGCCGCCGTCGACGCGGTGACCCGCGGCATCCTCGACAACCGCACCGCGCAGTACCGCGCGTACCTGGACGAGACGGCCTCCTGGGGTCCGAAGTGGACCGATGCCGCCTTCACCTCCGAATGGATGCTCGACCTGACGCCCGCCGAACTCGCCGAGATGAGCGCTGAGTTCGACGCCCTGACCCGGCGCTGGCGGGAGCGCGGCAAGGCCGCCCTGGCGGCCGGCGACACCGAGGAACGCGAGCACGTGTCCGTGCACCTCTACGGGTTCCCGTTCCGGCTCTGACGGAGCCCGCGCCGCGTCACGAACCGCGTCACGAACCGCACCCCGAGCCGACCCCGACCCGCGTCCCCGAGCCGCTGGAGCCCGCCATGGCCACCACAGAGACAGCCCTCTCCGAACGCGCCGCCGTACCCGCCCACCGTGACGGCAACGTGCTGCGCTGGCTCGCCGCGTACACCGTTTCCCTCGTCGGCGACAACGTGTACTTCATCGCCCTGGCCTGGTCCGCGCAGAAGTCCGCCGGTCCCGCCCAGGTCGGGCTCATCATGGCCGCCGGAGCGCTGCCCCGGGCCCTGCTGATGCTGGGCGGGGGCGTGGTGGCCGACCGGTTCGACCCCCGCCGCGTGCTGCTCGGCAGCGACGCGCTGCGCTGCGTCCTGCTCCTCTCGGTGGCCGCCGCCGTCGCTCTGACCTCTCCGGCCCTGTGGCTCCTGGTCGCCGTGGCGCTCGTCTTCGGCGCCGTCGACGCCGTGTTCGTCCCCGCGATCGGAGCGCTCCCGCCGCGGATCACCAGCGCCGACCAGCTCACCCGCGTCACCGGCATGCGTTCCCTGTCGATGCGCCTCGGTCAGATCGCGAGCCCTCCCCTCGGGGGCCTGGCCATGGGACTCGGAGGCCCCGCGGCCGCCTTCACCGTCGCGGGCCTCCTCTTCGCGCTGTCCCTCCCGCTCCTGCTGACGGTGCGCATACGGTCGGCCGGAACGCCGGCCGCAACGCCCGGAGGGACCCGGCCGGAACCGGGCACCGCGTGGAAGGACCTCCTCGACGGCCTGCGCTACATCCGCCGGCACCGCCTCATCGGCCCGCTCGTCGCCGCCGGCGCCGTCTGCGAGCTCGGCCTCACCGGGACGCTCAATGTCGGCCTGGTGCTGCTCAACGCGGAACGGGGCTGGGGCGCTTCCGGCTACGGCTGGATCGTCAGCGGCTTCGGCGCGGGGGCGGCCGCCAGTGCGGCGGTGCTCGCCCTCCTCGGCCGGGTGCCCCGCGCCGGCCTGGTGCTCTCCGGAACCCTGCTCGTGGGCTGCGCGGGCGCGGCCGCCATGGCGCTGGTGCCGGCCCTGTGGATCGCCGTGGTGCTCGCGGTGTTCGTCGGACTGGGCGCGGGCGTCTTCGGCAGCCTGAACAACGCGCTGATCCAGACCGCGGCCGACCCCGCGTACCTGGGCCGGGTCACCTCCGTCGCCATGCTCACCATGGTCGGGCTCGCGCCCCTCAGTTACCCGCTCGTCGGCGCCGCCATCGGCGTCTGGGGCTCCGCCCCGGTGTTCGTCGGCTGCGGCGCCGTCGCCTGCCTGGGCGTGGCCATCGCCCTGGCCTCCGGCGCGGTACGCCGCGCCGAACTACCGCGCCCGGCACCGGGCAAGGCCGCGTAGTCCGGCTCCCGGCCGGGGCCCCGCAAGCCCTACCCGCGTACGGGAACCACCGCCACCGGGCACAGGGCGTGCAGCAGTACCGCGTTGGAGACCGAGCCCATGAGCAGGGAGTCGGCCCGCAGGCGGCGCCGGTGGCGGCCCACGACGATGAGGTCGGCGCGCTGGGAGGCGGTGACCAGGCGGCCCGCCGGGTCGCCGGGGGCGACGACCGCTTCGACGGTGACGTCGGGGTAGCGCCGGGTCAGGTACGGCTGGAGCCGCGCGCGCTGGTTCTCGGCGAGTTCCCGGGCCGCTTCGGTGGCCTCGCCGCCGGCCGTGCCCGGCGGGTAGCCGCCGCCGCGCTCGGCGACGAGGGCGCCGACCAGGGTGAGCGAGGTCAGCGGGACCAGGTGCGTGGAGACGACCTGGAGCACCGCGCCCCGGCGGCGGGCCTCCGCGAAGGCGAAGTCGACGACGTCCTCGGAGGTCTCGTCGGGTGCCAGGCCCAGCACGATCCGCCGCTCGCCGCCCGGCGCCCGGCCCGGTGCCGCATCGGGTGCCGCACCGGCTTCCGTGCCCGGTCCCGTGCCCGGTCCCGTGCCCGGTTCCCTGCCCGGGGCCTGCCCCTCGGCCTCCTCCGTGACGAGCCGCGCGGCGTGCGGGACGACCACGACGGGGCACGGCGACTGGGCCGCGCACACCCGGCTGTTGGAGCCGAGCAGCAGGCTGGCGAAGCCCCCGAGGCCGCGCGAGCCCATGACCAGGAGCTGCGCGCCCGCCGCCAGCTCGACCAGCGTGGCGGAGGGGGCTCCGTCGCGGGAGACGCAGGTGACGGGCGGCAGGTCGTCCCGGCCGGCCAGGCGCTCCCGTACCGCGTTCAGGACCGGATCGCCGTCCCCGCCGGGCGGCGGTACGAGGGCCTCGCCGTGGGCGTGGATCCGCGGGGCGTCGGGCCGTACGTGCACCACGTGGAGCGCCGCCCCGCGCATGCGGGCGGTGTCGAGGGCCCAGTCCAGGGTCCTCAGACCGTGTTCCGAGCCGTCCACGGCGGCGAGGACGGGGCGGGCGGGGGCGGTACCTGCCGAGTTGGTCTGCATGCCTCCACCCTCCGGCGGGGCGGGCCCCGCGGGCAGGGACCGAAGGCCCTACTTCACGCGGTAGTCGGCCTTCTCCGCGAGCTTGCCGTCCTTGTAGCAGAAGCGCAGGACCGTATCGCCGTTCCCGGAGTCCGAGAGGTACCAGGAGCACTGGCTGCCGGCCGGTACGGCCGGGCCGCCCTCCTTGAGGGCAGAGGTGACGAAGCTTTCGCCGGAAGGCAGCTTGGCGCGGACCTCGGTCTCGGAATCGCCCACGCTCACGGCCTCGTACACCGTGTGGTCGACGAGGGTCTTCTCGGCCACGTCCATGACCTTGCCGACTCCGAACAGCAGCGCCACGAGCAGCCCGATCCCCAGCACCCCGGCCACCGCGCAGCCGATCAGACATCCCTTGCGTTGCGCCACGTCGAACTCCTCGCTCATCCGCCGGACGGCTTCCGTCCGTGCCCCCGACTCTCGCAAGCACGGCGCGGCCGCTGCTGTCCTCCAAAGTCTCGGGTCCGCGCAACGATCGTCGTTCGAGGGAGGACGGGGTGCGGCGTGTATACAGGGAGAAGAACGATCATTCGGATGAAACGTGAGGAACCACCGTGAGCCAGAACACCGAGCCCCTGATCGTCGTCGGCGTGGACGGTTCCAACCACTCGAAGCAGGCCCTGCGCTGGGGCGTCGCCCAGGCGAAGGCCATCGGCGGCCGGGTGCACGCCGTGATGAGCTGGGAGTGGAACACCAACCCCTTCGGCGTCAGCCCGGCCGAACAGACCGAGCTGGTGCACGCCGAGGACGCGGCCCGGCAGAAGCTCGCCGACACCGTGGCGGAGGCGGTCGGCACCTCGCCGGGCGTGCCGGTCTTCCGCCGGGTGGAGCAGGGCTCGCCCGCGCGGGTGCTGGTGGACGCCTCGAAGGAGGCGGAGCTGACGGTCGTCGGTACCCGCGGCTACGGCGGCATCAAGGGCGCGCTGCTGGGCTCGGTGAGCCAGCAGGTGGTCCAGTACGCGGACAGCACGGTCGTCGTGGTCCGCGAGGACGGCTCCGCCTGAGGGGCCGGGCGACCCCGGCCCGGCAACCCCGGCCCGGCGACCCCGGCCCGGCGGCTCAGGCCGGCGCCGCGCCCAGGTCCGACGGGTCGGTGTTGGCCCCGCAGAGCACCACGGCGACCCGCTCGCCGAGCGGCCCGGGCGCGGTGCGTACGGCCGCCAGGGCGGTGGCCGCGCCCGCTTCGACGACGATGCGGTGCTCGTCCCAGAGCGCGCGCCGGGCGGCGGTGATCGCCGCGTCCGGGACGAGGACGGACGTGGCGTTCGCCTCCTGGACCGCAGCCAGCGCGTCCGCGGAAACCCGGGTGGCTCCGAGGGAGTCGGAGGCCACCGAGTCCACCGGGACGTCCACGGGCCGGCCCGCTTCGAGGGCGGCGTTCAGGGCCCGGCAGTTCTCCGGCTCGGCCGCGATGACCCGTACGCCGTGTTCCCGCGCGGCGGTCGCGATGCCCGCGAACAGCCCGCCTCCGCCGACCGCGACGACGACCGTGTCCAGGCCGGGCAGGGCCGTGCGGATCTCGTCGAGCAGGGTTCCGGCGCCCGCGGCGATCAGGGGGTGGTCGTAGGCGTGGCTGCTCAGCGCCCCGCTCCCGGCGGCGAACTCCCGGCAGGCCGCCAGCGCTTGGTCGTACCGGTCGCCGACGAGCCGTACGTCGGCCCCGTAGCCGCGCAGCCGCTCCACCTTGACCCGCGGGGCCGTGGCCGGCAGGAACACGGTGGCGGGAACGCCCTCGGCGCGGGCCGCCCAGGCGCAGGCGAGCCCGGCGTTGCCGCCGGAGGCGATGGTGACCCCGGCGGCGGGGAGGGCGCCGGCGGCGCGGTGGGCGGCGAGGAAGTTGCGGGCGCCGCGCGCCTTGAAGGAGCCGGTGTGCTGGAGGTACTCCAGGGCGTACGAGAGCCCTCCGCCCGCCGGAATCACGGTGACGGGCCGCACGGCCCCGGCGATCCGGCCGGCGGCGGCGCGCACGGCTTCGTAGTCGAAAGACACCGCGTCGAAAGACATCGCGTCCAGTGACACCGCGTCGAGCTGCTGTTCCATGACCCGTACTCCTGTCGTTCGGAAAACTCTCGGAACGTGCGCGATCCTCAGGCTCCCGCGGGCCGGTTCGCCTCGATCAGCTGGCGCAGGGCGCCGTAGTACACCTCGTGGTCGGTCAGCGCGGGCAGTACGTCGGCCAGCCCGCCGGAGAGCACGGGGAACTCGGCGGGATCCAGGGCGGCCAGCGCCCCGCGCGAGGCGGCGGTGGCGGCGGCCGGGTCCCGGTGGTCGACGAAGGCCGCGCTGCCCAGGGTCAGCAGGTACATCCGCCGGTACGCGGTCATCGCTTCGGCGGGGGTCATCCCGGCGGCCACGCTGTCGGCGAGCGCCGGCTCCACGAGCCGGGCCAGCAGTTGCCGGCCGAGCCAGGGGCGGCCGCCGCGCAGGATCATCAGCCCGGGGTGGTCCGCGAGGAGCCGGTAGAGGGAGCTGAACCGCCGCTCGGTGGCTTCGGCCCAGCCCACCCCGGCCGGAATCAGGGGCAGTTGGGCGGCGAGGTGCTCGGTGCAGAGGTCGAGCAGGCCGGCGAGGTCGGTGCAGCGGCGCTGGACGGTGGCGTGCGAGACGTCGAGCCGCTCGGCGAGCGCGCGGAAGCTCAGCGCGGCGGGCCCCTGCTCGTCGAGGAGCCGCAGGGCGGCGGCGGCGATCGCGGCGGGTGTGGCACGGTCCAGTGCGGCTGATGTCCTCGGCATGGGATACAGCGTATCAGCCAGCGTCACAGTCACTGTAACGAACGACGTACCGTACGCCGTATCACCTCCTTTCGCGTGCGCTCGACTACACCCATATTGCTGGTCATTGATCGATAACCCCCGACTTATGTTGACAGCGGGTAGTCACACCGCTGCACTGAGCCCTCGACAGCCCCCACGTCAAGGAGACTCCGTGCCGCCTCGCCTGCGTGCGTCGCTCCCCTGTCTGACCGCGGCCGCCCTGCTCGCCCTCGCGCTCTGCCCCGCCCCGGCGACGGCCGAGCCCCACGCGACGTCGGACACCCCGCTCGCGCTCACCCCGCCCATGGGCTGGAACAACTGGGCGCACTACATGTGCGACATCGACGAGGCCAAGGTCGTGGCGAACGCGGACGCGCTCGTGGCCACCGGCCTGGCAGCCAAGGGCTACGACACCGTCACCATCGACGACTGCTGGATGACCAAGAGCCGCGACGCGAACGGCAGTCTGGTGGTCGACACGCAGAAGTTCCCGCACGGGATGGCCTGGCTCGGCGCGTACCTGCACGCCAGGAAGCTGAAGTTCGGCATCTACCAGGACGCCGGCTCCCTCACCTGCGAGCGCTACCCCGGCAGCGGCTCCCCCGAGGGCGGCGGCCCCGACCACTACGCCCGCGACGCACGGCAGTTCGCCTCCTGGAAGGTGGACTACGTCAAGATGGACGGCTGCAACCTCTGGGTGCCGGAGGGCAGGACCAAGGAACAGGCCTACCGGGACGCGTACAACTCCGTGGCCAGGGCGCTGCGCGGCAGCGGCCGCGACATGGCGCTGTCCGCCTCGGCGCCCGCCTACTTCCAGCAGGGCGAGTGGGGCGGCTCCGACTGGCACAAGGTGATCGACTGGGTCGGCGAGACGGGCCAGCTGTGGCGCGAGGGCAAGGACATCAAGGTCTACAAGCCGACCGCCCCGGACACCTCGCGCTGGAGCTCGGTCCTGGGCAACTACGGCTACAACCGCTGGCTCGGCCGGTACGCCGGCCCCGGCAACTGGAACGACCCCGACTTCCTGATCGCCGGCGCCCCCGGGCTCACCGCGGCGGAGAGCCGCAGCCAGGTCGGCCTGTGGGCCATGATGGCCGCGCCGTTCATCCTGTCCTCGCAGGTCTCCGAACTCTCCGCGGAGGGGCTCGCCGCCCTCGGCAACACCGATCTGATCGCGCTGGACCAGGACCCGATGGGCCGCCAGGGCGCGGTGGTCTCCTCGAACGCCACTTTCGACATCCTGGTGCGGCCGCTGGCGAACGGGGACCGTGCGGTCGCCGTGCTCAACCGGTCCGGCGCGACCCGCGACATCCGCGTACCGCTGGACGAGCTGGGCCTGGACTCCTGCACCGTCGAGGCGAAGAACCTGTGGAACGGTGAGACCCGCGAGCTGTCCGACACCCTGACCGGCACGCTGGCCGCCCACGACACCGGCGTCTGGCGGCTCACCCCGCGCACCGGCTGCGCCGAGGCCAGGCCCACCGGACAGATCGCCGGCCGGGGCTCCGGCACGAACGCCGCCTGCGCCGACGGGGCGAACACCACCGGCGTCGGCGCCGTTGTGATGGCCGCCTGTACGGGCGCACCCGACCAGCGCTGGACCCTGGGCCGGGGCGGCAGCCTGAGCCTGGCCGGCGCCTGCCTGTCGGCGGGCGAGGAGGGCCTCGTGGAGCTGGCCGACTGCGCGGCCGGACAGCGGCGCCGCGAGCCGGGTCAGAGCTGGACCCACCGGCGCGACGGCGCCCTGGTCGACGACGCGAGCGGACTCTGCCTGACGGCGCCCGCGCCCGCGGCGGCCCCGGCCGAGCCGGGCACCCCCGCCGAGCGGCTGCGGCTGACGCCCTGCGGCGACCACCAGGTCGACCAGGCGTGGGCCCTGCCGGTCTGACGGCCCGCCCCATGGGGAAGCCGACGAGGCACCAGACGAGGAAGCACCCACCCACCGAGCCGAGCGATCCGGCCGCAGCGCCGGAGCCGACGGAGCCGACGGAAACAAGGACGACGCGCATGCCGGTTCCCCTCCCACGAAGCGGCCGGGCCGCCCGGCGGGTGCGCCGCCGGATCACCCTGGCCGCGCTGCCCGCGGCCCTGCTCACCCTGACCGTGGCCGGGGCGGCCCCCGGCGCGACGGCTCGCGCCGCGGGGGCCACGGCTCCCGCGGCCGGAGCCCGCGTCCACTCCCCCGCCCATTCCCCCGCCGACCGCGCCGGGACCCCGCCCGCACCCCGGCCGCGGGTCTTCGACACCGCCCCCGCCCGGGCCTCCCTGCAGCGGCTGCTCCCGCGCCACGCGCAGCAGTTCACGCTGGTGTCCGACGCCGGGGCGCAGTCCCCGACGGGATCCGACACCTTCACCGTGTCGGGCAGCGCGGGCGCGATCACCGTCCGGGGTTCCACCGGCGCCACCCTGCTCACCGGGGTCGGCTGGTACCTCCAGCACGTCGCCGGAGCCGACATCGGCTGGCCCGGGGACAGCATCGGCCTGCTGCCCGCCGTATTGCCGGCGGTGCCCTCGCCGGTCACCCGCAGCGCGAAGGTGGCGCACCGGTACGCGCTGAACGACACGGACGACGGGTACAGCGGCCCGTACCGCACCTTCGAGGAACACCAGCGGCAGATCGACCTGCTCGCCCTGCACGGCATCAACGAGGTGTTCGTCCAGGTCGGCGCCGAGTACCCGTACTACAAGGCCCTCCAGCGGTTCGGCTACAGCGCCGAGGAGCTGCGGGAGTGGATTCCGGGTCCCGGTCACCAGAGCTGGTGGCTGCTGCAGAACCTGAGCGGCTTCGGCGGTCCGGTGTCCGAGGAACTGATGCGCGGACGGGCCGAGTTGGGCGGGAAGATCGCCGAACAGCTGCGCGGGCTCGGCATGACCCCGGTCCTGCCGGGCTACTTCGGGACGGTGCCGCCGGCCTTCGCCGGCCGCAACCCGGGTGCGATCACGGTCCCGCAGGGCGACTGGGCGGGCTTCGACCGGCCCGACTGGCTGGACCCGATGTCGCCGCCCTTCGCCAAGCTGGCCGCCGCGTACTACGCCGAGCAGCGCGCCCTGTTCGGGGACAGCACGATGTACCGGATGAGCCCGCTCCACGAGGGCGGCCAGACGGGCTCGGTGAACGTGAAGGCGGCCGCCGGAGCGGTGCAGCAGGCCCTGTGGGCGGCGCATCCGGGAGCGCTGTGGGCGGTGCTGGGCTGGCAGGACGATCCGACCAAGGAGCTCCTGGCCGGGGTGGACACCTCGAAGCTGCTGATCCTCGACGGGCTCTCCGACCGGTACAACCGGCTGGACCGCGAGACCCGTTGGGGCGGGACCCCGTACGCCATCGGCTCGATCTACAACTTCGGCGGGCACACGACGATCGGCGCCAACACCTCGGTGTGGATCGACCGGTTCGAGTCCTGGCGCGCGAAGCCGGACAGCGCGCTGAAGGGCATCGCCTACCTGCCCGAGGCCACCGGGACCAATCCGGCGGCCTTCGACCTCTTCACCGACCTGGCGTGGGAGCCCGGCCCCGTCGACCAGCAGAAGTGGTTCGCGGACTTCGCGGCCCGCCGGTACGGGGCCCCGGACGCCCAGGCCGCCGCGGCCTGGGAGGAGCTGCGCAAGGGCCCGTACAGCACCTCCTCGGGGCTGTGGTCGGAGTCCCAGGACAGCCTGTTCACCGCCCGGCCGAGCCTGACGGCCGTGGGATCGGCCTACTGGAGCCCCAAGGCGATGCGCTATCCGGCGGGTTCGGTGCGCCGGGCCCTGGACCACCTGCTCAAGGTGGCCCCCCGGCTCCGCGGCTCCAGCGCCTACCGCTTCGACCTGGTGGACACCGCCCGGCAGGCGCTCGCCAACCACTCGCGGGTGCTGCTGCCCCGGATCAAGGCGGCCTACGAGGCCCAGGACCTGGCCCTGCTCCGCGAGCTGACGGCCGAATGGGCCAACGGGGAAAAGCAGTTGGACGCGCTCGTCGGCTCCGATCCGAACTTCCTGCTCGGCTCCTGGCTGTCGGCGGCCCGCTCGCACGGCGCGGACGAGGCCGAGCGCGACCGGTACGAGTACGACGCCCGCTCGATCCTCAGCGTGTGGGGGCGGCAGAGCACCAGCGAGGGCGGCTTCCTGCACGATTACGCGAACCGTGAATGGAGCGGCCTGATCAGCGAGTTGTACGCGCGGCGCTGGTCCTCCTACTTCGACTCGCTGGAGGAGGCCCTGGTGCGGCGCGCCGCGCCGAGGGCGATCGACTGGCACGCCTTCGAGGACGACTGGGCCAGGCTCACCACCCGCCACCCGGTCCGGCCGACCGGTGACCCGTACGTCCTGGCGGCCGGCGTCGCCGCCACCCTTCCCGACGTCAACTGACGTACACCATAAGGGTGGTGGGGATCCTGCGGTGATGCGGAGCTCACCCTCCGGGGGGAGGATCCCCACCCTCACGGGGGACAACCGGGCCGACCGTCCGGCGCTCCAGCGGGGCACCGGGTTCACTGAAGGACACTGCCGGAAACGGATCAGGGGCGGTCACCGGAGCCATCGTCCGGAGACCGCCCCTTCCGACGCCGCCATCGCCGGAAGGACGCCCGCCATGTCCGAGACCGACCCGTACCGCGCCTCCGCCACGCCGGAGCGCCCGGCGCTCCTCACCGACGGGATCGTCGAACTGCGCAAGCGCCGGCAGACCGCCGTCCACCGGACGGCGGGCCCGGCCGGCCAGGCGGGCCCGGCCGATCCGGAGGGCCGCCTCGCCGCCATGGCGCGGCGGGCCGCGGAGCGGGCCGGGCACCTGCTCGCCTGAGGCGCGGCCGCGCGCCCGTCCCGGGGCGCGGACTCCCGCTGCGGAGGCACCCTGGTACGTGGGGGGATCCATCCCACCGGGGGGCGCGGGCGGTGACTGCGCATGATCCGTGTGAAAGCGGCGCCGGACGACCCGGTCGGACCCGCCCGGTACGCGCTCGGCGCCCTCGGCGGGCTGCTCGCCGCCTTCGCCGGGCTGGCCCTGGCCCAGCTGGTCGCGGCGGCCGTCCGGCCGGAGGCGGCCCCGCTCACCGCCGTCGGCGCGGCCGTGGTCGACGCCACCCCGGCCGCCGTCAAGGAGTGGGCGGTCCGCAGCTTCGGTACCGGGGACAAGCTGGTGCTGACCCTGGGCACCGGCGCCGTGCTGGCCGCCGTGGCGATCGCGGCCGGGCTGATCGCCGTACGCCGCCCGGCCGCGGGCACGGCGCTCGCGGCCGCCTTCGGCGTGCTCGGCGCGGCGGCCGCGCTGACCCGGCCGGAGGCCGCCTGGCAGGACGCACTGCCCTCGCTGGTGGCCGGAGCCGCGGCCGCCGGAGTGCTGTACGTGCTGGTCAGAGCCATCCCGCGGCCCCGTCCGCGGCCCTCGGGAGCCGGTCGGCCCGGCGCCCTGGACCGACGTGGCTTCGGCCGGCTCGCCGTCGCCGTCCTGGCCCTGTCGGCCGGAGCCGGGTACGCCGGGCGGCGGCTCGGCGCCTTCGGCGACGCGGGAGCCACGGCCTCGCGGGCCGGGCTCGTCCTTCCGCCCCCCGCCGTGGCGGCCCCGCCGGTCCCGGCCGGATCGGATCTGCGGATCGCCGGGGCCACCCGCTTCATCACCCCGAACCGGGAGTTCTACCGGGTGGACACCGCTCTGGTCGTCCCGCGCGTGGACGCGAGCACCTGGCGGCTGACCGTGCACGGGGAGGGGGTCCCCAGGCCCCTCACCCTCGGTCTGCGGGAGCTGCTCGCCCGGCCCCTGATCGAGCACGACGCCACCCTCACCTGCGTCTCGAACGAGGTGGGCGGCCCGTACGCGGGCACGGCCCGCTGGCTGGGCGTGCGCCTCGCCGATCTGCTCCGCGAGGCGGGGGTCAGACCGCCCTCGCAGGGCGGGCGCGCCGACCAGCTCGTGGCGCGCTCGGTGGACGGGATGACCCTCGGCATCCCCGTAGAAGCCGTGATGGACGGCCGGGAGGCGCTGCTGGCCGTGGGCATGAACGGCGAACCGCTGCCCTTCCCGCACGGTTTCCCCGTACGGATGATCGTGCCGGGCCTGTACGGGTACGTCTCCGCGTGCAAGTGGCTGCGCGACCTGCGGCTCACCACCTTCGCCGCGTACGACGCGTACTGGGTGCGCCGCTCCTGGGCCCAGCAGGCACCGGTCAAGACCCAGTCGCGCATCGACACCCCGCGCTCCGGCGCCGAGGTCCCGGCGGGCCGGGTGGCCGTCGCCGGGGTGGCGTGGGCGCTGCACCGGGGCATCGCGCGCGTCGAGGTACGGGTGGACGGGGGGTCGTGGCACGAGGCGCGGCTGGGGACGGCCGACGGGAACGACACCTGGCGCCAGTGGGTATGGCCCTGGGAGGCGGCTCCGGGCGAGCACACCCTGGAGGTCCGGGCGACGGACGGCGCCGGCGCCGTACAGACGGGGAAACGCGCCGGGACCCTTCCCGACGGGGCCACCGGATGGCACGCGGTGACGGTCCGGGTGCGGAGGTAGCCCCCCGGGGCAGCGTCCGGTTCCCCTACTTCAGGGCCTTGGCAAACTCGGGAACCACCTGGTCCAGGGCGTAGGAGACCGAGAGGACGGAGTCGGTCGCGAAGGCCGAGCTGAGCGTCGACTCCGGTTCGAAGACGAGGTCGTGCCCGGCCTTGACGACGGGGATCGCCTTGAACAGGGCGTCGTCCTTGGCCTTGGCGGCGGGCACGCCGATCGGCACCATGATCATGAGGTCGGCGTCGAGCAGGTCCAGGTCCTCGCGGGAGATCTCGGTGAAGAACGAGCCGCCCGCCCTGGCGTCGACCTTCGGGTTGTTCTTGAAGCCGAGGCGCTCCAGGAAGTCGACGCGGCCGCTGCCGTGGACGTAGGCGCCGTAGCCGACGCTGGTGAGGGAGCCCGCGGTGACGGTCCGGCCCTGGAACTCGGGGTGCTGCGCCACGGCCGCCTTGAACTTCCCCTGGACGGCCTCGACGAGTTCCTTGCCCTTGTCGTGCAGGCCCAGGGCGTCCGCGACCATCCCGGTCTGGGTCTCCCAGTTGGTCAGGTACTGCTCTCCGCCCTTCGGGACGCCGATGGTCGGGGCGATCTTGCTGAGGGTGTCGTACCGCTTCTGGTCGCCGCTCGACTTGGTGTCGAGGATCAGGTCGGGCTGGAGGGCCGCGATCTTCTCGTACTCGGGCTCCATGGTGCCGATCTTCTCGGGGCTCTTGGTGTAGAGGCCCTTGGCCCAGGGGCCGGTGCCGTCGCCGCCGAAGGCGAGCCAGTCGCTGGCGCCGACCGGCTGCACGCCCAGGGCCAGCGCGGTCTCGGCGTCGCCCCAGCCGAGGGCGACGACGCGCTGCGGCTTCTTGTCGACGGTGATCTCACCGAACTTGGTGGCGACCTTGGCGGGGAACCCGCCGCCGGCCGCCGGGGTGGTGGCCTTGTCGTCCTTGGTGTCGGCGGAACACGCGCCGAGGGTGGCGGCCAGGGCCATCGCGGCGGCGAGGGCGGTCGCGGTCTTCGTACGGCGGCGGATCCGGGGCGCGGCGGTGCGGGTCATGCGGGATGCAACCTCGTTCGGGTTTCGGGGAGGGTCTTCGGGCGATGGGCGATGGGCGACGGGCCGTGCCGGGCGGCTCAGGGGCTCGACCGGTCGGTGCGGTGACGGCCGATGGGGACGATCAGGGGGGTTCCGGAGACCGGGTCGGGGACGAGCGTGCAGCGCATGCCGAAGGCACGGGTGACCAGTTCCTCCGTGACCACGGCGGCGGGCGGGCCCTCGGCGATGACCCGGCCGTCGCGCAGCGCGACGAGGTGGTCGGCGTAGCGGCAGGCGAGGTTCAGGTCGTGGAGGACGACGGCGATGGTGGTGCCGTGGTCCTGGTTGAGGTCGACGAGGAGGTCGAGGACGTCGAGCTGGTGGCTCACGTCGAGGTAGGTGGTGGGCTCGTCGAGCAGCAGGATCTCGGTGCGCTGGGCGAGGGCCATCGCGATCCAGACGCGCTGGCGCTGGCCGCCGGAGAGCTCGTCGACGGAGCGGTCGGCGAGTTCGAGCACGTCGGTGGCCAGGAGGGCGTCGGCGACGGCCGTGTCGTCCTCGGAGGTCCAGCGGCGGAACCAGCCCTGGTGCGGGTAGCGGCCGCGGCCCACGAGGTCGGCCACGGTGATCCCGTCGGGGGCGACGGGGGTCTGCGGCAGGATGCCGAGACGCGCGGCGACCTCGCGCGTGGCCAGGGTGTGGATGTCCCGGCCGTCGAGCAGGACGCTCCCGGACAGCGGCGGGAGCAGCCGGGCCATGGAGCGCAGCAGGGTGGACTTCCCGCAGGCGTTGGGGCCGACGATCATCGTGATCCGGCCCGGGGGGATGTCGAGGGTGAGGCCGTGGACGATCTCGCGGCCGTCGTAGCCGAGCCGGATGTCACGCGTTCCCAGGGTGGGTCCGGCGCAGGGCATGTCGGTGTCCTTCTCCTGAGGGGTCGCCGAGGGGGCGGGCGGCGGTGTGTGGGCGGTACGGGTCATCCGAGGCGGCCCGTCCTGTTGGCGCGGGCCAGCAGCCACAGCAGGTACGGGGCTCCGATGAGGCTGGTGACGACTCCGACGGGGAACTGGCTCGACCAGAGCAGGTGTTGCGCGGCGAAGTCGGCGACGGTCACCAGCAGCGCTCCGGTGAGCGCGGCCGGCACCAGGGCGGCCCCGGAGGCCGGGGCGAGCCGGCGGGCGATCGGCGCGCAGACGAAGGCGACGAAGGCCACGGGTCCCGCGGCGGCCGTGGCGACGCCCGCGAGGGCCACGGCGCAGCCGAGCAGGGCCAGGCGCGAGCGTGCCACGGGGGTGCCGAGCCCGGCGGCGGTGTCCTCGCCCAGCCGCAGGGTCTCCAGGTCCCGGGCGGCCACCGCGGTGAGCGGCAGCAGCACCAGCAGGGCCCCGAGGAGCGGCCACAGCTGGGCCAGGGTGCTCCCGTTGAGGCTGCCCGTGAGCCAGAGGAGGGCGTTCTGGGCCGCGGTCACCTGGGTGCTGGTCAGCAGGTAGGAGGTGATGCTCGACAGGGCGGCGCCGATGCCGACTCCGACGAGGACGAAGCGGGCGCCGGAGACGTGCCCGCGGCGGGCGAGCGCGTGGATGAGGGCGGCGCTGAGCAGGGCTCCGGCCAGCGCCGCCGCCGACAGCGCGATGCCGCTGAGCGCGAACCCGAGGGAGGCCAGGACGGCCGCGGCGCTCGCGCCCTGGCTGATCCCGATGACGTCGGGACTGGCGAGGGGGTTGCGCAGCAGTGCCTGGAAGAGGGCGCCGGACAGGCCGAACGCGGCGCCCACGAGCAGACCGACCAGGACCCGCGGCAGGCGCAGCTCGACCACGATGAAATGGGCCCCGGGGCCGGCCGTACCGGTGAGGGCGCCGATGACCTCGCCCAGCGGTACCGCGAGGTCGCCGGTGCACAGGGCCGCGCAGAACACGGTGACGATCGCGGCCGTCAGTGCGAGCGTGACCGTACGGCCGCGGGCGCGCCGCTTGCGGCGGATCGTACGCAGCGTGGCGGCGGCCCCGGCACGGGACCCGGTGGGGTCACGGGGCGCGGGGGTGTCCTCGGCAAGGTGCTGGGAGGCATTCACAGTCCGGCCGTCTTCCGCCGGCGGACCAGCAGGACGAAGGGGACGGCGCCGATGGCGGCCGTCAGGATGCCGGCCTGGACCTCGCCGGGCCGGGCGATCAGGCGGCCGGCGATGTCCGCGGCCAGCAGGAGCACGGGAGCCGCGAGAGCGCTGTACGGGAGGATCCAGCGGTGGTCCGGGCCGGTGCACAGGCGCACGGCGTGCGGGACGACGAGGCCGAGGAAGGCGATGGGGCCGGCGACGACGGTGGCGGCGCCGCAGAGCAGGACCACGACCACCGCGCAGAGGGCGCGCGTCGGGCCGACGCGCTGGCCGAGGGCCCGGGCGATGTCGTCGCCGAGGGCGAGGGCGTTCAGCCGCGGTCCGAGCAGCAGCGCGACGAGGGCGCCGGCGGCGATGAACGGGAGTGCCTGCCAAAGGACCGCGGGGTCGCGTCCCGTCAGCGAGCCGACCTGCCAGAACCGGTACTGGTCGAAGGACTTGGAGTCGGTGAGCAGCATCGAGGTGGTGAGCGACAGCAGGGCCGCGCCGGTCGCGGCGCCGGCCAGGGTCAGCTTGACGGGGGTGGCGCCGTCGCGGCCCAGGGAGCCGATGGTGAAGACGAGGAGGGAGGCGACGAGGGCGCCGAGGAACCCGAACCAGATGTAGTGGGCGGGGTCCGTCATGCCCAGCACGCTGAGGGCGAAGACGACGGCCGCGGAAGCGCCCGCGTTGACGCCGAGGATGCCCGGGTCCGCGAGCGGGTTGCGGGCGATGCCCTGCATGACCGTGCCGGCCAGGCCGAGGGCCGCTCCGGCGAGGAGCCCGGCGGCCGTGCGGGGGATCCGGACCTCCAGCAGGATCAGCTGGGCCTTGTCCGTCCGGTCGGGGTGGAGGAGCGCGGGCAGCAGGTCGGCGGCCGCGACGCGGCCGGAGCCGGTCATCAGGCTGGCCCAGACCGTGAGGAGCAGCAGGGCCGCCAGGGCGACGAGGCCCAGCGACCGCAGCAGCGTCGCGCGGTGCCCACGCATGCCTCACCTGTCCCTTTGCTCGGGCAGGCAGCGGCCGACCACTTTGCGTCGAATGGAGTAAGGCGACCCTAACAACGCATCATGAGGGCCCTTGCGGGCTTTGGTCCCTTTCTTCCGGCCGTTGTGCCCTGGCCATTCGGCACGCCGTGGGCTCGGCAGACGGCAGGCTCGGCAGGCCGTGGGCTCAGCCGACGGCCGGCTCGGCAGGCCGTGGGCTCGGCAGACGGCAGGTTCGACCGGTGGCCGGTTCAGCAGGCGGCGGGCAGGGCCTCGGCCGGGCAGACCATGGCGGCCGGACCGGCCAGGGCGCGGGCCTCGTGGAGGAGGCCGGGGTCGGTGGCGGGGCTGAGGGTCCAGACGACGGCGCCCCCTTCGGACGGCTGCGGGACGGCGGCGAAACGGTTCTTCAGCTCGGCTTCGGCGGTCTCCGGGCACGGGAGGTGAAGGGTCTCGTACCGCACCGGGGCGGTGTCCACCGGGAGGATCCGCGGCGCTCCGGGGCCCGCGATCAGCAGCTCGGTGAATCCGCGGCCGCCGGCCTCCGCGGGCCCGCGGGCGTGGGTGTTGCCCGGGTACGCGGCGAAGGCGCCGGCGCCGGGGACCAGCCGGTGGTGGACGTGGCCCAGGGCCCAGTAGTCGTAGCCGGCGCGGGCCAGCGTCCGCGGGTCGGCCGGTGCGCAGACCCGGCGGCTCCAGGCGCCGTGCAGGCTGGTGTGCAGCAGTCCTATGTTGACGGCGCCGGGTACGGCGCGCGGGAAGCCCGCAGCGAGGTCGCGGCGCTCGTCGGGATCGGCCACCGACTGGCCGTGGACGGTGATGCCGAGGTCGTGCCAGGTCACCGACTCGGGGGCGTCGCCGCCGAGCCAGCGCACCGAGGGCGGGAGGTTCAGTTTGTGCGGCAGCGGGGTCTCGGCGTCGTGGTTGCCCGAGACCACGACCGTGCGCAGGCCCGCCTCGTGGAAGGTGCCGAGCGCGTCCTGGCAGGCGGCCAGAGCCCGGGCGTCGCAGTGGCGGCGGTCGAAGACGTCCCCGGCGACGAGCACCGCGTCGTAGCCGCCCTCGACGATGCGCCGCACGGCCGCGCGCAGGGCCTCGTACGGGGCTTCGCGCCCGTCTATCGCGGGGGCGCCGGGGTAGTGGGCCAGCCCGCGCAGGGCGGAGCCTATGTGCAGGTCGGCCAGGTGGGCCACGCGTATCGGCGCGGGCGCGGAGGTGTTCACCGGCCGAGGATGAGGTCGGTCTTGAAGGCGTCCCGCTCCAGCAGCCAGCCTTCGGCGCGGAGCTTGCCCATCAGGTCGGAGCGGAGTTCGACCGCGTCGCGCAGGGTGCGCCCCTTGGCGGTGATCTCGGTGAACCAGGCGAGCTCGCCGGAGGCGGTCCGCAGCCGGCTGACTTGCGTCTCCATCGCGTGATCGAGCATCCGGCCAGGATAGTTGGCCTGTCTTACGGGACCGTGGAGCCGGGATGAAGCGGTGACCGACTCAGCCCAACCGGCAGGTTTCGCACCCCACTTGGCGAGCTTGCCGGGCAGTCGGTCCAGGACGAGGGCGCGGGAGGCGTCGAGTCCGGGGAGTTCACCGGGCGCCAGGCCCGGGACCGGACGGCACTTCTTGTTGGTGAAGTCGAGGGTGGCGCGGGTGTGGCTGAGGTTGACCTGGACGGAGTAATTGCCGTCGCCGGCGCAGAAGTTGTACCCGGAAGCCCGGTCCATCACGCGCCGCACCTCGGCCGGGTCCGTGCCGTCGCCCTCGATGTCGAAGCGCGCCTTGTAGGCGAGGCGGATGCGGTTCTCGTCGTCGTGGCGCCGGATGCGGACGATCCAGCCCTGGCCGTTCAGGCTGCGCCCGGCGTCGTCCATGTACTGGGCGACCTCGACGCGGCCGGGCGCGCCGAGCGACAGCGCGGCGGCCGCGGCGGCCGTGGGCAGGCCGTCGGCGTCGAGCACCCGCTCCGGGTCGACCAGCAGTTTCACCTGGTAGCCCGCGCGCGACGGAGTCACCGGCGGCATCCCGGCCCGCACCCCGGACCGGATCCGGTGACTCGTCGATTTCATGATTTTCCGCGTATTGCGCATATCCCCGTCGATCATGCCTCATACGACACCAGCACGCCCGAAAGCCTCGGAACCGCGCGGGTGAACAGGCGGTGAATGTACCCCAGGAGCAAGGCCCTGACCTGTGAGGTCTCACGGCACCCCGGTTCGGGATCTTCGCCGTTCGTTCACATCGAGATCCCGGCAACGGACAAAGGCGCACGTCACGACCACTCCGCTCGCCCCGTCCCGCAAGCTCACCACCCCCGGCAGGCCGCCGGCGCGGCCGGAGGCGAGAACGGGGGCGAGAACGGAGGCGAGCACGGGGGCGAGCACGACGAAGGGCCCCTTCGCCCATACCTTCGACTCGGTAGCCGGCGCCGGCCGGCTTGACCGTCCGGCAGCACCCGGTCCGACACGATGCGCACCGCCCCCTCCGCAGGGCGGTGCGCATCGTAGATTTGGCGTATTGTCCGGAATTCTCCATCATTCCGTCGTACGTCAGGAGCCGGCGCAGTGGAGCTGACCAGTACGTCGTTCCTCATCACGCTGATCGTCGTCACCGCGCTCGCGATGCTCGCCGCGCTGCTCCTGTGGAACCGCGTCCCGGGCCCCGGCTGGGTGCGCTGGCCGGCCCGGCTGCTGATGATCGGCCTGTGCCAGCTCACCGCCATCTGCGTGGTGGCCACCTGGATCAACGGGAGCTACGGCCTCTACTCCTCGTGGGACGACCTGCTGGGCACCGACACCGGGAACGGTTCCCCCATGACCGGGCCGCCGCTGGGGCGGGCCAAGTTCACCCTCGGCGGCGACGGCACGCGCACCACCTACTTCCGCGGCTCCCACTCGAAGCTCGCCGGCCAGGTGATCGTGTGGACTCCCCCGGAGTACGACGCACCGGGTGCGGACAAGACCCGGTTCCCGGTGCTGATGCTGCTGCACGGCTATCCGGGCTCGCCCCGCTCCTGGCTCGACATCGGTGACATGCCCGGCGCGCTGGAGCAGCTCGTCCAGCTCGGCGCGGCGCACCCCTTCATCCTGGTGATCCCCGACCTGTACCCGGGAGGCGTGAACACCGACTGCACGAACACCCCGCAGCGCAAGGTGGCGAGCTGGCTCGCCGAGGACGTGCCGGATCTGGTCGCCAAGAACTTCCGCACGCTCCCCGAGCCCAAGGGCTGGGGGCTGATGGGCATTTCCACCGGGGCGTTCTGCGCGGCCAAACTGCCCCTCCAGTACCCGAAGGTCTTCCGGGCGGGCGCGGCCCTGGACCCGGATCCGCTGACCGGCGACCCGGACGTGCTGTCCGATCCGGTGCTGCGCGAGCGCAACAGCCCGATGTGGCTGGTCGCGCAGGCCAAGCGGGACAAGAACACCGACGTCGGGCTGTTCCTCGCCACGTCCGCGCAGGACAAGGACAGCCCGCCGCAGCAGCTGGCCGAGTTCACGAAGGCGGCCCAGGATTCCGGAGTGCGGGTCAAGACGCTGGTCCGCCCTCAGGGCGGACACAACTTCCAGACCTGGATCGCGATGTACCCCGACGCACTGGGGTGGCTGAGCACCGAGATCTCACCGCCCGCCGGAGCCCCGTAGGCGGACCGGCAGCGACTCGACGCTGTTGCCTATGAAGCTGCGCTGGTGCGGGAGTTCGGCTTCGGGGACGGCCAGGTCCAGGTCCGGGAAGCGGGTGAAGAGGGCCTCCAGGGCGATGGTGGCCTCCAGCCGGGCGAGCGGGGCTCCGACGCAGTAGTGCGCGCCGTGGCCGAAGGACAGGTTGCGGGCCGCGGTGGGGCGGGTCAGGTCGAAGCGGTCGGCGCCGGGGCCGTGGAAGGCCTCGTCGCGGCCGGCCGCCGTGTAGCCGGCGAGGACCGGGGTGCCCTGCGGGATCACGGTCCCGCCGATGGTCAGATCGCGGGTCGGGTAGCGGAACGGGAACCAGCTGACCGGGGCGTCGAAGCGCAGGGTCTCGTCGACCACGTCCGACCAGGTGGCCTTCCCCTCGAGCACCAGCGCGAGCTGGTCGCGGTGGGTGCACAGGGCGCGTACGGCGTTGCTGATCAGGTTGAGCGTGGTCTCGTGGCCCGCTACGAGCATCAGCCGCATGGTGCCGGTGAGTTCGGCCTCGCTGAGCCGGTCGCCGTCGCCGTCCCGGGCGGCGATCAGCGCGCTGGTCAGGTCCTCGCCCGGATCGGCCCGGCGGGCCGCGGCGATGGTGGCGATCAGCTCGACGAGCTCGCGCAGGGCCCCCATGACCTCGGCCGGGGTGACGTCGGTGGCGACGATGACCGTGTTGGACAACGCGTGCAGCCGCCCCCGGTGTTCGGGGTTCACCCCGAGGAGCTCGCAGATCACGCTCATCGGGAGCGGGAGCGCGACGTGCGTGCGCAGGTCCGCCACCCCGTCCGGGGAGGCCTCGGCCGCCCGCTCCAGGTCCCCCAGCAGTCCGGCCGTCAGCTCCTCGATGCGGGGGCGCAGCCGCTCCACCTGGCGGGCGGTGAAGGCGTTGCCGACCAGGGAGCGCAGCCGGCGGTGGTCGGCGTCGTCGGCGGTGTGCATGCCCTGGGCGTTGGCGAAGACGCGCAGCGGCCAGTCCGGGGCGATGGTGCCGTCGTGCAGGGCGGGGAAGTGCCGGGCGTCCTTGGCCACATCGGGGTGGGCGAGGAACTCCTTCAGCGCCTCGTGACCGAGGACGACCGCACCGGGAACGCCACCGGGAAGCACCACCTCGGCCACGGCTCCCCGGGCGCGCAGCCGGGCGTTGAGGGCGTGCGGGCAGCCGCCGGCGGGGTCGATGACGTACGGGGACGGGGGCGTCGGCTCGGATGCCGTCACGGGTTCGCTGGACAAGCCTGTCTCCTGACAATACGAACGGATCTCCGCCAACAGTGCGGCCTCGGGGGCCGGTTGTTCAAGGCCGCACCCGCCCCGTCTCGCGGATCCACTCCCTCCCCGGCTCACGGAGCCGCAGGCGCGCCGGACCGCCCGCGCCGTGCGCGTGCGCCGTAGGGTCGGGGTCATGACGCAGGTACAGCGGACTCTCGAAGACAAGGTGGCCCTGGTGGCCGGGGCGACCCGCGGCGCGGGCCGGGGCATCGCGGTCGAACTGGGCGCCCGCGGCGCGACCGTGTACGTGAGCGGGCGCAGCACCCGGGGCAGTCGCTCGGAGTACGACCGGCCTGAGACGATCGAGGAGACGGCCGAACTGGTCACGGCGGCCGGGGGACGCGGCATCGCGGTGGTGGCGGACCATCTGGTCCCCGAGCAGGTCGAGGCCCTCGTCGGGCGGATCGACGCGGAGCAGGGCCGGCTCGACGTACTGGTGAACGACATCTGGGGCGGCGAGCGGCTCTTCGAGTGGGAGAGCACGGTCTGGGAACACGACCTGGACAACGGACTGCGGCTGCTGCGGCTGGCCGTGGAGACCCACGCGGTGACCAGCCACTACGCCCTCCCCCTGCTGCTGCGCGAACCGGGCGGACTGGTGGTGGAGATGACGGACGGCACGGCGGAGTACAACGCGAGCCGCTACCGGGTCTCCTTCTTCTACGACATCGCCAAGTCGGCGGTGCTGCGCATGGCGTTCGCGCTCGGACACGAGGTGGGCCCGCGCGGGGCGACGGCGGTGGCCCTCACCCCGGGCTGGCTCCGTTCGGAGATGATGCTGGACAACTTCGGTGTCACCGAGGCGAATTGGCGGGACGCCCTGAAGACGGTCCCGCACTTCGGCATCTCGGAGACCCCCTTCTACGTGGGCCGCGCGGTCGCCGCGCTGGCGGCCGACCCGGAACTGTCGCGCTGGAACGGGCAGTCGCTCTCCAGCGGGCAACTGGCCCGGGTCTACGGCTTCACCGACGTGGACGGCAGCCGGCCGGACGCCTGGCGGTACATGGTCGAGGTCCAGGACCCGGACCTCCCGGCGGACCCCACGGGCTACCGGTAGGACGCACCTCCCGGATCAGGCCCGGTCGGGTCGGTCGGGCCCGGTCGGGTCGGCCCGGTCGGGCAGGCCCGCTCAGTCCGCGCCGCCCCGCTCCAGCAGCCGCGCGATCCCGTCGAGGACGCAGCGCAGGCCGAAGTCCCACACGGTCTCGGGGCTGTACCCGCCGACCGCGCCGCCGACCCGCCCGGCGAGGGGATAGCGCCCGGGGTCCATGACCCGTTCCAGCAGCGGGGCGCTGAGCTCCCACCACTCCTGGTCGCTCTGGCGGGCGTTGTGCGCGGCGGTGTCGGCGGCGGCCAGGGCCTGGGCGTGGACGAAGCCGAGGAGGTGGGTCAGGGCGGCGTCCATCTCCACGTCGGTGAGGCCGATCCCCTCGAAGGCCGCGAGCTCGTACTCGTACTTGCCGATGACGCCGGGCCCCAGCGGGGGCCGGGTGACCGGCAGTTCGGCGGTCCAGGGGTGCCGCAGGTACAGCGCACGGTTGTCCCCGGCGATGCGGGCGGCCCTCTCCCGCCAGGACCCGTCGGGGCCCGGCTCGGCGCGGTCCATGGCCAGGTACGCGGCATCCAGCATCAGGTCGAGCAGCTCGGCCTTGCCGGGGACGTAGGTGTAGAGGGTCATGGGGGTGACCCCCAGCCGCTGGGCCAGCGCCCGCATCGTCAGCGCGGCCAGCCCCGACCGCCCCTCGCCCGCCGCCTCGTCGGCCAGTGCGATCGCACCGTCGACGACGGCGTCGACGGTCAGCCCCTGCCGGGGCCCGCGCCGCCCGCTGGGCGCCCCCTGCCCCGGCTCGCGCCACAGCAGCTCCAGCGTACGGACGGGGTCGCCCGCGCCGCTCCGGTCCGTGGTCACTCCCGGCCCCTTCCCGCCGCCTTCCGGCAGCCCGCCCAATTAACCTTATACACTGTACAGAATACGCTGTATAATGAAACTCCGAGCCACGCTACCAGGAGGAACCATGCGGATCACCACCACCGCCATCTGCCTCACGGTCGAGGACGCCACCACCTCTTCCACCTTCCTGACCAGGCATTTCGGATTCAAGGAAACGATGGCGGCCGACGGCTTCGCCTCCCTCTCCCACCCCGACGGCCCGAACGTGATCTTCGTGCGGCGCGGCCTGGAGGTCCTTCCCGAGGATCTGCGCGAGCAGCACGCCGCCGGAGTACTCCTGGCGTTCACCGTCGCCGACCTGCCCGCCGAGTACGAGCGGCTGCGCTCCGAGGGCGTCCCCATCGTCATGGAGCCGCGCGTGGAGCCCTGGGGCGAGCGGCTGTTCCTGGTGTCCGACCCCAACGGTGTGATCATCGAACTGGTCGACTGGGTGGAAGCCGCTCCCGGGACGGCCGCCACCACCGACGACAGGAGCACGCTCCAGTGACCCCACCCCGCCTGATCCCCCTGCTGGCCCAGTTCGACTTCGCGCGCACCCGCCTCTCGGACCGCATGCCCGGGCCCGTCGTGGACAGCGGCGACGGGTCGGGAGCCGCGCGCTGACCCGGGCCGACCAGCGCGTCGAGGGCGGGGCCGCGGGAGCGCTCACGGGCTTCGGCTCCGCCGCGGCGGCCTGGCGCGACGCGCTGCTGGGCGTCGGCGAAGCGGCCCTGGACACCGTGGGCTACTGCACCTATCCGCACGGAAGCGACGCGGAGGAGCCGTTCGTCGACATCGCCTGGTGGGTCAACCAGGAACTGCTGCACCACGGTGCCGAGATCGCCCTGATCCGCGATCTGTACCGGGCCCGGCGGCCCTGACCCGGCTCCCGCACCCGGCGGGCGGGTTCACCCCGTGGCGGTCCACGGGCCGCCCCCGGCGAGCGGGGCGAAGAAGCGGGCCACGTCCTGCCCCGTGACCTCGCCGAGGGTGGCCGGGGACCAGCGCGGCCT
Organism: Streptomyces sp. NPDC002104; assembly: GCF_053593795.1. NCBI lineage: Bacteria > Bacillati > Actinomycetota > Actinomycetes > Kitasatosporales > Streptomycetaceae > Streptomyces > Streptomyces sp. NPDC002104. The sequence goes on along the minus strand of NZ_JBSFDF010000003.1, from coordinate 174,939 downwards.
GCGGTCCTTGTCGACCACCTGGGCCCGGATGCCCTCCACCAGGTCGGGTGAGGTCAGCGCATTGCAGGAGACCCGGAACTCCTGTTCCAGCACCGGCTCCAGCGCGCCGAGCGCTGCGGCCCGGCGTACGGACTCCAGGGTCACCTTCAGGGCGGTCGGGGACTTGGCGAGGATGGTCTCGGCGGCCTCCTTCGCCTCCGGGTCCCCGTGTCCGAGCAGCCGGTCCACGATCTCCTCGACGCCGTCGGCGGCGTAGCAGTGGTCGATCCACTCCCGCGCCCCGGCCAGCGTCCCGGGCCCGGGCTCGGCGGTGTACCGCTCCAGCACCTCCCGGGCCGGGGCCCCGGCGAGCCCGGCGGTCAGCTCCGGCAGCCGGCCGGCGGGTACGAAGTGGTCGGCGAGCCCGCACAGCAGCGCGTCGGCGGCGCCCACCGCGGAGCCGGTGAGGGCGAGATGGGTGCCGAGCAGGCCGGGGGCGCGGGCCAGCAGGTGGGTGCCGCCGACGTCCGGGACGAAGCCGATGCCGGTTTCGGGCATGGCGACGCGGGAGCGCTCGGTGACCACGCGGACGCCGCCGTGCGCCGACACCCCGACTCCGCCGCCCATCACGATGCCGTCCATGAGGGCCACGTAGGGCTTGGGGTAGCGGGCGATGTACGCGTTGAGGCGGTACTCGTCGCGCCAGAAGGCGGCGGAGGCCCGCGTCCCGGCCTTGGCGTCGTCGTGGATGGCCCGGATGTCACCGCCGGCGCACAGCCCGCGCTCGCCCGCGCCGCGGATGAGCACCTGTTCCACGCCCGGATCCCGTTCCCAGCCGGTCAGGGCCTCGGTGATGCGGAGCACCATGGGGTGGGTGAGGGCGTTGAGGGCCCTGGGGCGGTTGAGGGTGATCACCCCGGTACGGCCTTCGACGGCGCACAGGACGGGGTCGGCGGCGCCGGTGGTGGCTGCGGATTCGGCTGCGGTGTTCACGCCGTCCAGTATGGAGGGCCCGTGGCCCGGCCCGTCGTGCGGAAGATCCTCCTGATCATGATCGTCGGGGGCCGGTCTGCCCTAACCTGCCCCCATGGTCTTCAAACGTCTCCTGGGCAAGGGCGGCATACCGCTCGAAGTGAACACGATCGTCCAGCCCGAACCGGCGCGCCCGGGCGGACTGCTCACCGGCGAAGTGGTGCTGCGGGCTCCGGACCGCGAGGTGGAACTGAAGGGCGTCGACCTGACGTTCCTCTACAACCCGCCCCAGGTCCGCAAGGGCGGCGGCGAGGGTGCGAAGGGCGACACGATCGACCACATCCACGCGACCGGCGCGTACTTCACCCTCGCCCGGGGCGAGGAGCGCCGGGTGCCCTTCGAGCACCGGCTCCGCTGGGAGACCCCGGTGTCCGAGACCCGCGGCCGCGGGCTCGGCGGCATCGACCTGTTCCTGAACACCGGAGTCAGGATCGAGGGGAGCGAGACGCAGCGGGACTTCGACCCGGTCCGCGTCACCACGCTCCCGCTGTACGAGGCCGTCCTCGACGGCTTCACCGCCGCGGGCTACGGCCACGACCGCGCGCCCGTCAACCAGCGCTCCATCCCCGACGTCGAATGGCACCTCCCCCTCCGGCAGACCTTCCTGCTGACCGGCCCGCGGCCCCTGGAGCTGTCCTTCCACACCAACGCGGTCGGCAGCGAGATCTTCCTCCGCGACGCCGACCGGCGCCACACCTCCTGGCAGGACAAGCCTCCGGCCCTGCGCGCCGTCGCCGCCCACCACGACGTGGGACGGGCCGACTTCGCCGAGGAAACCCGGCGCTGGATCGCCGGCCTCGACGCCCTCACGGAGGGACCGGCCGTCTAGGGCGTCGCTTCTTCTGGGGTGACCGTTCGCCGAACCGTGCCTGTCGGATCTGGTGGAGCGGCTGGTGCCGGACGCGGACTTGTTCGCGTGGACGGGCGGGAACAGTCAGCCCGAGGCCCCGACGCCGGCGACCCAGACACCCAACGGCGTGATCTCCGGCTCGGTTCCGGTCCTCGCCGACGGGCTCCGCACGTCGTCCAGATCCGACCAGGCGACGGAGCCTGGCTCGCCGTCGGCCAGAAAGCCCTCCACGACCGGACCGAGGTCGTCGGAAACCGTATGGGCACCGTTGAACGGCAAGGCATCCGCGGGCACGGAACCGGTCGAGCACCGAAGCCGGCCGGCCTGCTCGTCGTGCCACACGTAGAACGTCGCCACGCCGGGGAAGCCCAGATCGCGAATGCGTTCCCGGATGGCAGCGGCAGTCCGCTCGAAGGCAGCCACCACCGCGGCGACGGACAACGAACTCCTGTCCTCGGCTCCCGTACTCAGCGACCAGGTGTTGGTCTCCCACTCCACCCGCCGGTCATCCGGCTCCAATACCAGGGGATCGTCCGCCACTTCGGCAATCCACGTCAACAGCACCACCGCAGTATCCTGCACAGCCCGGCCCGGGAACCGCCAAGAGAATCGGCGTCTACGCCCGGGGTGCGGAGAGCGCGGCCAGGTAGCCGGAGAGTGCCGCCGCCGTGGCGGGGAGCGGGAAGCGGGCGCCGAGGTACCCGTCCGGGCGTACGAGGAATCCGGTCGGGCCGTCGGCGCCGTAGAGCCGGGCGAACTCCCCCGCGGCGTCCCGGTATCCGGGGACGGAGGCGGGCAGGCCCGCGGCGGCGTCGGGGGCGGCCTCGCGGGCGAGGACGGCCACCGTGCGCGGGGCGGTCGCGTCGGCGGCCGGGCCCCCGGCCGGTGCCGGCCCCTCCGCCAGTGCCGGTCCCGCGGACCGGGCCTGCTCGGCGGCCTCGGTCAGGGCCGCGCCGTCGGCCCCGTACAGGAGCACCACGTGGCCGGCCCGGCCGCGCAGGACGTCGAGCAGCCGCGAGGGGTAGGCGGCGAGGGGCATGGTCAACCCGCCGCAGTCCGGGGCCCGTTCGCCGGGCTGCGGGGAGCCGGCCGGGCCGGACGCGGGCCCGGCGAGCGGCCCGTCCCCGTATCCGACGAGCAGTTGGGCCTCGCGGAGCAGCACGGTCCGCTGATCGTCCGGCTCGTTCTCCATGCCCCGGGTCGCGTGCCGCACGGTCCGGCCGACGACCTCCTCGCCGACGGGGCGGCGTTCGGCGTCGTAGCTCGTGAGCAGGGCGGGCCCGGCGGACTCCCGCAGGACGAGCGCGAGCTTCCAGGCCAGGTTGCAGGCGTCCTGGATGCCGGTGTTCATGCCCTGGGCGCCGGTGGGCGGGTGGATGTGGGCGGCGTCGCCCGCGACGAAGACGCGCCCGTCGCCGTAGCGGTCGACGATGCGGTGGCTGATGCGGAAGACGGAGGACCAGCGCAGGGCGGAGACCGTGGCCGGGGCCGGGGCCAGGCGGTCGACGACGGCCTGGATGTGGGAGAGCGCGGGGACCCGGCCCCCCTCCAGCCCGTGCCGTACGCCGTCGCCCGCTCCCGGGCCGCCCGGCGATCCGCGGCCCGGACCGCCGGGCGGCTGCGCGGAGAGTTCGGGCGGAACCAGCATCGACATCCGGTAACGGCCCCGGCCCGGCAGCGGGATGCACACCAGCACGTCGTCGGTGGAGCCGTCGGCGCCCTGGTGCACGGACCGCAGTCCGTACCCCTCGGGCAGGTCCCAGTCGCTCACGACGTCCGCCAGCATGTACTCCTCGGTGAAGGCGCCGCCCTCGTAGGAGAGTCCCAGCCCCTTGCGCACGGTGCTGTGGGCCCCGTCGCAGCCGATGAGGTAGCGGGTGCGCAGCTCCTCCTCGGCCCCGGACGCGGTGCGCAGCAGGCTCGTGACGCCGCCGGAGTCCTCCCCGGGGCCGTCCTGGGTGAACGACAGGAGTTCGGTGCCGCGTTCGATGGCCGTGCCCAGCCCGGCGAGGTGTTCCTCGAGGATCCTCTCGGTCTCGTACTGCGGCAACGCGGCGAAGCGGTACGGCACTTCGGGTGGCAGCATCAGCTCGATCCGGGGGCGCTCGACGCCGTTGACGTAGATCAGCTGGCCGCGCAGGGACACGGCGCTCTCCACGACGGTGCGGGCCAGGCCCATCCGGTCCCAGACCTCCAGCGTGCGCGGCTGGATGCCGACCGCCTTCGCGTACGGGAGGCGGGCCGGCAGCCGGTCGACGAGGCGGCAGCTCACGCCGTGGCGGCGCAGTTCCACCGCCGCGCTGAGACCGACCGGGCCGGCGCCCGCGATCAGTACGTCGGTCGTCGGGGTGCGCGCCATGAGTCCTCCCGAACGCCTGGCCCCGAAGCGTTTCCCTTTCCCCCATGCTGACCCTGCGGGGCGGGCACGGCCAGACGGGGGCCGGAGGCGGGCGCCGGAGGGGAGCCGGACGACGGTGACCGCGAAGGGCTCAGCCCGCCTTGCCGTGCGCGCCCGGGGTGTGGCCGAAGGCCCGGCGGAACACGTCGATGAACGCGCTCGCCGAGGACCAGCCGCAGCGGTGCGCGACCGCCGTCACGGGGGTGTCGACCGCCAGCAGCCGCAGCGCGTGGTGCAGGCGCAGCTGGGTCCGCCACTGGGGGAAGGTCATGCCCAGCTCGGCGCGGAAGAGCCGGCTCAGGGTCCGCTCCCCCGCCCCGGCCCCGGCGTGCGCGGAGAGCTCCGCCAGGCCGCGCGGGTCCGCCGGGTCGGCGTGCAGCAGCGCGCACACCGCGGCCAGCCGGGGGTCGGAGGGGGCGGGCAGGTGCAGCGGCTGGAGCGGTGAGGCCTTCAGCTGGTCGAGCAGCACCGCGAGCATCCTCCGCCGCTCGGCGCTGTCGTCCTGCGGGGCCCGGGTGTAGGCCAGGATCAGCTCGCGCAGCAGGGGGCCGACGGCGAGCACGGCGGGCGCGGAGAGGGAGAGCGGGTTGAGGTGGGTGGGCAGGCCCACGCAGTGCAGGTCGACGCGGCCGAAGGCGCGGTGCTCGTGCACGGTCCCGGCGGGGATCCACAGGGCGCGGGTGGTCGGGGCCACCCAGGTGCCGGCGTCGGTGGTGACGGACAGCACCCCGGAGCCCGCGTAGCAGATCTGGTGGTCGTCGTGGCGGTGCGGATCGATGCCGAGGTGGGTGTCGAGCTCGCGGATGCTCGTCGCGGCGCGCGGGGTGTGGCGGATTTTCTGCATCACCCGGCAATTTATCGGAAGCGGGCCGCCCCGGGCGAGAGGGATTCTCGACCGGTGACCTCCATGAGACCCACCCCGAACACTGCCTCGGCCCCGACCACCGCCACAGCCCCGCCCTCGACGCCGGCGTCGGCGTCGGCGTCGGCGTCGGCGTCGGCGTCGGCGTCGGCGCCCGGACCCGCCCGGCTCCGTACGGCCGCCTTCTCCGCGGGCCACTCCTGCGTGGACGTCTATCAGGGCGCCGTCGCCGCGCTCGTGCCCTTCCTCGTCTCCGAGCGCTCGTACGGCTACGCCGCCGCGTCCGGCATCGTGCTGGCCGCCTCGCTGCTCTCCTCCGTGGTCCAGCCGCTGTTCGGGGCGCTCACCGACCGGTGGCCGATGCCGTGGCTGATCCCGCTGGCCACTGGCGTCGCGGGGCTGGGCGTGGCGCTGGTCGGACTCGACGCCGGGTACGCGGCCACCCTCGCCGCCGTCGCCCTGTCCGGGCTGGGCGTCGCCGCCTACCACCCGGCGGCCGCGCGGCTGGTCCGTACGGTGGGCGGCCCCGGCCACGGGGCGATGAGCTGGTTCGCCCTCGGCGGGAACATCGGCTTCGCGTGCGCCCCGCTGCTGGTCGTCGGCGCGCTCGCGCTGCCGGGCCCGACGGGGTGGTGGCTGCTGGCCGCCCCGGCGGCGCTGGGCGTGTTCCTCAACCGGCCGCCGTCCGCGAAGCGTTCGGCGGCGGGCGGGGAGGCGGCGCTCCCGTCCCCGGCCACGGCCCGGGGCGCCCGCGACAACGGGCGGGCCTTCCTGCGGCTGACCCTGGTGGTCGTGGTCCGCTCGGTGGTGTTCACCGGGCTGAGCACCTTCATCGCGCTGTACGTCCGTGAGCGCGGCGGCGGCGGGACCGCGGGCGCCGTGGCCCTGTTCGCCCTCTTCGCCGGGAGCGCCGGCGGCACCCTCCTCGGCGGCCGGCTGGCCGCCCGCTGGGGCCGCGTCACCACCGTCCGCCGCGCCTACGCGGCCGTGGTGCCGGCCGTCGCCGGCATCCTCTTCCTGCCGCTGCCGCTGGTGTACGTCTGCTCGGCGCTGGCCGCCACCGCCCTGTACGTGCCGTTCTCCCTCCAGGTCACCCTGGGCCAGGACTACTTGCCGACCCGCATGGGCACGGCGAGCGGGGTGACCCTGGGCCTGACCGTCAGCGTGGGCGGCCTCGCGAGCCCCCTGATCGGCGTGGCGGCCGACGCGGTGTCCCTGCGGACGGCCCTGCTCCCGCTGGCCGCGCTCCCGCTGCTGGCCTGGGCCCTGGCCCGGCGCCTGCCGGAGCCCCCGGAGCCGGAGCCCGCTCCGGCCCGGGGGTGACGGCGGGCTCCCGCGGTCAGCGGGACGCGGCGGCGCGGCGTTCGCGGCCCCGCAGGACGTCCAGGGCGAAGAACCTCGGGACGGCCGCGCCCAGCCCCTCGGGCCCGGTGAACCCGCGGCGGGCCAGCTCGACGTCCGGCGAGGTGCCGCGCCCCTGCCAGTGGCGCAGGAAGAGCTTCGCGCACATCGGCGGCGGCGGGACCACGAGCCGGGGACGGGTCTCCTGCGCGGCCTCGTCGGCCCGCACCACGAGGGTGCACCACTCCTCCCAGCGCTCGGAGTCCCGCAGCCGCGCCAGGACCGCCGGCCGCCAGTCCACCGACTGCCACACCGGCCACACCCGCACCATGAGCAGCCGGATCCGCTCGGCGGCGGGGAGCTCGGCCCGTTCCCGCTCCGTGAACCAGCGCCCGAGGGAGTCCGGCAGCGGTGACCTGCCGTCGAGCCCGAGCTTGGCCCGTGCGTACGTCTCGAGGGTCATGCCCCTGGCGCCGGCGAGCTCCTCCAGCAGCCCGGTCAGCACCTCCTCGTGCAGTGCCGGATAGTCCGCGTCGAACAGCCGGGCGGCGTCCAGTACGTCGAGGTCCGACATCCACCGGCCCGGAGCGTGCTCCCGGCGGGTGCGGCGGACCAGGGACTGGGTCCGGCTGATCCCGGTGAAGGGCACCTCGGGTGCGACCGGACCCGGGGTCGCCGCGCCCCGGCCCGCGATCGCGCGCAGCGCCGCCACGGCGTCGAGCCGTTTGAGGTCCCAGACGCCCGAGGCGATCATCTCCTCCAGCGTCCACAGGGCGTCGTGGTCCTCCTCGTCGAGCGCCCCCTCGATGTCCTTCCAGCCCCGGTGGGTGAAGGGCAGCGCCGCGGCCGCCGCCACGATCCGCCGTCCGGCTTCCGGCGGGATCAGGTCGGTCTCGGCGCCCTCCTTGCAGCCGTGGCGGAGGTTCACCAGGGCCGCGGTCTGGGGCGGGTATCCCATCTCGGCCGGGCCGTGCAGGACCCCCACCTCGTCATCCCCGTCGATCTCGCCCGAGGCGTACATCGTGAAGACGGTGCCGAGGCCCCGCATACCGCAGGGGGCGAGCTCCGCGGCCCGCAGCGCGCCCATGCTCGCGGCGCCGATCACCTCCGCGCCCTCGGTGAGCACCTGGAGGATCTCCTTGTGCCCGACGGAGCGCCGTTCCCGGAAGTAGCCGTCGACGAGCACGACCACGTCTCCCGGGTGCCACTGGTCCGCGAGGAGGTCGCCCCGGCCCGCGGGCGGCCGTACGACCGCTTCCGGGAGCACCGCGTGGACATCGGCGGCCGAGAGGGTCGGCCCCGCGTAGACGACCACCCTGGAGCCGCGCGCGCCGGCCCCGCGCGCGCCGGCGCCCGCCGCGTCGGCCCCGGTCACGCCGGCCCCGGTCAGGTCGGCCCCGGTCACGTCGGACGGGCTCACGCCGGACGGGCTCGCACCGGACGGGCTCACACCGGCCCCCTGCACGCTGGACCCCATGGCTACAGCACCTCCGGGCATACGCGGCTCCCCGGAGCCACGACCTTGACGACGGGGACCCCGATCTCCTCGCGCGTCAGGTCGACGAGGAGGGGCGGGTGGGAGAAGGCGGCGGCCGCCCGGCGCACCGCGTGCGCGAGGGCCCCGGCCAGACTGTCGTGCGGGACGGGATCCTCCACGAGGCCCCTGATGTCGGCCGCCGCCGGACCCGAGCGTGCGCTGCGCAGCCGGTCGGCGTCCACGGGCCCGAAGTCCTCCCGGAGGTCGTCGCGCGCCCCCGAGATGTACGCGAGCCGGGCCTGGGCCGCTTCGGAGACGGCCCGGGTGAGGGCGATCTCGGGGCTCAGGTGGCAGCCGAAGCCGAACATCGGCGCCGGGTACTCCTCGTCGGCGACCCAGGAGAGGAAGCACGGCAGGCCGGTGGGCGAGGGGACCAGGCGGACCTCCAGGGTGACGCCGGCCCGTTCGATCAGCGTGCACAGCTCGTCGGCCACCGATGACCCGAGGGAGCGCGGGTCGACGCGTACGCCCATCTCCCCGCCCGCGGTGACCGCGGCCGTCATCGCGTCGCGCTCGATGACCTCGCAGAGCGCGTGCAGGGCGGCTTCGATCCGGGTGTTCCCGCCGGCCAGGCCGTTCGTCGACTCGAAGAACACCGGCGGGTTCCAGTCGGTGTGCTCCTCCAGCGTGAGCCGGACGACGTTCACGGGCACGAGGGTGCGCGCCCCGTCGACCAGGGATCTGGCCGCCACCCAGTCCAGCGGCAGCCCGTCGTGGAGCAGGTTCGGCGCGGAGGGCGCCAGTGCGGCCACGTCGTAACCGAGTTGGGTACGGAGCGTGCGGGGCGGGGCGGTCAGCGCGGGCAGGGCCGGCTGTTCGACGTGCCAGGTCTCCACCGACTCCATCACCGCGGAGAGGCGGGCCAGTTCGGGGGTCATCCCCTTGCCCTGGGAGACGGCGAGCGTCCTGGAGAGCGGCCGGACGGCCTGGAAGGTCGGGATGCCGATGGAGTCGAGCCGGGTGATGTCGGCGACCCGGGTGACGCCCACCTTGGCCGCCGCCCGTGCCGCCATCTCCCACGTGGCCTTGGGCGGTTGGGCGCGGTCGGTGCCCGGGAGGCGGTGCACGGAGCGGTCCTGGGGCGTGGCGAGCCAGGCCAGGGGCGCATCACCGGTCTGCGCGGTGTCGTCGGTCTGCACGGTGTCGGCGGCCTGCACGCGGTCGGTGGCCTGCGCGGTGTCGTCGGTCTGCACGGTGGGGAGCTCCTGCGGGTCAGAGGTTCCGGGTGCGCCGCAACAGCGCCCGGCCGGCGACGAAGTTGGCGACGATCGCGACGACGGCGAGCACCACCAGGGAGGGCCAGGCCTTGCCCAGGCCGAAGATCGCGGCGTCGCGCATCCCGGTGACGGCGTAGGACACCGGGTTCACGGTCGAGATCCACCGCAGCACGGTCGGGAGCTGCTGCGAGGTGGACAGCGAGGGCGCGGCGAAGACCAGGACGGGCACCGACACACTGGTGAGCACCATGAAGGTGCGGTAGTCGCTGATGAGGACGGCCGCCGCGAGGTACAGCCCGTTGAACGCCACCGACGAGAGCACCAGCGCCAGCAGCAGCCAGATCCAGTGGGACGCGTGGAAGGGGTAGTCGAAGATGACCGCGGCGACGGCCAGGGCCAGCAGGCTCTGGGCCAGTACGAGCGAGACCCCGGCCAGGAGTTTGCCGGCCAGGAAGCGCGACCGGCGCAGCGGCCAGCTCCAGAGCTGGGTGGACACCCCGCTCATCTCCTCCTGGAACATCGCCATGCCCGTGGTTCCGGAGGCGCTGACCACCGACATGGACAGCACCATGGGGAGGAGGAACACGGCGAAGGGGAGGGTTTCGCCGCGGTAGGTGATGTTCCCGACGACGTTGCCCAGCGAGGTGTTCACCAGGAGCAGGTACACGAGCATGGGGGTCAGACCGAGGATGAGGTTGACCCTGTTGCGCGCGAGGAGCGCGTACTCGCGGTAGAACACGGCGGTGAAGTCGGCCGGTTTGCCCGAGGCGACGGGTGCGGTGGTCTTGAATCCGAGGTCGGCCACGGTGTCAGCCCTCGTTCCCGGTCATGCGCAGGAAGACCTGCTCCAGCGAGTCGGTGACGGTGGAGATTCCGGAGATCGCGACGCCGGAGTCGTGGCAGTGCTGGGACAGGTGCGGCAGTACGTCCCGGACCTGTGCGTTCTCGATGCGCACCTCGGCGTCCTGGACCGTGGCGGTCAGTCCTGCCGTGACCGCCCACTCCTTGACGACCTTGGCGCCGACCGCGTCGTCGACGCTGACCAGCAGGTGGGCGCCGCCGAACTCCCGGACCAGTTCGCTCGGCTGGGCGAAGCGGACCACCTTGCCCTGGTTGATGACCAGGACCCGCTGCGCGTTGCGCTCCAGCTCCTGGATGATGTGGCTGGTCCAGATCACGGTCATGCCGTACTCCTCGCGGAGCCACCGCACGAAGCGCTCGATCTGGTGCCGTCCGGCCACGTCCAGACCGGCCGACGGCTCGTCGAGGATGAGCAGTTCGGGGATGGTCAGCAGGGCACGTACGAGCTGCAGCCGCTGGCGCTGTCCGCCGGAGAGCTGGAAGACGAGCCGGGACAGGTGGTCCGCCAGGCCGAGGTACTCGGCCACCTCCATCGCCCAGGGGCGGGTGGTGCGCCACGACAGGCCCTTGAAGCGGGTGGCGATCAGCAGGTTGTCCAGGGCCGAGAGCATCTCGTCGTAGGGGGCGGACTGGTGCATCGCGCCGATGCCCGTCTTGGCGGCGACCGGGTCGCGGGCCGGGTCCACGCCGAACACCCGGATCCGCCCGGTGGTGGGAGGGGTGACGCCGCAGATCATCTTCATCAGGGTGGTCTTTCCGGCACCGTTGGGTCCCAGCAGCCCGATGGTCTCGCCTTTGGCGATGTCGAATGAAATACGGTCGACTGCCGACGTTTCTTTTCCGCGATAACGCTTGGTCAGTTCCTCGGCGTTCACCACACCATGTGCCACGGTCCGCCCTCCAGAATGTGATCGATGTTCCTCTTGGTGTTTCTCCGGTCGGTGTTTCTCCGGTGGCCGATCAGGCTTGCTGCGGCTGGACGTTACGCCCGCGGGACCGCACGGGAGCGGCCACGGCCCAAGCTGCCTCGGAGCTGCCTCCGTTCTGCCTCCTGCCGCGCTGAACCGTTGGCTAGCATGCGCAGATGAGCCGTTCGGAACAGACGGAAGACCGTGACGGCAGATCCGTTGTGGTTCTGGTGAATTGCGCGGGCGGCCGTGAATTGGAGGTCGTACGGGATGCTTTGACGGGCCCTCTGGAAACTCCGGCTCTATTGATCCGGCAGGACGAACTCATGTCGACGGCGATGTCTCTGGACGTGGACACCGGTCTGCTGGACGTCGGCGGGCGCCGGGTCAGACCGGCCGTGGTGTGGGTGCGGCACGGTTCGGCCTGCGCGCTGATGGCGCAGGCGAGGCCCGCCGGTTCGGTGAATCCGCTGCGGGCGGAGTCCTGGTCCGGGTTCCTGCGGCAGGTGGCGGACACGGCGGACACGGCACTGCCCGGCGGCACGGTCGTCGGGCCGGGCCAGCTGGCGCGGGCGCGCGCTCTGGGCGTGCGCACGCCCCGTACTGTCGTCACCAACGACGTGCCGGCGGGGGCGCGCCAGGTGGGGGCGCCCACCCTCGTGGTGAAGACTCCGGACTTCCGGCTGTTCGAGCCGGACCGGCTGGGCTGGAAGGCCTGCCTGCCCTCGGTCGCGGGCCGGGAGGCGGTGGAACGGGGCTCGGGAACGGCCCCGGGCGGCCGGGGAGGGCGCCCGGTCGTGGTCCAGGAGTACGTGCCGCACCAGCGCGAGCTGCGCGTCTACCAACTCGACGGCGGAATCTGCGCCTTCGAGGTTCGAAAGCCCGATCCGTCGAGCCCGATGACGGATCCCGACAGCGTCACCGTGACGCGCGTCGACTGCCCCCGCTCCGCGGCCGAGGCGGTACGCACCCTGTGCGCCGCCTGGAACCTGCGCTACGGGGCGTTCGACCTGCTCGTGTCCGACACCGGGGACGTGGTGTTCCTGGAGGCCAACCCGGACGGGGACTGGCTCTGGTTCGAACGCAAGGCGCGCTGGCACGGCGTCTCGTTCATGGCCGCCGTCATGGTCCGTGAGCTGTTCGTACGCAGTACGTCGTGAGGAGCGCGCCGTGTGGAGTGCGCCGTGAGGAGGCGTCGTGAGGAGTGCGTCGTGAGGAACTCGCGCCGGTGACGGCGTTACGGGGTGCCGAGATCTCCAGCCGGGGCCTGGTGCTCGTGGCCCTGGTGGCGCGGGGTCATACGACCGACCGCGTGGCCCGTGCGCTGCGCCTGAGCAGGCACACCGTGGGCGAGGAGATCAGTGTCCTGCTCGACCGGTTCAACTGCAGGAACAGGGCGGAGCTGGTGGCCTACTGCTACGTCCACCGGCTCCTGCCGATCGATGTCTGGCCGCCGCCGTGCGGCCCCGTGAAAGGGGTGGGTGACGTGTTCGACCCTCTGACCGCTCTGCGCGAGGCCGGGCTTCCGGTCGACCAGTTGAGCACCGCTCAGCGCGAGGTACTGGCGGGCCTGACCGAGGAGGAGACGTCGGTCGTCGTATCGGTCCAGCTGCGGCTGGTCGAGGCGGATTCCGGTGCGGACGCCGAGGTGTGGGCGCACGACCTGAAGCTGCTCTGAGCCCCGCATGAGCCGGAGACTGGTGGTCGTCCTGTTCCTCGATCTGGTCGGGTGGACCCGGCTCGCCGAACGCGTGGACCCGGAGCCGCTGCAACGGCTGCTCGACGAGTACTACGAGATCTGCTCGGTCGCGGTGGAGGAACACGGCGGCGTCGTCGAGAAGTTCATCGGCGACGCCGTCATGGCGGTCTTCGGAGCCGACACCTCCCAGGAGGACGACGCCCCGCGGGCACTGCGCACGGCCACGCGGATCCGCGCCGAGGTCCGCGGCCTGCGCACGCCCGCCACCGGTGCGGCCCCGGTCGAGGTCCACTGCGGAATCGCGGCGGGTGAGGCGCTGGTGACGCGTTCGGCCCGGGCCGGCATCCGGGTCGTCGGCGACGTGGTCAACCTCGCCGCACGCCTCCAGTCCCTGGCCGTGGCCGGGGAGATCATCGTGAACGAGACCGTGGCGCATCTGGCCCGCCCGCACTACACGATGGTCCCGGTGCCGCCCGTGGCGCTGAAGGGCAAGTCCGCACCGGTCCCCGTGCTGGTGGTCACCGGTGAGGCGGCCGCGGACGGGGCCGGCGAGAACTCCCTCATGGTGGACCGCGGCGCCGAACGCCACCGGCTGCGCCGGATCTACCACCGGGTGGCCCGGGACCGGCGCGCGGAACTGGTGACCGTCCTCGGGCCGCCCGGCATCGGCAAGACCCGCCTGGTCCGGGAGGCCGTGGACGACCTCGTGGCGGCCGGGGCGACGCCCGTCGCCGTGTTCGGCAGCTGCCAGGCGTACGGGACCGCCGGGAACTACGGGGCCCTCGTCGAGATGCTGGACGCGCTCACCCGGCGGGCGCCGTCCTGCGCCGAGTTGCTGCGGACGGACGAGCGGATCGCCGGAGTGCTCGCGGCCCTGCGCGACGCCTCCCTCCCCCGGCGGGCCGGTGCCGTCCCGGGCCCGGGCGTGGAGGAGGTGTCCTGGGCGACCCGCGAGCTGCTCACCGCCGCGGCCCGCGACCCGCTCGTCGTGGTGTGGGACAACCTCGCGTGGGCCGGGCAGTCGCTCCTGGGGCTGATCGGCGAGCTGATGGACGGGCTGCGCGAGCTTCCGCTGCTGATGGTCTGCGTGTCCCGGCCGGAGCTCGCCGGGAGGGAACTTCCCTGGTCGCCGCAGGCTCCCGGGGCAGCGCCGGCTCCCGGCCCGCGGGAGGCGGACGTGATCGAGCTCGGAGCGCTGGTCCCGGCCGACAGCGCGCGGCTGGCGTTCTCGCTGGCCGGGCCCGGAAGCGGCGGCGAGGTGGAGCTGCACGGGCTCGACCTCGCCGGGCAGGTGGACCGGGTCGCCCTGTACAGCGCGGGCAATCCGCTGTACATCCGGCTGATGATGGACTGGCTGCGGAACGGCCGGACCGTCGACGAGGTGCCGCCGAGCATCACGGCCATGGTGGGGGCGTTGATCGACCGGCTGCCCGCGCCGGGCCGGCGGCTGCTGGGCGCGGCTTCGGTGATCGGCCCCTCGTTCACCCTGGAGCAGCTCGCGCTGCTGGGCGAGCCGGCTCCGGCGGCGGCGGTCGCGGAACTCGCCGGTCAGCGGCTGTTCCGGGCCACCGCGGAGGAGGGCGGCTACCGCTTCGTCCAGCAGCCCGTGCACGAAGTGGCGTACGGCCGGCTGGAGAAGGAGCAGCGCGTCACCTGGCACCGGCGGCTGGCGGAGCACGGTTTCAGTCCCGGCTTCCATCTGGAGGCCGCCACCCGGCTCCTCGGGGGGCTGCGCCCCGACGATCCGCAGCTGCCCGGGCTGGCCCGGGAGGCGGCCGGGGCCCTGCTGGGCGAGGGAACGGTGGCGCTGCGCCGGCGTGACGTGCCGACGGCGATCGGACTGCTCGAACGGGCGCTCGTCCTGGCGCGGGGCGGGCCCGACCGCTGCCGGTCGGTGGCGGCCGTCCGGCTCAGCGACGCCCTCATGCTGTCCGGGGACACCCGGGGGGCGCTGGAGGTCGTGGAGGAGAGCACGTGGCGCGACACCGGGACCGCCGGCGGGACCGGGACCGGCGCCGCCCCGGACACCGCCCCCGCTCCCGCCCTGGTGCGGGTGCAGCGGCTCCTGCTGGTCGCCCGCCGCGGCAGGGTCTCGGATGCGGACGTGGAGGGGCTGCGGGCCGTACTCGACGGCGAGGAGCCCGACCGGTCGGCCCTGTGCCGGTTCGAGCAGCTGCGGATGCTGATCCACCTGGACCACGGCCGGTTCGGGGAGGCCGAGGAGGCGGTGTCCGCCGCGCTCGCCCACGCCCGGGCCGCCGCCGACGCGTACGAGGAGGACCGGCTGCTGGTGGCCCTGTGCGAGATCCGGCAGTGGTCGCCGAGTCCGATGGCGCAGAAGCTCGCGGGCTGCGCGGAGCTCCTGGAGCGGTTCGCCGCCGACCGTTTCCTGGCCCTGCCCGCGCTGGCCGCCCGCGCCCGCTGCCTGGCGCTGACCGGGGACCGCAGCGGTGCACGGTCGGCGCTGACCGAGGCCGAGTCCGTCGTCGTACAGCTCCGGCTGACGATGGGGCGGGTCCTGGTCGATCAGGTGGCGGCGCTGGCCGCCTCGCTGGACGGTGAGCACGCGGAGGCCGAGCGCCGCTTCGGCCGCGCGGCGGACGCGCTCGAACGGGCCGGCTACGTACCGGTCGCGCTGACCATGCGGGTTCAGGCGGCCCGCGAGTGCGGCCGCCGGGACCGGCCGGAGGAGGCGGCCCGCAGGATCGCCGAACTGCTGGCGCGGCGCGAGGAGATGGACGTCCGGGGCCGGATCCTGTGCCTGACGGCCGCCGTGCTGGGCGCAGCGGCGCGGGGCCGCGCCGAGCCGGTGCGCGCCGAGGTGCCCGCCGAGGTGCTGCGTGCCGAGGTGCTGCGCCTGCTCCGGGACCTCGACGACCCGTGCCTGCGGGGCGAGGTCTGCTTCGACCTGGCCCGGGCCCACCGCCTGCTGGGCGAGGGGACCGAGGCCCGGGCCATGGCCGGGCTGGCGGCCGACAGCTACGCGGCGGTCGGCGCGGTGAAACCGCTGGAGGCGGTACGGGCATGGATGCGGGCATGGAGGTGAACGGCGCGCCCTGGCGGCGCGAGCGGCGGCCGCACGCGTCGGGGATGCCCGCGTGGAGCATGCCGGCCGGCGGGGACCCCGAAGACCCCCTGCCGACGGCCCTGTTCGAAGGGATCGGCCCGCGCTGGGCGTGGGAGGGCGCGAGCGGAGAGGGCGTACGGGTCTGCGTGCTCGACAGCGGCGTCCAGGCCGGGCATCCGCTGGTCGGTACGGTCGAGCGGGCCTGGCAGGTGGTGACCGCCGAGGGCCGGGCTCCGCGCGTGGAGGAGTGCGAGGCGCAGGACGGCGCGGGCCACGGGACCGCCTGCGCGGGGATCATCCGCTCCCTCGCGCCCCGGGTGTCGATCAGTTCGCTCAAGGTGCTCGGCGACGGACGGGCCGGCAGCGCCTCCGCGCTGATCGCCGGGCTGGCCTTCGCGATCGAGGAGGGGTTCGACGTCATCAGCATGAGCCTGTCGACGACCCGGGTCGAATTCCGCGACCGGCTGGCCGAGTTGTGCGACCGCGCCTACTTCCGCCGGACCGCGGTGGTGGCGGCGGCGCACAACCTGCCCCTGGAGAGCTTCCCCTGGAACTTCGCCTCGGTGATCTCCGTCGCCAGCCACGCCGAACCGGACGGCATGCGCTTCTACTACAACGCCGCTCCCCCGGTCGAGTTCCGTGCCCGGGGGGTGCGCGTGCCGGTGGCGAGCCTGGGCGGCGGCACGGTCCGCAACACCGGCAACAGTTTCGCGGCGCCGCACATGGCCGGGATCGCGGCCCTCGTCCTGAGCAAGCATCCGTGGCTCACGCCGTTCCAGCTCAAGAGCGTCCTGTACCACTGCGCCGCGAACGTCCACGCAGAAGGAGAGGGAGAATGAAACCCTGGCCGCACGATCTGATGGCCACCGAACGCCGGCTCCTGCAGTCCGTCGTCACGGTGGCCCGGTACATCTACGGGGCGGCCGCGTCCTCGGTGTTCATGGTGAGCCCCGACACCGGCGAGCTGATCTTCGCGGCGGTGGCGGGAGAGGGCGAACAGGGCCTGGTCGGGCGGCGCTTCGAGCCCGGCACCGGAATCGCCGGCTGGGTGGCGGCCAGCGGACAGCCGCTGATCACGGACGACGTGGGCGCGACGGACCGGTTCGCCCGCGATGCCGCGGCCTCCACCGGATACGTTCCCGCGAGCATCATGGCCGCCCCGCTCATCGCGGACGGGGAGTGCATCGGTGTGATCGAGGTGCTGGACCGCCACGTCCACGGCGAGCACGCTCCCGGGCGGGAACTCGACGACATCGAACTGCTGGGTCTGCTCGCCACGCAGGCCGCCCTGAGCCTCGCGCTGCTGCGGCGCAGCGAGCAGGCCGCGAGCGGCGGGCCGCGCCTGGGAGAGCTGGTGTCCCGGCTGTCCCAGCACGCGGTCGTCGACGCGTCCGACCCCTTGGCCGTCTCCCTGCTGAGCATCTCGCTGGATCTGCTGGACCGGGGTTCGCACCCGGGTTCGAAGGTGGTCTGACGGCCGAAGGAGACGGAGCGCAGACGCGGCGCAGACGCGGCAGCGACGCGGCGGCGACGCGGCGGCGACGCACCGGAGACGCGGCGGGAACGGGTCCCTCCTACCCTCCTGGCCCATGGTCCACCGTGCCGAGGCCGAGGCTCCGTCGTTCCCCGATCTGCTGCGCTCCCAGCGCGTCCGGGCCGGGCTCACCCAGCGGACGCTCGCCGACCTGTCGACGATCAGCCCGCGGACCATCCGCGCCCTGGAGTCGGGCCGGGTGAACGCGCGGATGCAGACCGTCCGGCTGCTCGCCGACGCCCTGGGTCTGGACGGCCTGGCGCGGGAGCTCTTCGTCACCGCGGGCCTGAGCGGCGGCGCGGGGCCCGCTCCGGCCGGGGCCGAGCCCTGCCCGGCGGTGCCCCGGTCCGTCAACGCCCTCCTGGGACGGGACGTCGAGGTCCGGGCGATGGTCGGCGCCCTGGAGTCGGACCACCGCCGGATGGTCTCGATCTCGGGGCTCGCCGGCGTGGGCAAGTCGCGGGTGGCGGCGGAGACGGCGGCCCGGCTCGGCTCCCGGCGCGGCTGGCCGGTGCTGTGGATCGGGTCGGGAACGGTGGCCCCGGCCGCTCAGGGCACGGCCTTCGGCCCCTTGCTGCGCTCCCTGCGCCTGCTCGTCGAGTCGGGCGCCCAGGACGTGTCCGCGGTGTGCCGGCTGATCGGCCGGCACGAGCTGCTGCTCGTGCTCGACGGGGTCGCGGACGCGCGGGACCCGGTCGGCGTGGAGGAGCTGCTGGCGTACTGTCCGGGCATCCGGGTGGTCAGTACGTCACGGGCGCCGTGGAACGCGGCCGGCGTCCAGGGGACGGTGCTCGCGCCGCTGGCCGTCCCCGGTCCGGACGCGGAGGGGACGGGGGCGGGGGCGGGGGCGGGGTCCCCGGACGTCCTGGCCGCCGTTCCGTCGGTGCGGCTGCTCGTGGACCGGCTGTCGGAGGTCCGGCCGGGATTCGTGCTCGGCCGGGCGGACGCGATGGCGGCGGCGCGGCTGTGCCGGACCCTGGACGGCCTGCCGGCCGCGCTGGAAGCGGCGGCCGCGGGCTGCGGGGTACTGAGCCTGCGCCGGCTCGCGGACATGCCGGCGGCCGAGCTGCTCGAACTGCCGGCGGCCCATCGGCCCGTCGGTGCGCCCGGGACGATCGGCTGCCCGATCCGGTCGGGGGTCGACCGGCTGGACCCCGAACCCCGCAAG
This sequence comes from Streptomyces sp. NPDC002104, assembly GCF_053593795.1. Classification (NCBI taxonomy): domain Bacteria; kingdom Bacillati; phylum Actinomycetota; class Actinomycetes; order Kitasatosporales; family Streptomycetaceae; genus Streptomyces; species Streptomyces sp. NPDC002104. The sequence goes on along the minus strand of NZ_JBSFDF010000003.1, from coordinate 156,486 downwards.
CTGCTCGGTGAACTGGCCGAGTTCAAGGTGGCGTTGACCGTCTGCGAGGCCGCCGAGGCGTTGCGCCGCCCGATGAGCCGGCTGGTCGACGAACTGGGCGCGCTGACGGGCGGCGGCTTCGTCCGGGCCGCCCACGAGGAGGCGGAGACCCGCCTGCACCTGCCGAACTTGGTGCGGGCGGCCCTCACCTGAGGGGGCCTGAGGGGATACGCGCATGAATCAGCCCAGGTGCTCCGCGAGGAACCGCTCCACGGCGGCGTAGTAGGCCTGCCGGTTGGCGGGCCGGGCCAGCCCGTGCCCCTCGTCGGGGAACAGCAGGTATTCGTAGGGAAGTTGTTTGGCCTCCAGGGCCGCGACGATCTGCTCGGCCTCCGCCCGGGGCACGCGGACGTCGTTGGCGCCCTGGACGATCAGCAGCGGGATGCGGATCTCGTCGACCCGGGACAGCGGGGAACGTTCCCACAGCATGGCCCGCTCCGTCTCCGGGTCCCCCACCTGCGCGTGCATGAAGGAGCGCAGCGCGGTGCGGTAGGGGGCTCCGGCCGCGAGCAGCGTGAGCAGGTTCGACGGGCCGCAGAGATCGATCGCGCAGGTGAACACCTCGGGGGTGAACGCCGCGCCGACCAGGGCCGCGTAACCCCCGTACGAGCAGCCCATAATGGCGATCCGGGCGGGGTCGATGCCGCCGCCCGCGACGAGGTGGTCGACCGCGTCGAGCAGGTCCGTCTGCATCGCGGCGCCCCACTGCTTGGCGCCCAGGTTGCGGAAGTGCTTGCCGTAGCCGGTCGAACCGCGGAAGTTGACCTGGACGCAGGCGTAGCCGCGGTTGGCCAGGAGCTGCGCCTCCTCGTCGAACGCGAAGGTGTGGCGGGCCCAGGGCCCGCCGTGCACGTTCACCACCGCGGGCAGGCCCGTGCGTTCGGCTCCGGGCGGCCAGGTGACGTAGCCATGGACGGTGACACCGTCGCGCGCGGTGAACGCGAAGGGTTCCATCCGGGCCAGCGTGTACGCCTCCAGCTCCCGCTGGTGGCTGAAGAGGTGACGCAGCGTCCCGGCCGGCCGGTCGTAGACGTAGTAGAGGACGGGGCCGGCTCCGGTCACCACCGACACCGTCCACAGCCGGTCGCCCCGGTCGGTGCGGTCCACGTAGATCTCGCCGTCGACCGACAGCAGTGCGAGCTCGCCGCGGATCCGGCCGATGTCCTTGCCGAACTCCTCGTCGAGGAAAACCCGTTCGTCGCGGTCCTTCGCGAACAGCACCGCTTGCGGCCGGCGGCTCACCGGGTCGAACTCGACCTGTTTGACGTCGTACACCGGGTCCTCGGCGAGCAGGGTCCGCCGCCCGGTCGCGAGGTCGACGGCGAACAGGCGGCCGGCGTTGGCTCCGATGGAGGACAGGAGGTGGACGGTGGCGCCGTCGCGCGAGAAGCCGACGACACGCGTCCCCATGGCGTCCTCGTAGGGCACGTCGAGCCAGGGCGGGGCGCCGTCCGGTCCGCCCGGAGCGCCCGGTCCGCCGGGCGGGTCGAGGTACACGGACAGGCCGCCGTCGGGCTTCATCACCGTGCCGCCGCGCACCCGCAGGTCGGTGTCCACGATCCAGCTGAGGTACCCGGGGTTCTCCGCGACCTTCGTGAGCCGGTCCGTGAGCAGGTCCAGGGCGTAGACGTCGTGCAGCCCCGGCCGGTCCTTGTTCAGTGCGATCAGCAGGGTCGTCGGGTGCCACCGGTTGTGGGCCAGCACCCTCGCCTGGACGCCGTCGAAGGGGGTGGCGCAGCGCTCCCGGCCGGTGACCAGGTCGACGAGGTGGACCCGCCAGCTCTCGTCGCCGTCCTGGTCGCGCAGGTGGAAGAGGGTGCGGTCGTCGTGGCACAGCCCGTACGTGCGGATGCCGCGGCCGCGGTCGTGCGTGACGGGCTCCGCCTCCCCGGGGCGGTCGACCGGCGCCGACCACACGTTCAGCACGCCGTCGTCCGGGGCCAGGTAGACGAGCCGGGTCCCGTCCGGGGAGATCTCGGGCACGAGGCGGGACGGGTTGCCGAACAGGACGGAGTGCGGGATCAGCGGTACGGTGCGCGCGGTCACGGTTCCCTTCCCGGGGTGGGTGGTTGGACGCCGCGCTGCGAGAACCACCAGTCGCGCAGACCGGGGAACTGCGCGACCGCCTCGTCGGTGTCGAGCGGCGGGGCCGCGGGGCGGCCGGCGGAGGGTGCGGGGAGGAGGGCCGCCCCGGACGGCACGAGCGTCTGGGCGCGGAACAGCCGGGTCATCAGCACGGGACTGCCGAGCACCGCCCGGGAGACCCTGGCCCGCATCAACTGCCCTGCTGCGGAACGGGTTCCCCGCAGAGACCCTTCCCCGGGTCCCTCCGCGGGCCCTCCGGCGATCCCTTCCGCGGGCCCTCCGGCTGGCCCGTCCGCAGGCCCTCCCGCTGGCCCGTCCGCAGGCCCTCCCTCGGGCCCGTCCGCAGGCCCTCCCGCGGGGCCGGAGCCCTCCGCGACGGCCCGCGCACGGTCCTGTTCGGTCGCCATCCGCCAGGACTCCGAGGCCGTCTCCGCCACCGCGGCCTGGACCGCGGGCAGCACCGAGGGTTCGGCGCCGCGCTCGCTCAGCTCCCGGTCCAGCCGCAGCGCGCCGAGCAGCGCGACGGACATCCCGTGCGAGTAGACGGGGTTGACCGCCGTCAGCGCGTCGCCGATGACCAGGAAGCCTTCGGGCAGGGGCAGCCGTTCGAAGAACCTGCGGCGGTTCGCGGTGGCCCGGAACGGCCGCACCGGGCCCAGGGGTTCGGCCGCGGCGAGCAGGTCCGCCGCGATGGGCGAGCGCAGCGAGCGCGCGCACCGGGTGAATCCCGGCTCGTCCGAAGGCGGTCGGGCCTCGCGCGTGCCGGTCAGCGTGAAGATCCACCGGCCGTCCTCGATGGGGAACAGCGTGGCCCCGTACCCCGGACGGCCGTGCTCCGGCCGCGGGTGCACCATGATGGCCGGGAGGCCGGCGGCGAGGGCGGCGGGCGCCCGGTAGATCCGGGTGGAGTACGCCAGCCCCGGGTCGACCACCTCCTCCTCGACCCGGGGTCCGCCGATCGCGGTCAGCCAGCGTCCGGCCAGGGAACGCCGGCCCGTCGCGTCCACCACGAGATCGGCGCCGAGGGTCTCGCGGGAGCCGTCCTCGTGCGCGACCACGACGCCGGTCACGCGGGACGCGTCCCCGGTGAGTCCCAGGACCCGGGTGCGTTCGCGTACCGTGACCGCCCCGTCGGCCAGGGCCCGCTGCCGGATGACGTGGTCCATCAGCCAGCGGCTGCACGAGACCATGTACGCCCCGGTCTCGTGGCGGCGGAACCAGCCGTCCGCGCTCAGGATCAGCGCTCCGTCCGGCAGGCCCCGGCGGTGCGCGCCGCGGGCGAGGAGCGCCTCCAGGGTGCCGGGGAGCACCGCGTCCAGGGCTTCGGCGCCGGCGGTCACCAGCACGTGGCTGTGGTACGCCTGCGGCAGCTCCGGCCGGATCCCCGGGCCGGCCGGGTACCGGCCGCCCTCGACGACGGTGACCTCGTCGGCGTGCCGGGAGAGCACCTTGGCCACCAGCACCCCCGCGAAGCCTCCGCCGAGGACGACGGCCCTGGTCATGACCGGGCGGCCGGCTCGCTCCGTGGGGACCGCGTGCCGGCCTGCGTCTCCTCGAGGAGGCCCGCTTCGACCATGGTGCTGATGAAGGCGTCCACCTCCGCGCGGATGCGGGCCGTCATCACCGGGTTGTGCCCCCCGAACAGCAGGGACAGGTTCCTGATGACCGTCTCCCGGTCCCCGTCGCTCTCCACGAGCGCCCAGATCTGGGCGGCCGTGGCGTTCAGGGTGCGGAAGTCGCCGGACTCGCTGTGGTAGAGCGAGATGCCGTCCCCGCTCTCCTGCCAGATCACCGCGTCACTGATGTGCAGGGACATCGCCCAGCCTCCTGTTCACCGGCATGATCGGAATCAGTTCGCCCACCTTGATCGCGGGCACGGGCGCCGGCGGGCGGACCCAGGTCTTCCACTGCTCGTGCGCCTCGTGGACCTCGCCGGTGGCGACCAGTCGCGGGACGGTCATCTCCTCGCCGCTCAGGGCGAGTTCGGCGCGGGTCACCCCGGTCTCCTGCCAGAGCTGGGTGGTGACTCCGTGCCGCAGGATCCGGCACAGGTGGCGGCTGTTGCGCCGCAGGTCCCCGGACTCCGACATGTGCGCGGCCCGGCAGCCGCCGCCGCAGCTCGCCTTGATGTAGCACTTCTCGCAGTCGGCGTGGAACTCCCCGCCGTACACGGTGCTCCGGCGCATCGAGGTGAGCACCGTACTGGCGAAGATCTCCGACAGCCGCTGCTTCCTGATGTTTCCGGCGAACTCCCCCTTGCCGGTGACGAGTTTGCACGGGTAGACGTCGCCGAGGGAGTTGACATAGATCTCGTGCCCGCCCATGCCGCAGTTGCCCTTGACCGAGCACGCGGTGACCGGCCTCGGGCCGTCCGGCTTGAGCTTGCCGGCGACCGGCGAGGTCCAGACGAGCTGCTGCACGTCCAGGTGGTCCTGCCACCCGAAGTCGTAGGTGTCGTCGGCGCCCCGGCCCAGGTCGTTGTGGTTCATCAGGCGGACGCTGTGGATCTCGATCCCGTCGAGGAAGGAGGCGAAGTCCTCCAGCTCGTGGATGTTGTCCGAGGTGACGATGTGGTTGATGGCCGGCGCCACCCCGGCCTCGTTGAGGAGCTGGATCGCCCGGTGGGTCTTGGCGAAGGCGCCCTTGCCGCGGGTGCGGTCGTGAGTCTCGGCCGTCCCTCCGTCGAGGCTCACGGTGACGGCGTCGAAGAGCTCGGCGAACCGCCGGGCCTTCTCCGCGGTCCGGATCATCGTCGCGTTGGTGATGACATTGGCCTTCAGGCCGCTGTTCTTGGCGTGCTCGACGATCTGGAACAGGTCCTTGCGGAGCATCGGCTCGCCGCCGGTGAAGATGATCGTCCCGGCGCCGAAGTCGGCGATCTGCGAGACCAGGTCCAGGGACTCGGCGGTGTCGAGCTCGCCCGGAAGGCACTTCTCCGAGGAGGCGTAGCAGTAGGGGCAGCGCAGGTTGCAGCCGTCGGTGATGGCGTAGTACGCGACGCCCAGGGGCGGTTCGCTCAGCTTGACCTTGGGCTTGTTGCCGTTGAAGTACACGATCCAGCTCAGGATGAGCTTGGCGAGGACGCGTTCCGTCTCCTCGTTCTGCTCCAGCGCCGGCTCCTCCCCGCGGGCCCGGGCGGCCGCCAGGGTCTCGAGGACCCGAAACTCACGTCCGGAGAGGACGCGCCGGGCGGCCACCTCCGGGTTGACCACGAGGTGGTCCTCACCGTGCACGAAGTACGTCAGGTCGTTGGGCACCTCGAACAACGACAGGTTCCGAACCAGGTTTCCGCGCATCCCGCCTCCTCTCTGGACTGGCACAGGCGCGGCCCGACGCGGAAGGCCGCCGGACCCCGCCTGTGGAACGGTCAGTTCTCGGCCTGGCCCGATCCCGACCAGAGGCCGCAGGCACACAGCATCGCGGCGTCGAAGCCCTCCTTCGTGGCCTCCGGGGAGGTCCAGTCCTGGGAGTGCGCCACCACGTCGGGCAGGATCGCCGCGAGGCGGGTCTTCGTCGAGATGAGGACCTTGGTCTCCTCGGGGGTCAGGCTGGCGTAGAACTCCTCGAGAGCGGGCGCCATCGTGCCGCCGATGACACCGGCCGCACGCAGGGACTCCAGGGCGTTGAAGGACATGCTTCCACCTTTCGCTGTCGCGTTCGATCGGGGACGCAACCGAGACTGCGCGCGGCGGACCCGTGAAACAACCCCACGAATGTGGGTTGTGCGGGAGCCGCGAAGGGGACATACGCAGCGCGGGCGGGACGTCCTGCGCAGGCGACGGGGACGGCTGGAACGCACCGCTCACGGGTGTTGACGGCCTCCGGACCGTGCCTCACGCTCGTACCACGGCCATTGTGAAGCTCATGTGAAGCGAACGTGGAAATCGGGACCAAGGGAACGCCCACCCGGCGGCCGGCGGCCCAAAGGGCGACCCGAGAGGTGCGATGAACCCCACCGGTTTAGGCATCGTGCACATATCGCTGCTGCCAGGCTTCGTCTGCCGCACCGGCCAACGGGTCGCCGATCTCAGCGACATCCAGCAACGGCTCGTCGCGGCCCTGGTGCTCGCCGACCGTCCGCTCAGGCGCGTCGACCTGGCCGGCCGGCTGTGGCCCGACGCCCCGGCCGACCGGGCCGGCGCCCGGTTGAGACAGACCCTGTGGCGGCTGAATCAGGCCACGGCCGGTGGCCTGTTGCGGGCCTCGCACACCACCATCACCCTCACCGATCACGTCGAGGTGGACTACCGGGCGGCGGCGCGGCTGATCGCGGCGGTGTCCGGGGCGGTCGGGGCGGTCGGGGCGGTGGCCGGCGGGGACCGGCTGCCGCAGGCGTGGAGCGTCCTGCGCAATCCGCTGCTGAACGACTGGGACGACGACTGGCTCGTACCGTTCCAGGAGAAGTGGAGGGTCCAGCGCGTCCAGACGCTGGAACGCCTCGCCGAGAGGTACCTCCAGCGCCGGCAGCACGCGGCGGTGCTCGAACTGGCCGACGCCGCCACCCAGGCCGACCCGCTGCGGGAGGGGCCCCGGCGGATCGCCGTGCAGTCCTGCCTGTTCGCCGGCGAGGTGGCCGACGCGCACCGCCGCTACCGCGGCTATCAGGAACTGCTCTCCGCGGAGCTGGGCGTGGCGCCGAGCGGGGCCATCCCGCAATTGCTCAGGCAGGACCGCGAGCGCCAGCTCGCCCTGGCGGCGGAGCACTGACCGGGAGGCCCCCGGTCGGCGCAGTCCCTCCGGTCGGCGCAGTCCCCGCGGGCAGCGCCGTCCCCCCGGTCGGCGCAGGCCCCCCAGGCAGCGCAGACCCCCCGGTCAGCGCAGGTCGGCCCGGGCGGCCGTGTCGTCGATGGTGTCGTCGATGAAGCCGCCCGACTGGTGCTGCCACAGCTTCGCGTAGGCGCCCTCGGCCGCGAGCAGCTGGTGGTGCGTGCCCTGTTCGGCGATCCGTCCGTGGTCGAGCACGACGAGCTGGTCCATGGTGGCGACCGTACTCAGCCGGTGCGCGACCACGACCGCCGTCCGCCCCTCCATCAGCCGCCACAGCGCGTCCTGGACCAGGACCTCGCTCTCGGAGTCCAGGGCGCTGGTGGCCTCGTCGAGGAGCAGGATCGGTGCGTCGCGCAGGATCGCCCGGGCGAGGGCGACCCGCTGGCGCTGCCCGCCGGACAGCTTCACCCCGCGCTCGCCGACCATGGTGTCGAAGCCGTCCGCCAGGGCGTCGGCGAACTCCGTGACGTGCGCCGCCTCGGCCGCGCGGCGGATCTCCGCGTCGGTGGCGTCCGGGCGGGCGAAGGCGATGTTCTCGCGCAGCGTGCGGTGGAACATCGCCGGGTCCTGGGGGACGTAGGCGATGAGGCTGCGCAGGTCGGCCTGAGCGATCCGGCTGATGTCCTGCCCGCCGATCAGGATCCGGCCCGCGTCGATGTCGGTCATCCGCAGCAGCAGCCGGGTGAGCGTGGTCTTGCCTCCGCCGGAGCGGCCGACGAGGCCGAGCTTCGATCCTGCGGGCACGGCCAGGTCCAGTCCGTCGAAGAGGGGCTTGCCGCCCTCGTGGCCGAAGGTCACCCGGTCGAAGCGCACGTCCGCGGCGGGCGGGCGGCGCAGCGGCTCCGGCTCCACCGGGTCGAGCACGGTCGGCGGGGTGAGCAGCAGTTCGGTGAACTGCGCGGCCTCCGTCATCGAGCTCTCCAGGCGCCGGTAGATCTGGTTGAACTCGAACATGATCCGCGTCGCGCCGGCGTAGTAGGTGAAGGCGACGATGACCGCTTCCACCCCGTGCGCTCCCCCGCCGAGCACGATGGCGAGCATCAGTCCCAGCACGTTGGTGGCCACGGACAGCGGTGCGACCAGGGTGTCGATGCGCAGGTTGCCGTAGTCCCACGAGCGCAGGGTGAGCTTCCTCGACTCCGCGACCCGGGTGCGGTGTTCGGCGGCCTCGCGCGGTTCGGCGGCGAAGGCCCGGACGGTGTCCATGTTCATCAGGCTGTCGGCCACGTGGCCGGACACCCGGGCGATCGCCTCCTCCCGGCGGGCGACGAGCACCTGGCGGCGTCGGATCAGGGGCACCACGCACAGCGCCGTGACCGCGATCATCGTCAGCAGCCCGACGACGAGGAGCGGGTCGTACTGCCACAGCACCACCGAGGCGAACAGCAGCGGCACGAAACTGCCCATGACCGAGAAGGTCAGCGTGTCGACGAACTCCTCGAAGCGGGAGGCGAAGCTGAGGACCCGTTTCGTCAGCGATCCGGCGAAGTTGTCGTGGAAGAACGCGGCGTCCTTGCGGAACAGTTCGTCCATCGCGGTGACGTAGAGCTGCTCGATCCCGCGGGCGTCGAGGCGGTTCAGGCAGTGCAGCCCGATGCGCCAGAACGCCTCCGAGAGCAGCAGGACGCCGGCGAAGCCGAGGACGTAGGGCGTCGCCCAGCCGAGGGTTCCGCCGACGCCCGCCGCGACTCCCTCCCCTCCCGCGATCCGGCCGACGAGCTTCGCGACGACCAGCGGCGCGAGGTAGTGGAGGCCGATGTTGCCCAGCGCCGGGAGCAGCATCGCGGGAGCGGTCAGCCACCGCAGGCGCACCAACTCCCGGCCGTAGTAGCGAAGTGCGAGGAGTACGGGACTCCTGCGCGGTGGATGTGCGTTCGGTGAATTTCCGTGCGATTCGGGCGATCCCATACCAACCCTGCCTTCTCCGACCGTCCTGCCAGAAAGCGGAGTGTCCCGCACGGGCGCCCGCGCGGTCCAAGGCTTTTCGGGCGACAGCCCAAAACCGGCCGACCTTCGTACCGAACCCGACCGGCGTTCGCCTGGTGTACGCGCCGGCGTCACGTCAGGCTCCCTTGGCCGAACCCCGCACGCGCTGTGCTGGGGTACCCAGTCACCCCTCACCACGGAGGTCGTTCGCGCCATGGCAGAACTCAATCGGCGGCGTTTCCTGCAGCTCGCGGGCGGAACCACCGCCCTGACGATGCTGGGCGAGAGCATCGCCCGGGCCGCCGCGATCCCCGCCCAGGGGACCACCGGCTCCATCGCGGACGTGGAGCACATCGTGGTGCTCATGCAGGAGAACCGTTCCTTCGACCACTACTTCGGCGCGCTGCGCGGCGTCCGCGGCTTCGGCGACCCGCGCCCGGTGACCCTGCCCAGCGGCAAGTCCGTCTGGCACCAGTCCGACGGCACGAAGGAGACGCTGCCCTTCCGGCCGCCCTCCGAGGACCTGGGCATGGAGTTCCTCCAGGGCCTCAACCACGACTGGGCGGGCGGCCAGAGCGCCTTCAACCACGGCAGGTACGACAACTGGGTCCCCGCCAAGACCGCCACCACGATGGCCCACCTGACCCGTGAGGACATCCCCTTCCACTACGCCCTCGCGGACGCGTTCACCATCTGCGACGCCTACCACTGCTCGTTCATCGGCTCCACCGACCCCAACCGCTACTACCTCTGGTCGGGCCACACCGGCAACGACGGCAAGGGCGGCGGCCCGGTCCTCAACAACGCCGAGGCCGGATACGGGTGGACCACCTACCCGGAGCGCCTGGAGGCGGCCGGAGTCTCGTGGAAGGTCTACCAGGACATCGGCGACGGCCTGGACGCCGCCGGATCATGGGGCTGGATCGAGGACGCCTACCGGGGCAACTACGGGGACAACTCGCTGCTCTACTTCAACAGTTACCGGGACGCCCAGCCCGGCAGCCCGCTCCACGACAAGGCCCGTACGGGCACCAACGCCGCGGCGGGCGAAGGCTACTTCGACAAGCTGCGCGCCGACGTCGTCGGCGGCACCCTGCCGCAGATCTCCTGGATAGCCGCCCCCGAGGCCTTCAGCGAGCACTCCAACTGGCCCTCCAACTACGGCGCCTGGTACATCTCCCAGGTCCTGGACGCACTCACCGCCAACCCCGACGTGTGGGCCCGTACCGCCCTGTTCATCACCTACGACGAGAACGACGGCTTCTTCGACCACGTCGTCCCGCCGTACGCCCCCGCCAGTACCGCGCAGGGCCTGTCGACCACGCCCACCGCCCTGGACGTGTTCCCCGGCAAGGCCGGCTACGTGGCCGGACCCTACGGCCTGGGCCCGCGCGTGCCGATGCTCGTCGTCTCCCCCTGGAGCACGGGCGGCTACTCCTGCTCGGAGACCTTCGACCACACCTCGGTCATCCGCTTCATGGAGCAGCGCTTCGGCGTCCACGAGCCCAACATCTCGCCCTGGCGCCGTGCTGTCTGCGGCGACCTCACCTCGGCCTTCGACTTCGCCCGCAAGGACACCTCCCCGGCCCCGCTGCCCGGCACCGACGGCTGGTTCCCGCCGGACCGCGAGCGCCACCCCGACTTCCGGGCCACCCCGCCGGCCCGGGCGGCCATGCCGCGCCAGGAGAAGGGCCTGCGCCGCACCCGCGCCCTCAAGTACGCCCCGTACGTGGACGGCGCCGCGCTCGTCTCCGAGGGCAGGTTCCGGCTGACGTTCAGCGGCGGCCCGGAGCTGGGCGCGCAGTTCTACGTCACCTCCGGCAACCGCACCGACGCCCCCTGGACCTACACCACCGAGGCCGGCAAGTCGATCGCGGACACCTGGAACACCGCCTACTCGGGCGGGTCCACCGACCTGACCGTGCACGGCCCCAACGGTTTCCTGCGCGGATTCCGCAACCCCGGCACCACCCCCGGCCCCGAGGTCACCGCCCGCCACGACGCCAGGACCGGCAACCTGGACCTCGTCCTCACCAACGCCGGCCCCACCACCGTCACGCTGACGCTCACCAACGCCTACGGTGGCGGCCCGAAGCGGCTCAAGGTCCCCAAGGGCGCCACCGTCCGGCACACGGTCTCCCTGAAGAACACCCGCCGCTGGTACGACGTGACCGTCACCGCGTCCGGCAACCCGGGCTTCCTGCGCCGCTTCGCGGGCACGGTGGAGACCGGCCGGGCGGGCCTGTCCGACCCGGCGATCCTGACGGGGCCCTCCTCCTGACACCACGACCCGGCCGCCGCCACCCGCCAGGTTGACCGCCACGAGCCGGGCGGGCTGATCAAATGCCTTCTACGGCAGCATGCGGCGGGTGGCGGGCGGAGGAGGCACGTGGCGGACCAGGACGAACCGGACGGACCCGGCGGACTCGGCGAACCGGGCGGCCTCGGCGGACCGGGCGGGCCGGAGGCGCGGCTGCGCTCCATGGACGAGGCCCTGGACCGGATCGGCACCTCTTCCGACGAGCACCAGACCTGCCGGGAGCTGGCCGGATTCCTGCTCCGCACCCTGTGCGACGCCGCCGCCGTGGACCTGATCCGCCCCGGCGGACGGACCGAACGCGTGGCGGCGGCCGGCGCGGCGGCCCTCCTGGAGGGTTCCGCCGCCGGGAGCGCGCCGCTGGTCCGGGCGCTGGACCGCGACCTCCCCCTGGAGACGTGGACCGCGGGCGCCGGTACCACCCGCGCGTACGCCGCCTCGGTCCCCGTGGCGGCCCGGGGCGAGCTGTACGGCAGGCTCCTGACCATCCGTACGCGGGGGGAGTACGGGGACCACGAGCTGGCGACCCTGCACTTCGCGGCGCGCCTGGCGGCCATCCACCTGGGTCACGCCCGGCGCCTCGCCGCGACCGAGAAGACCGCACTGGACCTGCAGCGCGCCCTGGTCGCGGAACCGGGCCGGCCCCACCCCAACCTGGACATCGCCACCCGCTACCTGCCCGCCGGGGCCCGCGCCCTGGTCGGCGGCGACTGGTTCGAGACGATCCGCCTGCACTTCGGCCGCACCCTGCTCGCCGTCGGGGACGTGATGGGGCACGGCCTGGAGGCCGCGGTCGACATGAACGCGTACCGCTCCGTGCTGCGCGAGGTCGCCTCCACCGACCTCGCCCCGCACCGGGTCCTGCGCCAACTCGACTCCCTGTCCGCGTCGGACGCCACCCGCAGGCCCGCGACCTGCCTGCTCGTCCGCGTCGACCCGGCCCGGGGCATGGCCCTCTACGCCAGCGCGGGCCACCTGCCGCCCGCCCTGTTCACCGGAGACGGCACCGGGGAACTCCTGGACGTACCGGTCGGCCCGCCCCTGGGCACCGGCGTCGGCGGCTACGAGGCCCTGGCCCGCCCGCTCACCCCCGACCAGACCCTGCTCCTGTACACGGACGGCCTGGTGGAGCGGCGCAGCGAGGACATCGACACGTCCCTGGCCAGACTCGCCGCGCTCCGCCTGGGCTCCCGGACGAGCCTCCCGGAAGTGGTGGACGCGGTCTGCGCCGGCCTGGACGCGGCCCACGCCGAGGACGACGTAGCCGTACTCGCCGCGCGCCTGCACCAGCGGCCGCCCCATCCCGCCTGAGCGGCCCCGGACGCACGAAAGGCCGCCTTCCCATTTCTGAGAAGACGACCTCCGACTCGCGTGAAGCGAAGTCGGGACGACAGGATTTGAACCTGCGACCCCTTGACCCCCAGTCAAGTGCGCTACCAAGCTGCGCCACGTCCCGATGTGCTTCTGATCTGGGGTTTCCCCCGTCCCGGCGGCACATGCAGAACATTACCCCACACCGGGGGGTGTCCATGCACCGGTTATCGGCGTGAGGGGGATGAAGCGAGGATGGAAGGGTGAACGCACGGGATCGGGACGATGAGGGGCGGGCGCGCAGCGCCAGGCCCAGGGACGGGCTGGGGCGGCCGCTGCCCTACGGGGCACAAGGGGTGGAGCGGCAGCCCGAGGGAGTGGTGCGCACGCCCGGGGAGACGGTGGCGCAGGCGCAGCGGCTGCTGGACGCGGGGATGCCCTTCCACGCGCACGAGGTGTTCGAGGACGCCTGGAAGTCGGGGCCCGGTGCCGAGGCGCCGCTGTGGCGGGCGCTGGCCCAGCTGGCGGTCGGGCTGACGCACGCGGCGCGCGGGAACGCGGTCGGCGGGGCCCGGCTGCTGCGGCGCGGAGCGGACGCCCTGGCCCTGGCCGGGCAGGACGGGCCCGGAGGCGGCCCCCCGTACGGGATGGACCTCCCCGGGCTGGGCCGCTGGGCCCGGGCGCTGGCCGTACGGGTGGAGGCCGGCGCGGCCGTCGACGCGGCGGCCGAGGCCCCGCGCCTCACGGGCGGCCCCGGCCCGGCCTGAGCGCGGAGCCGCAGGGCGCAGGCGCACGGCGGCAGCGGGCGGTCCGGTCCCGGCGGCCCGCCCGGGCCCGGGCGTGCGGCCGCCTCGGGCGCTACGCCGGCTGGAGGAGGTCCCAGCGGTTTCCGTAGAGGTCCTGGAAGACGGCGACCGAGCCGTACGTCTCGTGGCGCGGCTCCTCCAGGAAGCGGACGCCCTCCGCGGTCATCCGGGCGTGGTCGGCGGCGAAGTCGTCGGTGTAGAGGAAGAAGCCGACGCGGCCGCCCGTCTGGTCGCCCACGCGGGAGCGCTGCGCGTCGTCCTTGGCGCGGGCCAGCAGGAGCGCGGACTCCTTGGCGCCGGGCGGGCGCACCACGACCCAGCGGGAGCCGTCCGGGCGCGCGGTGTCCTCGGCGAGGTCGAAGCCGAGCGCGCGGGTGTAGAAGTCGATGGCCTCGTCGTAGTCGTGGACGACGAGGGCGGTGAGGGCGAGGTGGGAGGACATGCCCTCATTGTGCGCCGAGGAGGACCACGTCCAGGGTGCGGGGGCCGTGCACGCCCTCCACCCGGTCCAGCTCGATGTCGCTGGTGGCGGAGGGGCCCGAGATCCAGGTCAGGGCGCGGGCGGGGTCCAGCAGGGGCAGCGCGCGGGGGACGGAGTCCACCACCTGGCCGGGGACGCGGACCACGCAGATGTGGTGGTCCGGAACCAGGGTGATCCGGCGCCGTCCCTGCTCGGGGCCGCCGTCGAGGACGATCGTGCCGGTCTCGGCGATCGCCAGGGCGCAGCCGGTCACCACGCTGTCGACCGCGTCGAGTTGCTGCGGGGTGGAGCCCGCGCGGTCGTGGACCGGGGTCGCGCCGGCGGCGGCCGTCCAGTGCGGGGGCAGCCCGGGCGGGACGAGGACCGAGGCCGCGCCCCGTTCGGCGAGGAGGCGGGCGATCAGCGCGCCGATGCCGTCCTCGCCGACCCGGTGCACCTTCGCCCGGTACTCCGCGAGGTTCGCGGCGAGGAGGTCGACGCTCTGCGCCGGCGTGCGGGCTCCGTGGACCTCGAGGTAGTCCCGGGGGATCGCGATGTCCGGGCGCGGCTCCGGCAGGGCCCGGCGGATGCGGGCCAGGATCTGCTCCCTGGCGCTCATGGGCGTGCCTCCTTCTCGCGCGCCGCCCACCAGTCGCGGAACGAGCGCTCGGGGAGCTCCGGCAGCTCCCTGCTGTCCGTCCAGGCCCGCCCCGGCCCCGGCAGCCGGCGCGGTCGCAGCCGCCGGGCCCGGGCCAGCAGCCGCTCCCCGGCGCGCAGCGCGACGGGGTGGTCGAGCAGGAGCCGGGCGGCCCGCATCGCGGCCCGTTCGGCGGTGTGGCCGTCGGCGGGGCGGAGGCGGACGCGGATCCCCTCGCGGGTCACCGGGCCGCCCTGGACCACGCGTTCGCGCAGGTGGACCAGGACCTCGGGGATGTCGATGGCGACCGGGCAGACCTCGTAGCAGGCCCCGCACAGGGTGGAGGCGAAGGGCAGGGTGGCGTCGATCGCGCTCCCGGTGCCGCGGAGCTGGGGGCTGAGGACGGCCCCGATCGGGCCGGGGTAGACGGAGCCGTAGGCGTGGCCGCCGGCGCGCTCGTACACCGGGCAGACGTTGAGGCAGGCCGAGCAGCGGATGCAGCGCAGGGCCTGGCGGCCCACCTCGTCGGCGAGGGTGTCGGTGCGGCCGTTGTCGAGGAGGACGAGGTGGAAGGCCGAGGGGCCGTCGCCGTCGGTCCCCTTCGACGGCCCCAGCCCGGTCCACATGGTCGTGTACGGGTTCATCCGCTCGGCGGTCGAGGAGCGGGGCAGGGTCTGGAGGAAGATCTCCAGGTCGCGGAAGGTCGGGACCACCTTCTCGATGCCGACCACCGAGATGAGGGTCTCGGGCAGGGTCAGGCACATCCGGCCGTTGCCCTCGGACTCGAAGACGACGAGGGTGCCGGTCTCGGCCACCATGAAGTTGGCTCCGGACACGGCGACTTTGGCCCGCAGGAACTTCTCGCGCAGGTGCAGCCGGGCGGCTTCGGCGAGTTCGCGCGGGTCGTCGCCGAGCCCCTCGGGGGCCGGACGGCCCCAGTCGCCCATCTCCGCGGCGAAGATGTCGCGGATCTCGCCGCGGTTGCGGTGGATGGCCGGGACGAGGATGTGGGAGGGCCGGTCGTGGCCGAGCTGGACGATGAGTTCGGCGAGGTCGGTCTCGTACGCGGCGATCCCGGCCGCCTCCAGGGCCTCGTTGAGGCCGATCTCCTGGGTGGCCATGGACTTGACCTTGACGACCTCCTTCTCCCCGGTGGCCCGGACCAGGTCCGTCACGATGCGGTTGGCCTCGTCGGCGTCGGCGGCCCAGTGGACGGTGCCGCCCGCGGCGGTGACGGCGGCCTCCAGCTGGAGCAGGTACCGGTCCAGGTGCGCCAGGGTGTGGTCCTTGACGGCCTTTCCGGCCGCGCGGAGCCGGTCCCAGTCCTCCAGTTCGGCGACGGCCCGGGCCCGCTTGTCGCGGATGGTGTGGGTGGCGTGGCGGAGGTTGGCGCGCAGCACCTCGTCCCGTACCGCCTCGCGGGCCGCGTCGGGGAAGGCCGGCATGCCCAGGTACGTGCCCGTCACAGGAGCGGTTCCTCTTCCGTCGCGGCCAGGATCTCGGCGAGGTGCAGGGCCCGCAGCGGTGCGCCCCGGCGGCGCAGGATGCCGTCGAGGTGGGCGAGGCAGGAGTTGTCCGCCCCGCAGAGCACGTCCGCGCCCGTGCTGACGGCATGGCCGATCTTGTCGGTGCCCATCGCGGCCGAGACGTCCGGGTTCTTGACGGCGAAGGTCCCGCCGAAGCCGCAGCATTCCTCGGCGCCGGGCAGTTCGCGCAGGTCCAGACCGCGTACGGCGGCCAGCAGCCGGCGGGGCCGCTCGCCCAGCCCGAGGCCGCGCAGGCCGTGGCAGGACGGGTGGTAGGTGACGGTGTGCGGGAAGTACGCGCCGACGTCGGTCACCCCGAGGACGTCGACGAGGAACTCGGTGAGCTCGTACACGCGCGGTACGAGGTCCTCGGCCAGCGCGGCCAGCTCCGGCCCGCGGCCCTCGGCCTCGGCCGCGCGCCCGATCCGGGGGTAGTGGGCGCGGACCATGGCGGCGCAGGAGCCCGAGGGCGTGACCACGTACGGGTATCCGGCGAAGGCCTCGGCGGTACGCCGGACCAGGGGTTCGGCCTCGCGCCGGTAGCCGGTGTTGTACTGCGGCTGCCCGCAGCAGCTCTGCGCGGCGGGGAAGTCCACGCTGACCCCGAGCCGCTCCAGGAGGCGGACGGTGGCGATGCCCGTGCGCGGGTGGAGCGCGTCGTTGACGCAGGTGACGAACAGGGCGGCGCGCATGACGGGCAGAATAGCCGGGTGAAGAAGTTCTCAGTGATCGGCATAGGCGCGGGCGACCCGGACCACCTGACCCTCCAGGCGGTCCGGGCGATCGGCGCGGCGGACGCGTTCCTCATCCTGGAGAAGGGCGAGGAGAAGGCGGATCTGACCGGGCTGCGGCGCGCGATGCTCGACGCGCACGCCCGCCCCGGACACCGGCTGGTGGAGGGCCGCGATCCCGACCGGGACCGGACGCCCTCCGACTACGCCCCGACGGTGGACGGCTGGCGCAGCGCGCGGGCCGAGCTCTTCGAGCGGTTCATCGCCGAGGATCTCGCGGAGGGCGAGACGGGAGCGTTCCTGGTGTGGGGCGACCCCTCGCTCTACGACTCCACGCTCGCGATCCTCGACGAGGTGCTGGAGAAGGGCCGGGTCGCCTTCGAGCACGAGGTGGTGCCGGGCATCAGCAGCATCTCCTCGCTGCTCGCCCGCCACCGCACCACCCTCAACCGGGTGGGCCGCCCGGTCCAGATCACCACCGGGCGCCGGCTCGCGGAGGGCTGGCCGGACGGGGTGGACGACGTGGTGGTGATGCTGGACGCCCGGCACGCCTTCACCG
The DNA here is from genome assembly GCF_053593795.1 of Streptomyces sp. NPDC002104. Classification (NCBI taxonomy): domain Bacteria; kingdom Bacillati; phylum Actinomycetota; class Actinomycetes; order Kitasatosporales; family Streptomycetaceae; genus Streptomyces; species Streptomyces sp. NPDC002104. Next base: position 139,322 of record NZ_JBSFDF010000003.1, on the reverse strand, counting down.
CCCACCTCGACCAGGACCTGTACATCTACTGGGGCGCGTACGTCGGCACGCCCGACGAGATCCTGGTCTCGGGGAAGCTGGCGGAGGTCGCCGGCCGGATCGAGGAACTGCGGACCGAGGCCCGTGCCCGCAAGGGCTGGATCATGGACACGTACCTGCTGCGGCGCGACTGAGCCGCCCGGCTCAGCGCAGGTAGGCGGGCAGGACCGCGGCGAGGTGCTCGTACTCCTCGGCCCGGTTGTAGATCTGCCCGCTCACCCGGATGCCGCCGCCGCCCGGCCAGGGCCAGATGAGCACCCGGATCCGCTGCTCGGCCGCGATCCGCTCGCGCAGAGCGGCGGAGGCCGCCGGGGTTTCGGCCACCCCGGGCGGCAGGCGGAGCGTGCGCAGGGCGAGACCTTCGGTGTGCGGGAGCGGGACGATCCCGGGGATCCGCGCGAGCAGGGCCGCTCCGTAGGCGGCCAGCGCGCTGTTGTGGGCCCGCACCTTGGCCGCGTCGAGCTCCTCCAGCAGGTCGAGGCCTTCCGGGGCGGCGAGCCAGCCGGTGTAGTCGAAGGTGGCCCGGTTCTCCACGGAGCGCGGGTAGCCGTGGTGATCCTCCCAGGAGGGCACGGGCGGCCGGACCCGGGCGCGGTGCCGCGGGGCGACGGACAGGATCGCCGTGCCGGACGGGGCGTAACCCCATTTGTGGAGGTTGCCGAACCAGAAGTCGGCGCCTCCGCCGAGCGGGTCCGGGATCATGCCGGGCGCGTGGGCGCCGTCCACGATGGTGGTGACGCCCCGCTCGGCGAGTTCGGCGAGCAGCCGGGGCGAGGCGATGAGCCGGGCGGTGGGCGAGCTGATGTGGTCGAGGACGGCGACCCGGGTCCGCGGGGTGACTCCGGCCAGCACGGTTTCGCGTACGGCGTCCTCGTCGGGGAGGCCGGTGCCCAGGGACACGGTGGTGAGGGGGGCGCGCCGGGCTGCGGCCGCGACGACGGTGCCGTAGCCGTGGTCGGTGACCAGGATCTCGTCGCCGGCGGCGAACTGCACGGCGTCGAGGGCCACGTTGGCGGCCTCGGTGGCGTTGGAGACGAAGGCGAGCCCGTCCGGATCGGCGCCGAGCCGGGCGGCGATCCGGGCCCGGGCCGCGACGAGCCGGTCGGGGGCGCCGAGGAAGAAGGCGTCGGGGTCGGCGTGCGCCTCGGCGCGCAGGGCGGCCTGCGCTTCCTGGACGGGGACGGGCACCGCGCCGAACGATCCGTGGTTCAGGTGGCGGATCTCGTCGGAGAGCCGGAACAGCGCGCGGCCGCCCGGGAACTCGGCGGGACGTATGAGCCCGGCGGGCTCGGCGGGCTCGGCTGGCGCGGTCACGTGGACCTCCGTGGGTGCGGCGCGGCTGTCGACCCGATCATGCCCCGCCCCCGCCCGGAACGGCACCCCCTCCCCCGGCCATCGGCGCCGCGAAGGCGCGGCGGCACCGCAGGACCAGCTCCCGCAGGGCGGGGCTGCGGGTGTCGCGCCAGACCAGGGACAACAGGGCCGGGATCGTCACGTCCTCGATGGTCCGGGCGGTGAGGCGGTCGCGGTAGGAATCGGCCATCGAGGCGCTCAGGACGGCGACCCCCAGGCCGCGCGCCGCGAGGTCCGCGACGGCATCGGCGGCCCCGGCCTCCAGGGCGATCCCGGGCTTCAGCCCCTGTCCGGCGCAGGCCTGGTCGAGCACCGTACGCAGCCCGGTGCCCGGGGGCATGCAGATGACCGGGTGTCCGCCGAGGTCGCGCAGGGTCACCCGGTCCGCCACGGCCAGCGGGTGCCCTGGCGGCACCGCGACGACCAGGCGCTCGCTGATGAGGGTGAGCGCCTCCAGTCCGTCGGGGGTGGTGGCGGCGGTTCCGGCGAGGGCGAGGTCGACGGCGCCGGTGCGCACCGCCTGGACCAGGCGGTCGGAGTTGTCCTCCAGCAGGGCGATCTCCACGCCGGGGTGGGCCCGGTGGAAGGCGGCGAGGGCGTCGAAGAGGGGGGTGATGGTGCAGCCGACGACCATGCCGACGGTGAGGCGGCCCCGGATCAGGCCGGTCACCTCGCCCACCGCCTGGGCGAGGGCGCCGGTGGCGGCCAGCGCGGTGCGGGCGTGGTCCAGGGCGGCCTTGCCCGCGACGGTGAGGGTGGCGGTGCGGGAGGACCGGTCGAAGAGCTCGGCGCCCAGTTCCTCTTCGAGGCGGCGGATCTGGGCGCTGACACCGGACTGGCTGATGTGGACGCGTTCGGCCGCGCGGGTGAAGTTCTGCTCCTCGGCCACCGCGATGAAGTATTCGAGCTGCCTCAGTTCCATGACTGGAGATTCTAGCTCTCAGCAGAACCAGCTGTTGGACTTCTGATCCGGCGGGCGCGAGGCTTGGAGCACAGCACGGAGGACCGAGCACACCGGATCGAGCACGGATCGAGCACAGGAGGCAGCGATGTCGGACTACGCGTCGTACGAGAAGGCCCTGCACCCCGAGGACATCACCCGTCTGTTCGTCGAGCGGTCCAACGCCGGCGACGCCGCCGGGGTCGCCGCGCTCTACGAGGAGGACGCCGTGATGGCCTTCCCGCCCGGCGAGCTGACGGTGGGCCGGGAGGCCATCCGCGCCCTGTGGGAGCAGGTACTGGTGCACCGGCCCCACTTCGAGCCGGAGCCCCCGCTGCCGACGCTGGTGAGCGACGGCATCGCCCTCACCTCCACCCCGCCGAGCGACGGCACCGGGGCGCGGGCCCAGGTCGTACGCCGCCAGCCGGACGGAAGCTGGCTGCGGCTGCTGGACCAGCCGGAGTTCGCCTCGGCCCCCGGCGCGTCCGCCTAGACCGCCCGGTGTCGGGCGGCCGGCGGCCGCATGGTCTGGCGGAGGGTGGGTCCCGCGCCCAGGTCCGCGAGCCAGGCGTCCAGGCCGTCCATCGCGGTCGGGTCCAGCAGGGCCGGGTCCACGGTGGTGCGGAGCTGGTGGGGCACCCCCGAGGCGAGCAGGAGGCGCAGGCTGCGCTCCGCCGAGGCGGCCGCGTGGCCGAGGCCGGTGACCCGTTCGTAGCGGCCGGGCGGGGCCTTGACGTCGAAGCCGACCCAGTCCAGCAGGCCCGCGTCCAGCAGCCGGGCCAGGCGCCGGGGGAAGGCTCCCCCGGTGTGGAGCCCGACCTCCAGGCCGAGCGCGCGGGCTTCCCTTGCGGCTTGCGGCAGACCGCGCTGGAGCAGCGGTTCCCCGCCCGAGAAGACGATCCCGTCGAGCAGCCCCGTACGGCGGGCGAGGTGGCCGAGCACCTCGTCCCAGGAGACGGCGGCGGGGGCGCGGGCGGGCAGCAGGGCGGGGTTGTGGCAGTAGTCGCAGCGCCAGGGGCAGCCCTGGCAGAAGACGGTGGTGACCAGCTTGCCGGGCCAGTCGCAGGTGGACAGCCGGGACCAGCCGCCGATGCGGACGGCCTCCCCGGCCGCCGCCGGGGCGGTCACACCGCCGCCTTGAAGTGGACGCGCTCGGCGTGTTCGCCCTTCTTGCCGATGTTGAAGGAGGACACCGGGCGGTGGTAGCCCATGACCCGGGTCCAGACCTCGCACACGGCCCCGCAGGTGGGGCAGTGGGGCTGCTCCCCCGCCAGGTAGCCGTGGTCCGCGCAGATGGAGAAGGTCGGGGTCACCGTCAGGTACGGGAGCCGGAAGGTCTCCAGCGAGCGCCGGACGAGCTTGCGGCAGGCCTCCGCCGTCGGGATCCGCTCGGGGGTGTACAGGTGCAGGACGGTGCCGCCCGTGTACTTGCCCTGCAGCTCGTCCTGGCGCTCCAGCGCCTCGAACGGGTCGTCGGTCCAGCCGACGGGCAGCTGCGAGGAGTTGGTGTAGTACGGGTTGGCGTCGGTGCCGGCCTGGAGGATGCCGGGGAAGCGGGCCCGGTCCTCCTTCGCGAAGCGGTACGTCGTGCCCTCGGCGGGGGTGGCCTCCAGGTTGTAGAGGTGGCCGGTGCTCTCCTGGAACTCGACCATCCGGGCCCGGACCCGGTCCAGGAGGCGGACCGCGAGGGCGTGGCCCTCGGGCGCGGTGATGTCGTGGGCGTCCCCGCTGAAGTTGCGGACCATCTCGTTGACGCCGTTGACGCCGATGGTGGAGAAGTGGTTGCGCAGGGTGCCCAAGTACCGCTTGGTGTAGGGGAGGAGACCGCCGTCGATCAGGTCCTGGACGGTGATCCGCTTGAGTTCGAGGCTGTCCCTGGCGAGTTCGCACAGCCGGTCCACCGCGGCCAGCAGCCCCGTCTCGTCGCCCGCGTGAAGGTGGCCGAGCCGGGCGCAGTTGAGGGTGACCACGCCGAGCGAGCCGGTCTGCTCGGCGCTGCCGAAGAGGCCGTTGCCGCGCTTGAGCAGTTCGGTCAGGTCGAGCTGGAGCCGGCAGCACATGGAGCGGATCATGTGGGGTTCGAGCGCGGAGTTGATGAAGTTCTGGAAGTACGGGAGCCCGTACTTGGCGGTCATCGCGAAGAGCCGCTCGGCGTTCTCGCTCTCCCAGGCGAAGTCCTTGGTGATGTTGTAGGTCGGGATGGGGAAGGTGAACACCCGGCCGGTGGCGTCGCCCTCCGTCATCACCTCGATGTACGCCCGGTTGATCATGTCCATCTCGGCCTGGAGCTCGCCGTAGGTGAAGCCGGTCTCCTCCCCCGCGACCACCGGGACCTGCTCGCGCAGGTCCTCGGGGCAGATCCAGTCGAAGGTGAGGTTGGTGAAGGGGGTCTGGGTGCCCCAGCGCGAGGGCACGTTGAGGTTGTGCACGAGCTCCTGGACGCACTGCCTGACCTGGTCGTACGTCAGCGCGTCGAGGCGGACGTAGGGCGCGAGGTAGGTGTCGAAGGAGGAGAAGGCCTGGGCGCCCGCCCATTCGTTCTGCAGGGTGCCGAGGAAGTTCACGATCTGGCCGACGGCCGAGGACAGGTGCCTCGGCGGGGCGGAGTCGATCTGTCCGGGGACTCCGTTGAAGCCCTCGGCCAGCAGGGTGCGCAGGGACCAGCCGGCGCAGTAGCCGGAGAGCATGTCCAGGTCGTGGATGTGGAGGTCGCCCTCGCGGTGGGCGCGGGCCACGGCGTCGGGGTAGACCTGTTCCAGCCAGTAGTTCGCCGTGACCTTGCCGGCGGCGTTGAGGATGAGGCCGCCGAGCGAATAGCCCTGGTTGGCGTTGGCGTTCACCCGCCAGTCCCGGCGGTCCAGGTATTCGGTCACGGTCTCTACGGCGTCGACGACAGCAGTCACGGCAGCCCTCCCACGAGGCTCGGCACGGAAGAATGGCGGGCCCTCCTCGAAGGCCCGTGCCGGCAGGTGTCGGACTCGTCCGCCTCTGGCGGACTCACCGTTGCGGGGCAGTCCCGGATTCCCACCGGGTTCCCTGTTGCCTCGGTCGGGGAGAGGCCCCGCCGAACCGGCAGAACCAACACTACATATAGATGCGGGAGTGGATGGCCACCACTACATATGGGGTGACGAAGGTCCCGAACCACGGGACTTCGGCCCCTGCGAGTCCACGCCGGGGCCCCTGCGGGCGCACGCCGGGGCCCCCGCGGACTCAGCTCCGGCCGCTGGTGGCGGCGTAGTACTGGAGGTCCTGGACCTCGACCGTGCGGTCCACCCGGTACGGCAGCTCCACCCGGACCCCGGTCCTGCCGTCCCGCACCACGGCCGCCGAGCCGGTGCCCGGACTCAGGGGCAGCAGCTCGGAGTGGACCCCGGCCGGGGCCGCGTGCGCGCCGCCGTCCGCCCCCACGGCCGTACGGATGCTCGCGGGCGCGGTCAGGAAGCTCAGCACCTCCACCGTGTCCCGGGCCGCGGCGCTGCCGCCCCGCAGCGACATCACGAGGGACTGGCCGCCGCTCGGGTCGGCGGCGGCGAACTGGGTGCGCGAGCTCAGGTACAGCGTGTCGCGGACGACCTCCGGCCAGCCGCCCGTCTTGAACCGGGTGAGGTAGTAGGAGGAAAGGTCGAGGTAGGCATGGCCGTTGTGCAGGGAGGGCGCGAACTGGCTGCCCTCGCTGTAGTCGTTCCAGGTGGTGAGCTGGACCCAGTCGGCCCCGTCCTCGATGGCGCGGTTCCATGTGGCGCGCAGGGTAGCGGTGTTGCCGGCCTCGTCGTAGATGCCCTGGTTGGGGCGGGCGTCCTGGACCGACACGGGCTGCATCCAGATCCTGCCCGCGGCGTGGGCGCGCCGGACGTCGCGCGTGGAGCTCTCCTGGCCGACGTAACTGCGGCTGCCCCACTCGGAGAATCCGTAGCTGATGGGCTCGAACTCCCCGCTGTGCGAGCCGAAGTCGAGGAAGAGCGGGACGAAGGCGGTCCGGATGCCGTGCCGGGACTTCAGGACGTCCATGACCCGCGTCCACCAGGCGGCGCTCTTCTCCTCCGCCTTGAACGGCGAGACGACCAGCCGTCCGTCGGGCAGCCGGTGCGCGGCCGGGGACGCGGCGAGGTCCGCGAGCAGGCCGGCGAGCACGGCCGGGTCGTCGGTGCCCAGGGAGGTCATGTCCGGCATCAGCATGATCTTGAACCCGGGGTCCACCGAACGGGCCGCCTCCATCAGGAGCTTGCAGCGTTCGAGGTTCTTCCCGGAGAGCGAGAGCAGGTCGAGGGTGAATCCGTCGAGGCCGGCGGCGCGGGCCGTACGGACCTCCTGCTGGAGGTTGGCGAGCTCCCAGTTCCCGCCCTTGGGCGCGACGGGCAGCGGCCGGTCGCGCAGCAGGCCGCCGTAGCGCTCGTGCTTGCCGTTCTCACCGTCCGGTTGCAGGTAGTTGCGGGTGTAGTAGTCGGCGTCGGCGCTCGCGTTGTCCAGGGAGAGCGGGTACGGGGTGAAGTAGTGCGCGAAGACCAGCTTCTTGCCGGCGGCGCCGGAGCGCAGGGCGGCCGGCTGCGGCATGTCGAAGGGCAGGGGTCCGGAGGGCCGCACCCCGTCGCCCGTACCGGGCCCGGGATCCTCGGGTTCCGGGGACGGCCCGGCCGGGCTCTGCGGGGCGGTGGCGCCCGGACCGCCGGCGGCGGGGCCCGTGGCCGTGGGCGCGGGGCTGTCGCCCGGGGTCCCGGGCAGGGTGGCGTCCGGGACCGGTTCCGGGCGGACCTGCGCGCCCGCGACGGTACGGGTGTCCCAGGCGATCCCCGCCGCGGAGCACACGCCCACGAGGAGGAAGGCCGACAGGAAGAAGCTCAGCAGGGGTCTTCGGCTCCGCAAGCCCGCACGGCGCCGGTGCGACGCGCGCCGCGCGCCCCGCCCTGCACGACGCCGGTCCGCACTCATCCTGGCCCCTCCCCCGCATGTCCGCGCCATGCCCGAACACCGGGCCGCACAGCAGCAGTACAGCGGATTACGGGCCCCCGGACAACCAGGGTGGACAAAGGCATGTGACCTGTACAACTCCGGCGATCACCGGGCGCCACGGTCCTTTCACCGGAATAGGGAATTCCCCTGGCCTTTCCCGAAAACTGGCGCATAATCGTCTTCATGCGGCTTGAAACAACCCTCTTGCCGCAGGTCACGCATGCAGGGGGGCATCGTGCCGATGAGGGATTCCAGAGGAGCCGGTACGTTCCCGGCGACCTCCGCCGAGCTGTCCCGTCTTTTCACCGCCGTGCGCCGGGGCAAGGTGCTGACCGTCACCGGTCGGTTCCGGGAGCCCCGCAGCCAGTTGGTGCGCGAGATCGGGCAACGGCTCTCGTCCAATTTCTACGACGGCGTGGCCGTGGTGTCCATGGACCGGCGGTTCGGGATCCGCGATCTGACCGCCGCACTGGGCTGTCTGCCGGGCATGCCCTTCCTGCCGTGCGGGACGTCGAACGCGGCGTCGTGGCTGGCGGAGCGCGACATGCTGCTCGTCCTCGACGGCTGCGAGCACCTCGCGTCCGAGACGGTCGACTGGCTGCGCGAGCTGCTCGCCGTGGCCCCCGGGCTGCGGATCCTGGCCGCCGGGCCCGGCCCGCTGGCCTTCTCCACGGATCAGGTGCACCGGCTCTGACCGGGCACGCGAACGGGTCCGCCCCGGCCGGCTGATGCCGGCCGGGGCGGACCCGTGCACGCGGTGCGGTGGACCTCAGCCGAGGAGCGCGAGCGCCGCGTTCAGCGTCGCGGACGGCCGCATGATCGCCGAGGCCTTGGCGGCGTCGGGCTGGTAGTAGCCGCCGATGTCGGCCGGGGAGCCCTGGACGGCGATGAGCTCGCCGACGATCTTCTCCTCGGACTCGGCCAGCGTCTTGGCGAGCGGGTCGAACGCCGCGGCCAGCTTCGGGTCGTCGGTCTGGCGCGACAGCTCCTGCGCCCAGTACAGGGCGAGGTAGAAGTGGCTGCCGCGGTTGTCGATGCCGCCCAGCTTGCGGCTCGGCGACTTGTCCTCGTTGAGGAAGGTGCCCGTCGCCCGGTCCAGGGTGTCGGCCAGCACCTGGGCGCGGGCGTTGCCGGTGGTGGTGGCGAGGTGCTCGAAGGAGACGGCCAGCGCGAGGAACTCACCCAGGGAGTCCCAGCGCAGGTAGTTCTCCTTGACGAGCTGCTGGACGTGCTTCGGGGCGGAGCCGCCGGCGCCCGTCTCGAAGAGGCCGCCGCCGTTCATCAGCGGGACGACCGACAGCATCTTGGCGCTGGTGCCCAGCTCCAGGATCGGGAACAGGTCGGTCAGGTAGTCGCGCAGCACGTTGCCGGTCACCGAGATGGTGTCCTCGCCGCGGCGGATCCGCTCCAGGGAGTAGGCGGTGGCCTCGACCGGGGACAGGATCTTGATGGTCAGACCGGCGGTGTCGTGGTCCGCGAGGTACGTCTTGACCTTGGCGATCAGCTGCGCGTCGTGGGCGCGGCCCTCGTCGAGCCAGAAGACGGCCGGGACGCCGGTGGCGCGGGCGCGGGTGACGGCGAGCTTGACCCAGTCCTGGATCGGCGCGTCCTTGGTCTGGCAGGCACGGAAGATGTCGCCGGCGGCGACCTCCTGCTCGATGACCGTGGCACCCGAGGCGTCGACGACGCGGACGGTGCCGGCGGCGGCCAGCTCGAAGGTCTTGTCGTGGCTGCCGTACTCCTCGGCCTTCTGGGCCATGAGGCCGACGTTCGGCACCGAGCCCATCGTGGACGGGTCGTACGCGCCGTGCTTGCGGCAGTCGTCGATGACGGCCTGGTAGACACCGGCGTAGCTGCTGTCCGGGAGGACGGCGAGCGTGTCGGCCTCGGCGCCGTCCGGGCCCCACATGTGGCCGGAGGTGCGGATCATGGCCGGCATCGAGGCGTCGACGATGACGTCGGACGGCACGTGCAGGTTGGTGATGCCCTTGTCGGAGTCCACCATCGCGAGGGCCGGGCCCTCCGCGATCTCGGCGTCGAAGGAGGCCTTGATCGCGTCGGCGTCGGGCAGCGCGCCCAGGCCGTTCAGGATGGTGCCGAGGCCGTCGTTCGGGGACAGACCGGCGGCCGCCAGGGTCTCGCCGTAGCGGGCGAAGGTCTTCGGGAAGAAGGCGCGGACCACCTGGCCGAAGATGATCGGGTCGGAGACCTTCATCATCGTGGCCTTGAGGTGCACGGAGAACAGGACGCCCTCGGCCTTGGCACGCTCGATCTGGTCGTTGAGGAAGGTGCGCAGCGCGTCGACGTGCAGGACGGACGCGTCCACGACCTCGCCGGCGAGCACCGGTACGGAGTCGCGCAGCACCGTGACGGCGCCGTCGGCGTCGACGTACTCGATGCGCAGCGTGCCGGCCTCGGCCATCACGGCGGACTTCTCGGTGGAGCGGAAGTCGTTCTCGCCCATGGTGGCGACGTTCGTCTTCGACTCGCCGGTCCAGGCGCCCATGCGGTGCGGGTGGGCCTTGGCGTAGTTCTTGACCGAGGCGGGGGCGCGGCGGTCGGAGTTGCCCTCGCGCAGGACCGGGTTGACGGCGCTGCCCTTGATCTTGTCGTAACGGGCGCGGTTCTCCCGCTCCTCGTCGCTCTTCGGGTCGTCCGGGTAGTCCGGAAGCGCGTAGCCCTGGCCCTGGAGCTCGGCCACCGCGGCCTTGAGCTGCGGGATCGACGCCGAGACGTTGGGCAGCTTGATGATGTTGGCCTCGGGCGTCTTCGCCAGCTCGCCGAGCTCGGCGAGGGCGTCCGCGATGCGCTGGCCCTCTTCCAGGTACTCGGGGAAGCTGGCGATGATCCGGCCTGCCAGGGAGATGTCACGGGTCTCGACATTCACACCGGCCGTCGACGCGTAGGCCTGGATCACAGGCAGGAACGAATACGTCGCGAGGGCCGGGGCCTCGTCAGTGTGCGTGTAGATGATGGTCGAGTCAGTCACCGGATGCTCCGCTCCACAGTCTGCGTCTCTCGTCTGCAACATTGCTCGACATCAAGATATCTCGTGATCGGGCCGGTCTGGACAGCCCCCTGCGCAAGGTCGGACGAGACGCGCGTCACGCAGGGTGCCCGGAGCGCCCTGGACGCCGAAAGCGCCGCCACCGGCTGTTTCCAGCCAGGGGCGGCGCTCGGGTACCACTCGGGCACTATTCGGCCACTACGGGTTCACGGACCCGCTCAGGCGTGGACGGCCTTCGGGCTCGGGCCGTACTGGTTCGGGCCGGGGGTGCCCTCGGTGGCCATCAGGACGATGGCCCAGATCCAGCCGACGAGGGGGATGATGCCGACCAGGATCCACCAGCCGGACTTGCCCTGGTCGTGCAGGCGGCGGACGCCCACCCCGAGCGAGGGGAGGAAGAGGCCGAGCGCCAGGAGGGAGTACAGCAGCGGGTAGGTGGTGAGCACGAGGTCGACGATCATGACGGCGATCAGCAGCACCACGTAGATGAGGGTGTACATCCAGTATTCCTGGCGCCGGGCGCGGCCGTTGAAGTCCGCGTACCGCTTGACGACATCGGTGAAGTAGTGCATGGGTCCCCCCAGAGGACGACGTTCCGGCCCACCCGGACGGAGCAAGCCGGGGCAGAACTTATGCCCCGCTTACGTCGCGGTCAAGCCAGTTGACGCGGCACCAAAAAGGTTACTTTTCGCCGCTCGGTGGCCCAAACACTCCAGTACCGGGCGCACCTTGGGACCCCCTGCCCCCATGTGCTCACCGCCCGTGACGAAATGACCTGACGGAAGTCTTACGGCGGGGCGTGGGAGCCCCCTCCGCGCCCCGGCAGTCCGTAACGTCCCGGTCATGCGCGTACTCGTCACCGGCGGATCCGGGTTCATCGGGTCCCACATCGTTACCACTCTGCGTCTCCACGGCCACGACCCCCTCGTCCTGGACCTCGTCCCCCCGGCGGACGGCGGCGAGTTCGTCCGGGCGGACGTCCGCGACCCCGAGGCCGTCCGCACGGCCCTGCGCGGCGTGGACTCCGTCTGCCACCAGGCCGCGATGGTCGGCCTCGGCAAGGACTTCGCGGACGCCCCGGCCTACGTCTCCCACAACGACCTCGGCACGGCGGTGCTGCTCGCCGCGATGGCGGACGGCGGGGTCCGGGACCTGGTCCTCGCCGGCTCGATGGTGGTCTACGGGGAGGGCCGGTACGAGTGCCCGCGCCACGGTGTGGTCCGCCCGGGCCCGCGCCGCGCCGCCGACCTGGCCGCGGGCCGCTTCGAACCGCACTGCCCCGTCTGCGACTCGGAACTGGCGCCGGGGCTGGTGGCCGAGGACGCGCCGACCGATCCCCGCAACGTGTACGCGACCACGAAGCTGGCCCAGGAGCACCTGGCGGCCTCCTGGGCCCGCTGCGTGGACGGCCGCGCGGTGTCGCTGCGCTACCACAACGTGTACGGCCCGGGGATGCCGCGCGATACCCCGTACGCGGGCGTGGCCTCCTTCTTCCGCTCCTCGCTGGCGCGGGGCGAGGCCCCGCAGGTGTACGAGGACGGCGGCCAGCGCCGGGACTTCGTCCACGTGACGGACGTCGCGCAGGCCAACGTCCTGGCCCTGGAGGCCTCGACCCCGCCCGGCCTGTGCACCGCGTACAACACCGGCAGCGGAACCCCGCACACGGTGGGCGAGATGGCCACCGCCCTGGCCACGGCCCACGGCGGCCCCGCCCCCGTGGTCACCGGCGCGTACCGTCTCGGCGACGTCCGCCACATCACGGCCGACTCCCACCGCCTGCGCACGGACCTGGGCTGGCGCGCGGAAGTCGATTTCGCGAAGGGCATGACGGACTTCGCGCACGCCGCACAGCGCCCCTGAGGCGGGCGAGGAGCGGGGCCGCCGCGGGCCGTGGCCGCGGCGGCGCCCCCGGGGCTCCGGCCCCGGGCCGGCGCCGCCTCAGGCCGGCACCGGCAGGGTCACCTCGAAGCGGCACCCTCCGGGAACGTTCCGTACCGCCGCCCGCCCCTCGTGCGCCTCCACGATGCCCCGTACGATCGCCAGCCCCAGCCCCGCGCCCGCCGGAGGCGCCGGCACCGCGGCCGCCCCCGCCGAGGCCACCCCCGCCGGAGGCGTCCGCGCCTGCGTGCCCCGCCAGCCCGTGTCGAAGACCCGCGGGAGGTCCTCCGCCGGGATCCCGCCGCAGCCGTCCGTCACGGAGACGACCACCGCTCCCCCGTCGGCCCGCACCGAGGCCGCGATGGCCACGGTGCCGTCCGCCGGGGTGTGCCGGATCGCGTTGATCAGCAGGTTGGCCAGGACCCGGGTCATCTCCTTGCCGTCGACCTCCACCGGCACCCGGTCCACCGCCGCGCCGTCGAGCCGCACCCCGCGCTCCCGCGCCAGCGGGTGCACCCCGGACAGCGCGTCGCCGACCAGGTCGTACACGGACATGCGGCTCGGGCTCAGCGCCAGTGCGCCCGCGTGGATGCGGGACAGCTCGAAGAGGTCGCCGACCATGGAGTTGAGCCGCTCGACCTCGGTGCGGATCTGCCGGTGGTAGCGCGCCGGATCCTCCGCCATGCCGTCCTCCAGCGCCTCGGACATCGCCCGCAGCCCCGCCAGCGGGGTCCGCAGATCGTGCGAGATCCAGGCCACCAGCTCCCGCCGCGAGGTCTCCAGCGCCCGCTCCCGCTCCCGGGACACCGCCAGCTTCTCGCTGGTCGCCGCAAGCTCCCGCGACAGCGAGGCCAGTTCCGCCGTGGCCGGCGCGGGCGGCGCCGCGAAACTGCCGCCGTCACCGAAGTCCCGTGCGGCCAGCGACAGCTCCCGGCTGCGCGCCACCACCCACCGCCCCAGCACCAGCGCCACGGCCAGCGAGACCACCGCCGCCATGGCCACGACCAGGGTGACCACCCCGAGGTCGTGCCGGGAGAGGAACATCGCCTGGGCCACCGCGAGCGTTCCGGCCAGCATCGCGGTGACCGTCACCGCGGCGATCACCGTCAGGGACACCGCCACCGACCGGTGCCGCACCAGCCTCAGCACGAGCGCGCCGAACGCCCCCGCGCAGACGGCCCCGCCGAACGCGAACAGCGCGATGAGCAGTATGTCCTTCATGCCGCGGCCCCCTCACCCGGTTCGCCCGCATCACCTGGCTGGCCCGCATCACCTGGTGCGCCCGGTTCACCTGGTTGGCCCGCATCACCTGATTCGCCCGGTTCACCCGGTTCGAAGCGATAGCCGACGCCCCACACCGTCTGGATCAGCTGCGGCCGCCCCGGGTCCTCCTCGACCTTGGCGCGCAGGCGGCGTACGTGCACGGTCACCGTCGACAGGTCACCGAAGTCCCAGCCCCATACCTCGCGCATCAGCTCCTCGCGCCCGTGCGCCTGCCCGGGATGCCGCAGGAAGTGCGCCAGCAGGTCGAACTCCCGTACGGTGAGAGCCAGTTCGCGTCCGTCCTTGGCGGCTCGGTGGGTGGCCGGATCGAGGGTGATCCCGGCGCCCGTGAGCCGGTCCCCTCCCCCGCCGGTCCCCGGCGCGGCCTCGGCCCCGGCGGCCGCCGCGCGGCGCAGCACGGAGGCGACCCGCAGGACGAGCTCGCGCGGGCTGAAGGGTTTCGTGACGTAGTCGTCGGCGCCCAGTTCCAGTCCCGCGATCCGGTCGTCCTCGTCGCCCCGCGCCGTCAGCATGATCACGGGCACCGGGCCGGCCGCGCGGAGCCTGCGGCACACCTCCAGCCCGTCCAGGCCCGGCAGCATGAGGTCCAGGACGACCAGGTCCGGGCGGATCAGGGCGGCGCGGGCGAGGGCCGCCGGGCCGTCCGCCGCGCTCTCCACCGTGTAGCCGGCGCGCCGGAGGTAGCCGGTGACGACCTCCGCCACCGTCGGGTCGTCGTCGACGACCAGGATGCGCGCGGGCGCGGGCCGCGCGCCGTCCGCGCCGCCGAGGCCACCTCCACCGCTCCTGCTGCCGCCGCTGCTGCTCACGCCGTCACCGCTCATACGGTCCAGCCTCCCACCCGCGGGCGCCCGCCAGGGCCCCGGACCGCGTCCGTGGGGGCGACGTCCGCGTTTCGTAAGGAGTCCACGGCCCTTTTCCGGGGCCGCGGTTCCTACGGTGAATCCGTGAGCGAAACCGTGACGGTAGACGTCGTACTTCCCTGTCTGAACGAGGCCGAGGCCCTGCCCTGGGTCCTCGCGCGCATCCCGGACGGCTGGCGGGCCCTGGTCGTGGACAACGGGTCCACCGACGGCTCCGCCGAACTCGCGCGGTCCCTCGGCGCGACCGTGGTCACCGAGTCGCGGCGCGGTTTCGGCGCCGCCTGCCACGCCGGGCTGCTCGCCGCCGAGGCGGACGTCGTCTGCTTCTGCGACTGCGACGCCTCGCTGGACCCCGGGCTGCTGACCGGCTTCGTGGCGGCCGTCGCCGCGGGCCGGGCCGATCTGGTGCTCGGACGGCGCCGTCCGCAGGGCCGCGGCGCCTGGCCCGCGCACGCCCGGGCCGGGAACATGGCGCTGGCCCGGCTGCTGCGCCGGCGGACCGGACTGCGGCTGCGCGATCTGGGCCCGATGCGGGCCGCACGACGGGAGGCCCTGCTCGGGCTCGACCTGTCGGACCGGCGTTCGGGCTATCCGCTGCAGATGGTGGTCCGGGCCGCGGACGCGGGCTGGCGGATCCGGGAGGTGGACGTGCCGTACCTGCCGCGCTCGGGGAAGTCGAAGGTGACGGGCACCTGGCGGGGCACCTGGCAGGCGGTGCGCGACATGAGCCGGGTCCTGGCGCAGCCGGCCGGCGGCCCCGTCGGCGCACCGGCCGTCGACCGGTCCGGTGCGGCTGCACCCTCGGGCGGTGCCCGATGAGCACGACCACCCTGCTGGTGATCGCGAAGGAGCCGGTCCCGGGCCGGGTCAAGACCCGCCTCACCCCGCCGTTCACCCCGGCCGAGGCGGCCGCGCTGGCCGAGGCCTCGCTCGCCGACACCCTCGCCGCCGTGGCCGCGGCTCCCGCGCGGCGCCGGGTCCTGGTCCTGGAGGGCCGCCCCGGTCCGTGGCTGCCGCCCGGCTTCGAGGTGGTCCCGCAGTGCTCCGGGAGCCTGGACCTGCGGCTCGCCGCCGCGTTCGGGGCCTGTGACGGGCCCGCGCTGCTGATCGGCATGGACACCCCGCAGGTCACGCCGGAGCTGCTGGACGTCGACTGGTCGGCGTACGGGGCCTGGTTCGGGCCGGCCGTCGACGGCGGGTTCTGGGCGCTCGGGCTGGCCGTCCCCGACCCGGCGCTGCTGCGCGGGGTACCGATGTCGGTGCCCGGGACGGGCGCGGTCCAGTACGAGCGGCTGCGCGCGGCCGGGCTGCGCACCGGCCGGCTGCCCGTCCTGCGGGACGTCGACACCGCCGAGGACGCCCGCCTGGTCGCCGCCGAGGCCCCGGCGAGCGGCTTCGCCGCGCGGCTGGCGGAGTTCGCCCCGCGCCCGACCCGGCCGGTGCTGCGATGACCACGCTCACCTCGGGCGGCGCCCGGGCCGGCGGTCCGGTCAGCGCCTGGTCGGCCGATCCGTACGCGGTGGCCCTGCGCCGCGGCCGCGGGCCGCTCTACCTGCGGCGGGGCGACGGGTGGCTGCTCCCACTGGACGTGGAGCGCTGGTGCGAGGCTCCGGACGGCGCCGACCGGACGGTGCTGGGCCGCTGCCGGGGCGCCGTCCTGGACATCGGCTGCGGCCCCGGCCGGCTGGTCGGCGCGCTGGCCGCCCGCGGGCACCGGGCCCTGGGCATCGACGTCAGCCCGGAGGCGGTGGCCCGGACCGCCCGCTCGGGCGCCGCCGCCCTGCACCGGTCGGTCTTCGACGCCCTTCCCGGCGAGGGCCGCTGGGACACGGCGCTGCTCATCGACGGGAACATCGGCATCGGCGGGGATCCCACCGCGCTGCTGCACCGGGCGGCCGAGGTGCTCGCGGTGACGGGCTCGCTGATCGTGGAGTGCGTGCAGGCGGAGGCCGGGGCCGATGTGGACGAGCGCTGCGAGGTCCGGGTGGCCGACGGCCGCGGCGGCCTGGGCGCTCCGTTCCCCTGGGCCCGCGTCGGCCCGGCGGCCCTGGCCCGGCACGCGGCGGCCGCGGACTGGACCCCGTCGGGCCACTGGACCTCGGCGGGCCGGGCCTTCACCGTACTGACGCGGGGAGCGGCCGACCCCGTAGCCCCGACCTCGTAGCCCTGACCCCGTAGCCCCGACCTCGTAGCCCTGACCCCGTAGCCTCGACCTCGTAGCCCCGACTTCGTAGCCGCAGCCCCGGAGCCGGGGCCGTCAGCGCAGCCCTCCGTACGCGGCCCTCACGATTTCCCTGCCGCGGTCGTCCTGCTGACGGTCCCGGTCGGTCGGCTGTGGATCCCGGTCGAGCGGATCCACAGCCGGGAGCACCGCGGCCGGCGCCAGGAGCGGGTCGCGCCCGCGGAGCGGTCAGCCGATGTGGAACGGGTCCCCGTAGACCTTCCAGTCCAGGGGGGTGTTGAGGTTGAGGTTGCCCTTCTTGAGCCACACCCGCTGGGCCGTGTCGACGCGGCTGGTGTCGCTGTGCGCCTCCTCCTGCTTCATCGCCCAGACCCTGGCGTCGAGGAACGCGTTGAGCCAGGTGGTCTCGTTGCCGCCCTGGGCCGGGGGCTTGGCCTTGGACAGGGCCCGCTTGCGGATGTTGCGGAAGCTGGTGGAGTCATCGCCGTCGCCGTGCATGACGATGGCGTCGTAGTAGGTGAACTGGCCCAGCACGCCGACCCCGTCGGCCTTGCCCTGGTTCACCGCCGGGTTGAAGTAGACCCGGTCGCGCTCGTGGTCCTGGGCCTTCTTGAAGTCGGAGTCGGAGGCCGCCTTCACCCAGTCCTTGGTGAAGTTGGGGTCGAGGCCGGCGTGCGAGTCGCTGCCGTCGACCTTCCGCAGGGCGGGAAGGTACTTGGCGAGCACGTTGCCCGGCTTGATCTGCGTGTAGTACTCGACGAGTTCGAGCATGTCGTGGGTGCCGGAACAGAACCCGATGATGCCGGCCGTGTAGCCGCGGCCGTCGTCTATGTCCTCGATGTACTTGTACTGCGCCTTCCAGTTCAGCGAGGAGTTCTCGGCGCTGGAGACGATCTGCATCGCGATGTCCTTCTTCACCGGGTCGTCGAGTCCGACGGCGGCGGGCAGCACCTGCGCGGAGACCGGTGCCGCGGCGGGGGCGGCGGCCGGGGCGGTCGCGTGGGCGGTGACGGGCACGGCGAGAAGGGCGGCGCCGAGCACGGTACTTACGGCCAGTCGCTTGCGGTGGGGGGTGAACACAGTTCCTCCATGGGGGAGTTGTTGCTCTGGCGACTTCGTTAGGAAACTTTACTACCAGAACTCGCGCCACCTCAAGACCCCGGCACGACCCGCTCCGGCCGGACGGGGTTCGACATTCCCACCCCTGGCATATGAGAGGCTGCGCGGTGCATGCTTACGCAGATGCGGCCGTTTCCGGTCACTGGCACCTCATATGCACGATCAACAGCACGCGCACGACGCAGGAAAGGAAGGCGCCGATGGCCGTCCTCGTCATCGGAGACGCACCCACCGCCGCCATCGAGGCGGCCGGACTGCGGATCCACCCGTGCCGGCCCGACGCCGACGACCCGCTGCCGGACTCCCTTGCCGGGATCGACGCGCTGATCCTCTCCCCCGGGGCCACCCCCGCCGCCCTCCCCCTCGTCGGGCCGGCGCTCGCCGCCGAAGTGCCCGTTCTCGCCCTCGGCGAGGGAGCCCGGCTGCTCACGGAGGCGGCGGGTACGGCAGGTTCGTCGGGTACGGCAGGTCCGGCGGGTACAGCAGGTCCGGCGGGTGCGGCAGGTCCGGCGGGTACCCGGGGCGCCGGAGGTGGCACCGATCCCCTCCTCGGGGGCGGCCGCGCCCCGCACGGGTTCCGCGTGGGCGCCAGCGCCTGGGGGCTTCCCGTCCTGGGCGAGGCCGACCGCGAACTGCTGCGCCGCTTCGCCGAGCTGGTCGCCGGGCGGGCCCAGACCACGGCCACCCGCGCCTTCTTCACACCCCGGGCCGCCGCCTGGGAGGAGCGGTTCGCCTACCAGACCCCGGCCTACGAGGCCGCCGTCGCCCGGATGGGGCTGCGCCCCGGGCAGTGCGCGCTCGACCTGGGCTGCGGCAGCGGCCGCGCCCTGCCCGCACTGCGGGCCCTGGTCGGCGCCACCGGCACGGTGATCGGCGTCGACGTCACGCACGCCATGCTCGACGCCGCCACCCGCGCGGGCCACGGCGGCCCGGCGCGGCTGCTGCTCGCCGACTGCGTGCGGCTCCCGCTGCCGGCCGGCGCCGTCCACGGCATCTTCGCCGCCGGGCTGCTGGACCACCTGCCGCGGCCGGCCGCCGCCCTGCGCGAGTGGGCCCGCGTCACCGCCCCCGGCGGGGAGCTGCTGCTCTTCCACCCCTCCGGCCGGGCGGAGCGCGCCGCCCGGCACGGGCGCGCCGTCAGCCCGGACGACCCGCTGGCCGAACCGAACCTCCGCCCGGCCCTCGAAGCGGCGGGCTGGCACGTGGCCACGTACGAGGACGCCCCCACGCACTTCCTGACCCGCGCCACCCGCTGACCGGGCACGCCGAGGCGGCCGCGGGGCGGGGCGGGGCCGCTCTCAGCCTTGCGGGCCGTCGGCGCTGTGGGCCGCCAGGCGGGCCCGCAGACCCCGCTCCACTTCCGGCCACTCCGGGCGCGTGATGCTGTACACCGCCGTATCGCGGATCCAGCCGTCCCGCATGACCATGTGGTGCCGCAGCACGCCCTCGTGCTGTGCGCCGAGCCGGGTGATCGCCGCCCGCGACTTCGCGTTGCGCACGTCCGTGAGCAGCTCGACGCGGTTCATCCCCATCGTCTCGAAGGCGTGCCGCAGCATCAGCAGCTTCGCCTCCGCGTTCGCACCGCTGCGCTGCCGGGACGCGGCCAGGAAGGTCCAGCCGATCTCCAGCCGCCGGTTCGCGGTGTTGATCACCATCAGCCGGGTGGACCCGATGACCCGCCCGGTCCGCGCGTCCACCGTGGCATACGGGATCTGGTGGCCCTGCGCCCGCGCCTCGACGGCGTCCTCGATGAAGCCCCGTACGTCGTCCGGGTGCGGGACGATCGTCACCGCGAGCTCCCAGAGACTGCCGTCGCGGACCGCCTCGCACAGCCCGTCGTGGTGCCGCGGCTCCAGCGGCTCCAGCCGCACAAGGTCCCCGGCCAGCTCCGCCGTCGCCACCGCGCCCACCGCTGCCTGCTGCATGTCCCGACCTGCCCCATTCCTCGTGGTTGCGCGCCGCCACGGGGACCCTACCGGGCCCGGCGGGCCGGCCTCGCGGGGTTTTCCCGCGGTCCGGCCCTCCCGCCGGGACCTTCAGAGCCAGCCGTTGCGCCGGAAGCCCCGGTGGATGACGAAGCACGCGACCGCCATCACGCCGAGCACGAGGGGATATCCGTAGGTCCAGTGCAGCTCGGGCATGTGATCGAAGTTCATGCCGTAGACCCCGCAGACCATCGTGGGGACGGCGACGATGGCCGCCCATGCGGTGATCTTGCGCATGTCCTCGTTCTGGGCGACGGTCACCTGCGCGAGATGGGCCTGCAGTATCGAGTCGAGCAGGGCGTCGTACGCGTTGATCTGGTCGGTGGCGCGGGTCAGATGGTCGGCGACGTCCCGGAAGTACGTGCGCATCTCCGGCGGGATGACCGGTATCGGCTGGGTGCTCAGCTGATGGAGCGGACGGGCCAGCGGGGCCACCGCCCTGCGCAGTTCCAGCAGTTCGCGCTTGAGCTGGTAGATCCGGCCGGCGTCCCCGCGTCCGCCGTGCTCGCTGAAGACCATGGTCTCGACGTCGTCTATGTCGTTCTGCACCGCGTCCGTGACGGCCACGTACTCGTCGACCACGTGGTCGGCGAGGGCGTGCAGGACGGAGACCGGCCCCTTGGCCAGCTGCTCGGGGAGCGCCTCCAGCTCCTCGCGGACCGACCCGAGGGTGCCGCGCCCGCCGTGCCGGATGGTGATGACGAAGTCACCGCCGGCGAAGGCCATGAGCTCCCCGGTCTCCACCACCTCACTGGTCGCGGTCAGTTCCTCGTGCTCCACGTACCGCACGGTCTTGAACACGGCGAAGAGCGTCTCGTCGTAGCGCTCGATCTTGGGCCGCTGGTGGGCCCGGACCGCGTCCCCGACGGCGAGCGGGTGCAGGCCGAGCAGCTCGGCCAGCACGGCGAACTCCTCCTGCGAGGGCTCGTGCAGGCCGACCCAGACGAAGCCCTCGCCCGTCTTGCGGACGCGGCGCAGTGCCTCGCCCACGTCGGCGTGGCCGTGGCCGTCCTGGCGTACGCCGTCCCGGTACACGATGCAGTTGACGACGGCGCTGCCGAGCGGGGAGCGGGCCGGGTGGCTGAGGTCGACGGTCCGCCGGTAGGTGCGGCGCACGGCCCGGCGCAGGGTGCTGAACATGGACAACGGACGTACTCCCCTTCGGCGGATCAGCGGCCAGTGTGCCACCGGTACGCGGACCGCCCCACCAGCCGGGCAGGATCCGAAGGGGACGGACCTAGGTCCGGTCGATGAAGACGCTCGTCGACTTCACCCGCGCGGTCGCCCTCGCTCCGACCTCCAGGCCGAGTTCCTCCACGGCCTCCCGGGTCAGCAGGGACACGACGCGGTGCGGTCCGGCCTGGATCTCGACCTGCGCGTCGACCGTGCCCAGTTTCACGCCCGTCACGATGCCGGCGAAGGCGTTGCGCGCCGAGGTGTACGGGGCCCCCTCGCCGTCGGCGCCCTCCTGGGCGACCTCCACGCAGAACGCGGCGAGGTCCGGCCCGTCGACCATCCGCCGGGTGCCGTCCCGACGCGTCGGGAACCTTTCCGCGTCGGCCCACCGCCGGGCCGTGTCTACGCTGACGCCGAGCAGCCGCGCCGCCTGGCCGATGGTGTAGGACTCCATGCCCGCAGCCTAAGCCCTCCCCCGGCCGGTCCTCGCAGGCCACAGGGCCCGGCCCGCGCCGGCCCGCGATCCCGCGCAGGATCCCCGCAGGACCCCATGGACACTGCCCGAGTGGGTACGGATCACCGTGCCACCGCAGCCACCCTTCCAGGAGCCCCCGTGCCGGATCAGCCCCCGACGCCCCCACGCCCGTCCCCGTACACCGACTCGGTCCGCGCCTACTACGCCGCCCAGCCGTCCCCCCTCGTGGCCGCCACCGGGATCGTGCTGGACCCGCGCGGGCGGGTGCTCGTCCTCACCACCTCGTACAAGGAGGAGCTGGAGCTCCCGGGCGGGTGCGTGGAGGACACCGAGACTCCGGAGGAGGGGCTGGCCCGCGAGCTGAAGGAGGAGCTGGACCTGAGCGTGCGGGTGGGGCGGCTGCTCGCCGTGGACTCCCGCCCGCCGGGGCCCCTCGGGCGCTCCCTCGTCGTCCACGTCCACCTGGTCGGCCCGCTGACGCCCGAGGAGACGTCCGCGATCTCCTTCCCGGACGGGGAGGTCACCGAGGCGCACTGGCTCACCCCGGAGGAGGCCTGCGCGGCCCTGGAACCCCGCCGGGCTGCCCGCGTGCGCGCCGCCCTGGCAGCCCTGCGCTCCGGCTCGCTCGCCCACCTGGTCGAGGGCGCGCCGCAGCCCGGCTCCCCGGCGGGCTTCGACCCCGTGCGCCGCGCCGAGCTGGAACACGCGGGCGCCTACGACGCCGCCGGCCACCGCGCCGCCCGCCCCAAGGCCCTCACGGCGGCCAGCGTGCTGTTCACCGACTCCGCGGGCGGGGTCCTGCTGGTGCGGCCCGCGTACGGCGATCCGGACCGCTGGAACCTGCCCGGCGGCGGCATCGACAGCGACCTCGGCGAGATCCCGCGCGCCGCGGCCCGCCGCGAGGTCCTCGAAGAGCTCGGCCTCGACCTCGCCCCGGGCCGGCTGCTCGCCGTCAACTGGTCCCACCGCCCCGGCTATCCGGCCCGGGTCCGGTTCCTCTACGACGGCGGCACCCTCGACGCCGCCACCCTGTCCCGGATCCGCCTGCCCGGTACGGAGCTCCTCGCATGGCGCACGGTTCCGCCATCCGAACTGCGCCGCTGCACGAAACCGTCCCTGCGCCGCCAGATCGAGGCCTCCCTCACGGCCCGCGCCACGGCCACCGGCCCCCTCGAACTGCACGCGGGACGGCCGGTGGACCAGCCCTAGGCCGTCCCTTTCGGATCGTGCCGGGCCCGCGGGCTACTTCGGCTCGGTCGCGAGCTGGATCAGGTTGCCGCAGGTGTCGTCGAAGACGGCGGTGGTGACGGGGCCCATCTCCAGCGGCTCCTGGGTGAAGCGGACGCCGAGGCCGCGCAGGCGCTCGTACTCCGCCGTGACGTCGTCGACGGCGAACTGGGCGAGCGGGATGCCGTCCTCGACGAGGGCGTCGCGGTAGGTCCTGGCGGCGGGGTGGCCGGCGGGCTCCAGGAGGAGTTCGGCGGCGCCGGGCTCCTCGGGGGAGACCACGGTCAGCCAGCGGGCGCCCTCGCCCAGCGGGACGTCGTGCTTCTTCACGAACCCGAGGATCTCGGTGTAGAAGTGCAGGGCCTTGGCCTGGTCGTCGACGAAGACGCTGGTCATGTGGATCTTCATGGGGTGCTCTCTTCCGGTCCGGACGGGTCGGGCATGGGCCATCGCTCGGCGATCTGCCGCAGCGGGGCGGTGTTCAGGTCGTGGAACTTGTACCGGCCCTCCCGCCTCGTCTCGACGAGTCCGGCGGCCTCCAGCACGGCGAGGTGCTGGGAGACGCCCTGGCGCGAGAGGCCGAGCCGGTGCTTCATGGTCAGCCGCGAGCAGATCTCGAACAGTGTCTGCCCGGACTTCTCCGCGAGCTCGTCGAGGATCGTGCGGCGTGTCGGGTCGGCCAAGGCTCTGAAGAGTTCGTCGGCCACCGCTCCAGCATAGGCAAGCAACCACTTGCCTATCAACTCCGGACCGCCCCGAATCCTTTTCGGACCTCCCCGCCTCTTGTCCCCGTACCGGCCGAACGGGCCGGCGGATCCAGGAGGAAACACCCATGATGATCACCAGCCTCGTCGTGATCGGAGCCCTGCTCGTGGGCGCGTGCACCCTGCACCTGGTGCGGCGCCGCAAGAGCCGGGCCTGACCGGAGCCGGCGACAGGTACGGGTATGGGTACGGGAGACCTTCCACGAATGAGCAGGACATGAATCCACGCTTCCGCTGGCCGGACGAACGGCTGATCAGAGCCGCCCAGGACGGTGACGTCGCGTCCCTCACCACCGTCGTCATGGAGTCACAGCCCCATGTGCGCAAGTTCGCGCTCTCGCTCTGCGCCTCGCCGCAGGACGCGGAGGACGCGGCGCAGGAGGCGCTGATCATCCTCTACCGGAAGATCGGGACGTTGCGGGCCACGGGCGCCCTCGCCTCGTGGATGTTCCGGATCGTGCGCAACGAGTGCCTGCGGCAGGTACGGCTCGTGGTCCCGCGGAGCGACGGAACCCCGGCCCCGGCCGGGCCGGGGCCCGCGGAACCGTCCGCCGAGGACTTCGTGCTGCACCGGCTGGAGGCGGAGCGGGTCGCGGCCGCGATCAGCGCCCTGCCCCGTGACCAGCGCCAGGTCCTGATCCTGCGGGACGTCCAGGGCCTGCCCGGCCGGCGGGTCGCCGATGCGCTCGGCCTGAGCACCACCGCGATGAAGTCACGGCTGCACCGGGCACGCGCGGCACTGCGCCACTCGCTGGCCGCGGCCGACCCGTCGATCGAGGGAGCGGAACGAGCAGGAGGAGGAGACGCATGACCGTGAAGCCCATGAACTACGCCAGCACATCCGTTCCGCGCCACCTGGCGCGCGGGGCCATCGGCTTCGGGCTGATCGCCGGCTCGATCGCGCTGGCGCCCGCCGTCGGTCCGGTCGCCCTGCTGGCGGCCCCACTGGCCCTCGTCGCCTTCCGCGGCTGCCCCACCTGCTGGATGGTCGGGCTGGCGCAGACCATCTCGCGCGGACGCCTTGAGCGCCAGTGCGTGGACGGCGTCTGCACCCTGGCCAAGGCCCACCCGGCGGCCGGGACCACGGTTCCATAACCGGGGCGAGGGGCAGGGCGGGGCGGGGGCAGGGCGGGGGAACACCCCCGCCCCGCCCCGCCCTGCCCCGTCCGTCCCGCCGTCAGCAGGTCGTGCGGCGTCGTCCCCTCAGCGTCCCGGTGCCCCTGAGGGTGCGGCGGTGATGATGGTGTCGAGGATCGCGCGCGAGGCCTGCAGGTCTTCGATGGTGCGGGTGATCCGCTCGCCCTCCTGCCGCAGTTGGGCGAGCAGGTCCGGGCAGGCGGGCACGAGGCGCTCGTCGTCTGCCCGGATGCAGGGCAGGACCTGAGCGATCAGAGCGGTCGAAAGGCCCGCCGCCAGCAGACAGCGGATGCGTCGCACCGTCTCGACGTCGGACGCGTCGTAGACGCGGTAGCCGCTGGTGAGCCTTCCGGGTGTCAGGAGCCCCTGCTGTTCGTAGTAGCGCAGCAGCCGCTCGTGGACCCCGGTCCGCCGCACCATCTCCTTCATGCGCATGCCGCTCGCCTCATCCCCGCTCCCCCGCCCACGCCGCGACGTGACCGACGTGACCGACTTGACTCTGACATGGATGTCAGAGTTTAGCGTCGGAGCCATGACCACTGATCGCGCACTTCCCGCCCCTCACCTCGACGTTCTCGTACGGGGGCGCGGCCCTGCGCTTCTGCTCGCGCACGGCGCCGGCGGCGGCATCGAGGGGAATTTCGGCCTCGTCCTCGACGACCTCTCCCGGGACCACACGCTCGTCGGCCCGCACTACCCCGGGGCCGGTCGCTCTCCCGTGGCCGTCGCCCCCCTGGACCTGGACGACCTCGCCGACCGCCTGGTCGCGGCCGCCGTCGCGGCCGGCCAGGATTCGTTCGCCGTCCTCGGGGAGTCCCTCGGCAGCGCCGTGGCCGTCCGGATCGCCACCCGGCACCCCGGCCGCGTCCGGGCCCTCGTACTCACCGCCGGCTTCGCCGTTGCCGACCCCGTCCTGGACCTCGCCGCTCGGCTGATCAAGTCCCTGGCAGCCGCCGCTCAGTGGGAGGACGTGGCACGGCTCGCCCTCCTGTCCTGCATGGCCCCGGCGGACCTGGCGGGTCTCGGACCGGCCGCCCTCGGCGACGCTGTCGCCCGGACCCTGACCGTGATGCCGCCGGGCATCCTGGACCACTTCGACCTGGTGTCCCGCGTGGACGTCAGGGCCGACCTGGCGAAGGTGTCCGCCCCGACCCTGGTGGTGGCGCCCACCGGCGACCGGCTGGTGCTGCCCGACAGCTCGTACCGTCTGGCGGCCGGCATCCCGGGGGCCCGGCTGGTCGACCTGCCCGGCGCCGCCCACGTCCTGGGCCCGGCCGACCGGGCCACCTGGCTCCGCCACGTCCGCACGTTCCTCGCGGCCCTCCCCGCGACGCCGGCGTGAGTGCACCACGCCTCGGGCACAAGCCGGCAGGAGGGGCACCTAGGGCTTGATGTTCTGGTTCAGGTGGAAGAGGTTGCCCGGGTCGTAGGTTGCCTTGACCGCGGCCAAGCGGTCGTAGTTGCCCTTGTAGTTGGCGCGGATGCGGTCCTGGTCGTCTTCCGCCATGAAGTTGACGTAGCCGCCCTCCTCCGAGTGCGGGGCGGTGGCCGCGTAGTAGTCGCGGACCCAGACGGTGTTGGCGTCGTTGTCGGCGGGGTCCGGCCACATGCCCGCGATGACGGTGGCGAAGGAGGCGTCCCGGTAGGCGAAAGCCGTGGCGTCCGGGGCGACGCGGTGGCAGGCGCCGTTGATCGGGTAGATGTGGACCGTCGAGTTCACGGCGGGTACGCGCGGGCCGTACACCAGGTGCGCCTCGATGGCCTCGTCGCTCAGCTCCGTGACGAAGTTGGCCTTCCAGTAGTGCTGCAGCCCGGGCGGCACCAGCGCGTCGAAGGCGCTGTTGAGTGCCGGGTACGGCATGACGCCTACGTGTTCCGCGACGACCGGTGCGAAGTCGCGGATGGGCTGGAGGGCGCGCTCGCCCTCCTCCGTCGGGCCCGCCCAGCACGCCACGATCAGCAGGAAGGTGTCGCCGTGCCGGTCCTGCGGGATGAACGGCAGCGGCGGCGCGATCTGGAAGGCCGGGAACGCGCCGAGCTGCTCCGGCGCGTCGGCGATGAACTCCCGGTAGGCGCGCAGCACGGCGCCGGCGCTGTCCAGCTCGAAGAGGATCGGCCCGCCGTAGATATCCTTGACGGGGCCGAGCCGGAAGGCGAAGGAGGTCACCGCGCCGAAGTTGCCACCGCCTCCGCGCAGGGCCCAGAAGAGGTCCTCGTGCTCCTGCTCGCTCGCGACGACGAGCTGTCCGTCCGCCGTCACCACATCCGCGGAGATCAGGTTGTCGCAGCTCAGGCCCATTCCGCGGTCGAGGTAGCCGATGCCGCCGCCCAGGGTGAGGCCGCCGACGCCGGTGGTGGAGATGATCCCGCCCGTCGTCGCCAGGCCGAACGCGTAGGTGGCCGCGTTGAAGTCGCCCCAGGTCGCGCCGCCCTCGGCGCGCGCCGTCCGCCGTACGGGGTCGACGCGCACGCCGCGCATCGCGGACAGGTCGGCGACCACGCCGTCGTCACAGGTCCCGAAGCCGGGCACGCTGTGGCCGCCGCCGCGGACCGCCAGGTCGAGCTCGTTCTCCCGGGCGAAGTCGACGGCCGCCATGACGTCGCCCGCGTTCGCGCAGCGCACGACCGCGGCCGGCCGCCTGTCGATCATGGCGTTGTAGACCGTGCGGGCTTCGTCGTAGTCCTCGTCCCCCGGAGTGACGACGGTGCCGCGCACCCGTTGACTCAGCTGGTCCACAGTGAAGTTGCCCATGGCCATCGCTCCTCGCGCCCCGGCCCGGGACGGTGCGACCTCCGGCGGGCCCGGGGCTGTCCGCCGGTGGATGGGCCCCCAATTCACGCTACGCCGGATGGGTGGAGCGGCAATCCGGACGCGACGGGCGCGACGCCCGCGGCGGGCTCGGCGGGCTCGGCGGGCGCCGCGTGTTCACGCCTCGTCCCCGGCGCCGGCGCCCCAGCCCGCGCGCCGGAGGATCTCGGCCAGCTCCCCGGGGTCCGGGACGGCCTCCGCCGGCTCGTCGGGCCACTGCTCCACGACGGTGGTCGCCCACTCGGCCCAGGTGGCGACGAGCCGGTAGTAGTCGGTGAGGAAGCGGCCGACGAGCATGGTCTGGGCGGCCCGCTCCTGGAACGGGGCCCGCCCGGCGAGATGGGCCCGCGCGGCCGCCGCGTTCTCCCGGTTCCGCTCGTCGGCCCAGTCCCGGGCTCCGCGGAGGGTGGCCAGGGTGTCGGCTCTGGTGCCGGAGTCCGCGAAGAACACCTTCAGGAGCTGTTCGGATTCCAGGACCGGGCCGGCACTCGGCCCGGTCAGCCAGTCGGCCAGCGCGCGCCGCCCCTCGGCGGTGATGCGGTAGACGGTGCGCGGCCGCCGTCCGACCGCTTCCTTCGCCGCCTCGGCCAGGCCGTGGCGGACGAGCTTCTTCGGCTCCTCGTACAGCTTGCTCTGGGCCCGGGGCCAGATGCGGCCCAGGCTCCGGTCCATCTGCTGCGCGAGCTCGTACGTGCTCCAGGGCCGGATCGAGAGCAGGCCGAGGATCGCGTAGGACGTGGTGGTGAGCGCCGGACCCCTTGACATCGCCATCCTCCAGGCGTAATCCGGAAATAGCCCAAATACTCCCTTTGGTACTGTTTTCCCAGCATAGGCGGTGGTGGTCATGACCAGCACCCTCCGGGTCGATCCCGTCAACACCGAACAGGCCCGCGCCTGGGACGGCCGGGAAGGCGCCCACTGGGCGCGGCACGCCGATCGCTACGACCGCGCCGTACGCCGCTATCGCACGCACCTCCTCGCCGCGGCCGACGTGTCCGCCGCCGATCAGGTGCTGGACATCGGCTGCGGCACCGGCGAGACCACCCGCGACGCCGCGCGCCGGGCGGGCGCCGGCCGGGCCCTCGGTGTGGACCTCTCGGCGGCGATGCTGCGGGTGGCCCGCCGGCGAGCGGCGGCCGAGGGAGTGCGCAACGCCGGCTTCGTGCAGGCCGACGCCCAGGTCCACCCCTTCTCCTCCGAGGCGTTCGACCTGGCCGTCAGCCGCACCGGGACGATGTTCTTCGCCGACCCGGTCGCCGCGTTCCGCAACATCGCCGGCGCGCTGCGACCGGGCGGACGTCTCGTGCAACTGGTCTGGCAGGCACCGGCGGGCAATGAATGGTTCCGCTCGCTCACCGGCGCCCTGGCCGCCGGACGCCCGCCGCCCGCGCCCGCGCCCGACGCGCCCGGGCCGTTCGCACTCGCGGACCCGGAGCGGGTCCGTACGGTGCTCGCCGCCGCCGGCTTCACCGGCGTCCGACTGGAACCCCACGGCGAGGCCATGCGGTTCGGCGACGACGCCGACGACGCGGAGCGGTTCACGCTCGGCATGCTCGGCTGGATGCTCGAAGGACTCGACGAAGAGGGCCGGCGGCGCGCCATCGGCGCCCTGAGGGCCACCCTGACCGCCCACGACACGGGGGACGGCGTCCTGTACGCCTCTGCGGCCTGGATCGTCCGGGCGACCCGCCCGTGACGAGGACCGGCCGGGGCCACCCGAAGGAAGCCGCCCGAAAGAGGCCGAGCGAAAGAGGCCGGACATGGCAAAGGCCGTTCTCCCGGTATGAGAGAACGGCCTCCGACCTGCGTTTCCGCATGGTCGGGACGACAGGATTTGAACCTGCGACCCCTTGACCCCCAGTCAAGTGCGCTACCAAGCTGCGCCACGTCCCGATACGCGTTGACCTGGGGTTTCCCCCGTTTGAACGCGCAGGAGAACGATACCGCACTTCCGGAGGTGGTCGCGCGCACCTTTCCGCTCCGCGGCGGGGCGGGAGCGGGCCGGGCGGGTGTTGACCTCAAGCGTGCTTGAGGTTGCACGATCGGTCCATGACACCGACTGCAGCCGCGGACGCCCGGTTCCGCCACGAAGACCTGGGGGCCCTCATGGCCCTCATGACCGGGGCCGAGAAGCACGGCCCCGCCGCCACCTCCACGCTCGACGCGCTGTGGGTGCTCTACGACCGGATCCTGCGCGTCGGGCCGGACAGCGCCGGGGATCCGGGCCGGGACCGGTTCCTGCTGTCCAAGGGGCACGGACCGATGGCCTACTACGCCGTCCTCGCCGCCAAGGGCTTCTTCCCGGTCGACTGGCTCAGCGGGTTCGGCGCGTACGACTCGCCCCTCGGGCACCACCCCGACCGCACCCTGATCCCCGGAGTGGAGATCGGCAGCGGTTCCCTCGGCCACGGACTGCCGCTCGCCGTCGGGAGCGCGCTCGGGCTGCGGGCCCAGGGGCTCACCGACCCGGCCGTGTGGGTGCTGATCGGGGACGCCGAACTGGACGAGGGGAGCAACCACGAGGCGATCGCGTACGCCGGCCCGGCGGGCCTGGAGCGGTTGCACACCATCGTGATCGACAACGACTCCGCGACCCACGGCTGGCGGGGCGGCATCGCCTCCCGCTTCGAGGCCGCCGGCTGGTCCGCGGTCACCGTGGACGGCCGGGACCACGCGGCGCTGCACACGGCGTACACCACGCCCCACCCGGGCCGGCCGCTCGCCGTGGTCGCCCGCGTCGAGAGGAAGCGCTGAGGAACAGCGCCGGAGAACGCCGGACACCACCCAAGAACACCCGAGAACACTCAAGAACGCCTCAGAGGGGGAGACATGGACACCATGCGCGAACGGTTCGTCTCGGTCACGTCGCGAGCGCTCGACGAGGAGCCCCGGCTGGCCGTCGTCCTGGCCGAGATCGCCATGGACGGCTTCCGGCCCGCCCAGGAGCGCCATCCGGACCGGGTGATCAACGTGGGCATCCGCGAGCAGCTGCTGGTCGGCGTGGGCGGCGGCCTGGCCCTCACGGGGCTGCGACCGGTGGTGCACACCTTCGCCAGCTTCCTCGTGGAGCGGCCCTTCGAGCAGATCAAGCTCGACTTCGGGCACCAGGGCACGGGCGGGGTGCTCGTCAGTGCGAGTGCCAGCTACGACTGGCCCGCCGGCGGGTTCACGCACATGGCACCGGGCGACGTGGCCCTGCTGGACACCCTGGACGGCTGGACCGTGCACGTCCCGGGCCATCCGGACGAAGCCGAGGCGCTGCTGCGCCACGCCTACGCCGCCGGGGACGACAAGGTCTACGTCCGGCTCTCCGAGCAGTCGAACACCACGGCCCGGCCCGTGGACGGGCTGCGCTTCCAGACCGTACGGGAGGGACGTGCGGGCGTCGTCGTCGCCGTCGGGCCCCTGCTCGACAACGTCCTCACCGCGACCGAGGGCATGGACGTGGGCGTGCTGTACGCGCCGACCGTACGGCCCTTCGACGACGCGGCACTGCGCGCCGCCGTCGGGCCCGGCCCGGCCGACGTGGTGCTGGTCGAGCCGTACCTCGCGGGCACCTCCACGGCGGCCGCGAACCGGGCCCTCGAAGCGGTCCCGCACCGGGTGCTCGGCCTCGGGGTCGGCCGCGCGGAGCTGCGCCGCTACGGCACGATCGAGGAGCACACGGCGGCCCACGGACTCGCCCCGGCCTCGCTGCGTGCGCGGATCGCCGCCTTCACCCCGCGGTGAGCGGCCTCCCCGGCCCCCGGCCGTCCAGCTCCGGATGGGCGGCCGCCAGGCGCTTGGGGGCCGCCTGGCGCCAGGAGTCGGTCAGGATGGAGCGCAGCTCCACGGTGTCCTCCACCGCCGCCAGCCGGACCCGGATCCACGCGTAGGTGTCGTCGTGGCCGGGGCGTATGAAGAACTTCTCCGGCTCCGCCGCGAGCAGCTCCGCGCGGTCCTCCCGGGGACACTTCACCCCGATCGAGGTGTCGTCGTCGCCGAGCGCCGCGAAGATCTTCCCGCTCTTCCCGCTCGCCGCGCCGCCCACTCTGAAGGTGGGCATGCCCCAGGCGAGCTTCTCGCTGCTGTCCGGGAGCGACAGCGCGATCGCCCTGACGTCCTCCGCCGTCGTGGCCATCCCCCGACTCCTCTCCGACACGGACCCTGACACGGGCAGTGCCTCGTCTCCGACCGTAGACCCGGGCACTGACAATCACCCCCGGGCCGTGCGGTCCTCCCGTTCGTGCAGCAGCTCCACCAGCTCCGCAGCCAGCGCCTTCACCGTCGCGAGCCCCGCCAGCCCCCAGCGCCGCGGCACCACGTCCACCGCGCACACCGTCCCCAGGACGATCCCGCGCCGGTCGGTCAGGGGCGCGCCCGCGTAGGAGCGCACCCCGCTCTCGTCCACGACGGCGTTGCCCGCGAAGCGCGCGAAGTCCCGTACGTCCTCCAGCACCAGCGCGCGCCGCCGTACCACCACGTGCGGGCAGTACCCGTGGTCCCGGGGGAGCGCGCGCGCCGGATAGCCGCTCGCCGGGGCGTCGGCCGCGTGGTGCAGGCCGGCGAAGAACTGCCGTTCCTCGCTGATGAAGTTGACCCCGGCGTACGGCGCCGCGAGCCCGTCCGCGACCCGGCGCGCGAACGCGTCCAGTTCACCGTCCGTCCGCTCCCCCAGGCCCAGTTCGCGCAGCCGCAGCACGCGCGCGGGCGCCTCCCGGTCCACCGGTGTGAGCAGCAGGTGGCCGGTCGATTCGTAGTACGTCATGGTGTCTCCCCCACATCACGTCGCTCCGCGCGCGGCGCGGACCTCATTCATGGACATCGCGTGCTCCGGGTGCGCCGCCGCACGCGTCGGGTGCGGGGCGCCGAGCAAGTGGTGGACCAGGGCGGCCAGCACCCCCGTTCCCGAGCTCGTCAGGCGGGCGTCGCAGCGCACGACGGGCACCTCCGTGCCGATCCCCATGGCGTCGCGCACCTCGCCGGGGGTGTAGCGGTGGCCGCCGTCGAACTCGTTGACGGCGACGATGAAGCCGACCCCCCGGCGTTCGAAGAAGTCCACGGCGGGGAAGCAGTCGGCGAGGCGGCGCGTGTCGGCGAGCACCACCGCCCCGAGCGCGCCCGCGCACAGCTCCTCCCACAGGAACCAGAAGCGCTGTTGGCCCGGGGTACCGAAGAGGTAGAGCACGTTCCGCTCGTCCAGGGTGATCCGGCCGAAGTCCAGCGCCACGGTCGTGGTCGTCTTCGCCCCGACCCCGTCGAGCGGGTCGGCCACCTCGCCCGGCCCGCTCAGCAGTTCCTCCGTGCTCAGCGGCTCGATCTCGCTCACCGCGCCCACGAAGGTGGTCTTGCCCGCCCCGAACCCGCCCGCGACCAGGATCTTCAAGGTCGCGGAGCGTCCGCGGGCGGCCGGGTCAGAGCCGTTTGTGCAGGCCATCGAGCACCGCCCGGAGCAGGGACTGGTCGTCGTCGGCGAAGGAACCTCCGGCCGGGAAGCAGGGCGCCCGCACCGTGACGGCCCCGTGTTCCATCAGGTCGCCGAGGACGACCTTGACCACCACCGCCGGGAGCCTCAGGTGCCCGGCCACCTCGGCGACGGTGACCGCGGCCGAGCCGGCGCACAGCCGGAGCGCGAGGACGTGCTCGGCGCCGAGGGGGGCGCGCGGGCGCACGCCGGTCGCCGTCACCAGCGACAGCAGGTCGAGCGCGACGGACGGCCGGGTCCGGCCGCCGCTCGCGGTGTACGGACGGATGACCCGGCCCGCGGAATCGTCCAGCCACGGCACGTCGCGCGGTCCCCCCGGCGCCGTCGCCCCCCTGGCGCGGGCCCTCATCGCTCCACGTCGGTGACGGGCCGCCTCGGCGGGGCGGCCAGGTACGGGCGGACGCTCTTGACCAGCATGGCCATCTCGTAGCCGAGCACGCCCGCGTCGGCCTCCCGGTCGGCCAGTACGGCCAGGCAGGTGCCGGATCCGGCCGCCGAGACGAAGACGAGGGCGGTGTCGAGCTCGACCACCACCTGCCGGACCTCGGCGCCCTCCGCGAACCGGGATCCGGCGCTGCGGCCCAGCGCGTACAGCCCGGAGGCGAGGGCCGCCAGGTGGTCGGCGCTGTCGGCGTCGAGTCCGTGCAGGCAGGTGACGAGCCCGTCGGCGGTCAGCAGGACCGCGCTGCGCGTGTACGGGACCCGCTGGACCAGGCCGCTGAGCAGCCAGTCGAGGTCCGAGAGCCGCGTGGTCGTCGTACTGATCGTGGTCGTCGTACTGATCGTGGTCGCCGCTTCGCCGCCCATGGGGGTGCGCTCCTTAGCTGTCGGGTGAGAGGCCGGGGTCACGTCTGGTGCTCCGACTGGGCGAGGCCGAAGCCCCGTTGGAAGGCGGCCATCAGGCCGGGGTCGTGCACGGGCCCCTCCGCGCCCTCGCCGCCGCCCGGCCGGGGTGCGGGGGCCTCGCGCAGCTGGGGGACGAGGTGTTCCTGGGCCCGCCGCCGGGGCAGCGGGGGTCGCTCGCCGCCGTCCCGGGCGGCCGGTACGGCGCGGAGCGGCGGCGCGGCGGGCGCCGGTACGGTCCGCACGCGCACGGGCGCCGCGCCGCCGGGTGCCGCGCCCGCGGGTGCCGTGCCCGGAGCCGCGGGCTCCGGCCCGGGCAGGGGTGACCGTACGGGCTCCAGCCGGGGCGCTCCCGCCCCCTCGCCGGTCCCCCACGCGGTGGCGCGGGAGCCGCCCAGGGCGTCGGCCGCGCTCGGCGCCCCGGCCCCCAGCAGCTCCTGGGGCAGGACCAGTACGGCCAGCACGCCGCCGTAGATGTTCGACTTGAGCTCCACGGCGATCCCGTGCCTGCGGGCCAGCGCGGAGACGACGAACAGGCCGATCCGCCCGTCGGCCAGCAGGTGCCGGACGCTGATCTGGTCGGGGTCGCCGAGCAGGGCGTTCATCCGGTGCGCTTCCTCGGGCGGCATGCCGAGGCCCCGGTCCTCGACCTCGACCGCGATCCCGGCCGTGACCCGCTCCGCGCGCACCACGACATCGGTGTCGGGAGCGGAGAACACGGTGGCGTTCTCGACGAGTTCGGCCAGCAGGTGCACGACGTCGGCGACGGCGTGGCCGCGTACGGAACCGCCCGCGGGGGGCACCACTTTGACCCGGGTGTACTGCTCGACCTCCGCGACCGAGGAGCGCAGTACCTCGCTCAGGTCGACGGGCCGGGTCCACTGGCGGCGCGAGGCCGCTCCGCCGAGCACCGCGAGGTTCTCCGCGTGGCGCCGGATCCGGGTGGCGAGGTGGTCGACGTGGAAGAGCTCCTTGAGCAGGTCCGGGTCCTCGACCGTGTCCTCCAGGTCGTCCAGCAGCGAGATCTCCCGGTGCACGAGGGACTGCAGGCGGCGCGCGAGGTTGACGAAGACCTCGACCTTGCGGTCGCTGTCGGAGGGCGTGACGGGGCCGCCGAGGCGGACCAGGGTCGTGTGGGCCTGTTCGCGGGCACCGCGCAGCTCCTGGGCCAGCAGCCAGAACTCGTCGATTCCCGCCGTTTCGGGTCCGAAGGACGGCGCGGCCGGTCCCCCGCGCACCGGGCGCGCGGGCAGCTCGCCGCGCTCCAGCCGGTCGGCGGTGGTGTGCAGCTCCTGGCGGCCGCGGACGCTGGAGCGGCGCAGCGCCTCACAGCGGTCGCGGACGGTCTTGGCCGCGCGCTGGGCCCCGAGCAGGGCGGCCGCGAGCGCGCCCGCGAAGAGCAGCGCGCAGCCGCCGAGCACCGGCCACAGCCGGGGATCGCGGGCTCCCGCGCCGCCGCCGAGCTGGAGCGCGAAGAGCACCGCGGCGGCGCCGCTGAGCCCGGCGGCGAGCGTGGGCAGCAGGGCGGCGCGGATCAGCTGGGGCCGTATCTGCCGGCCGGGACCGGTGACGGCGTGTCTCGACGGGGCGTGGCGGGCGGCGCGGAGTCCGGACATCGGCGTCCTCGGTAGGTGGGGCCCGGCCCCCGGGCTTCCCGGGATCCGGTGTTGATCACCGGATACCCACGCTAGACCGCATGCTCTGCCCCAGGACGGCCAGTTGGGGAACTTCGCCCGGGTGCTTCCCGCTCCCGATGGAGCGCTCGTACGACAGCCCGAATGCGCCGGGAGCGCACACTCCCCGGCGCCCCGCGGGCACGCGCCGCCCCTCGCGGCCCCCCTGTCCGTACCCCGGCCCCCTCCCGCCCCGCCCGGTGGCCGCCCGCCGGAGGGCCGCCCGCCCGGCGCCCGGCCGGGGCCGGCACATGCGCGAGCGGGCCCTCCCGCATCGGGAGGGCCCGCTCCGCCGGGTGCCGGGGCCGGTGGGCCCTGGTGGGACGGGTAGGACTGGTGGGGCGGGTGGGTCCCGGCGGGCCCCCGTCCCGGCGGGCCCTCGTCCCGGCCGGCCCTCGTCCCGGCCCGCCCTAGGAGCCCACCGCCTCCGGCTCCTCACGGGTCACGGCCGCGGGCCGCTCCGCCGCCGGGGTCCGGGCCGGCGTGAGCGGCGGGGGCGAGCCCGCGGCCACGAAGGGCCGCCACCACGGCGCGCTCGGCGCGTCCGCCGCACCGGGCTCGAACGGCTGCCCCGGGATCGGCAGGGCGATCGCCGCTCCGGCTCCCTCGGCGGCGGTCACCGTGCCCTCCCCCGGCTCGTCCCACGGGTGCGGGGCCAGGTTGAAGGTGCCCCAGTGGATCGGCAGCATCGTGCCGCGCGCGGTACCGCCCTGGAGGTCGAGGTGGGCGCGCACGCCCTCCTCGGGCGTCATGTGGATGTCGGTCCAGAACTCCGAGTACGCGCCGATCTGGATCATCGTCGCGTCGAAGGGGCCGTGCGCCGCGCCGATCTCCTGGAAGCCGGAGAAGTAGCCGGTGTCACCGCTGTGGTAGATCCGGTGCTCGTCGCCCGCGACGACCCAGGAGGCCCACAGGGTGAACTGCTGGTTGCGCAGGCCGCGCCCGCAGAAGTGCTGGGCCGGGGTGGCGGTGAGCGAGAGTCCGGCGACCTTGGTGGTCTCGTTCCAGTCGAGCTCGCGCAGCCGGCCGGCCGGGACGCCCCAGCGCTCCAGGTGCGCGCCGACGCCGAGCGGGACGGCGAAGACCGTGTCCGTACCGGCCAGGGCCTTGATCGTCGGCAGGTCGAGGTGGTCGTAGTGGTCGTGCGAGATCACCACCACGTCGACCTCGCCGAGCGAGGCCAGCGGTACGGGTACCGGGTGCAGCCGCTTGGGTCCGGCGAAGGGGAAGGGGGAGCACCGCTCGCCCCAGACGGGGTCGAAGAGGACCCGGCGCCCGTCGATCTCCGCGAGCACGCTCGAATGGCCCATCCAGGTGATCCGCAGGCCGCTCCGCGGAGGCTTCGAGAGCTCCGCGAGGGTCGTCGGGTAGACCGGGATGGGCGCGCCGGGGCTGCGCCGGAGGCGCTGCTCCTTGTGGAAGTAGATCTTGGCGAACTCCGCCATGGACCCGGAGGGTCTGGTCCTGGTCCCGGCCGGGTTCTGGAAGATTCCGTCGGCGAAGTTCGGCGAACGCCGGATCCGCTCCAGCCGGGCACCGGACGGGTCCGCGCCGAAGGCTTCGGGCCGCAGTGCGCGCAGCCGTGGACGCAAGGGACGGGAGCCGGTCAAGGCGCCTCCAGTGTGGGGGGTGCGGGCAGGGCGTTCTCATGATTACCACCATCCCAACGCACGACACCCCCCAAGGATTCCGCTACGCGCCCGCGAACGCGCCCCGTCCCCGGTCCGGCAGGCTGCCCGGCTGCCCCCTCACCCGCTCCCGGGACCGCCCCGCGGCGCCCCTACAGCGGCAGCAGGTCCGGCCGCTTCGGCTCCACGTGGTCGCCTGAGGACTCCCCCCGCAGCCGTCGGCCGATCCACGGCACGAGGTGCTCGCGCGCCCAGAGGATGTTGTCGCGGGTGGTGTCCACCGACCCGCGCGGCCGCATCGGCGGCCAGGGCTGGTCCGGATCGGCCGGGGTGGCGAGGCCGAGCACCTGGGCGGCGCGCAGGGCGACCCGCGTGTGCCCCTCGGGCGAGAGGTGCAGGCGGTCGCCGTCCCAGGCCCGCCGGTCCTGTACGGACTTCAGCGACCAGAGGTCGAGCACGGGGCACTCGTACCGGTCGGCGATCGACCGGACGTGCGCGCTGAACGTCGCGATCTTGCCCCGCATGTGCTTGAGGACGGGCACGTCGCGCGTGTCGAAGCCGGTGGTGATCACGACCAGGCCGACGGATCCGCTGAGGTCGCGCACGGCCGCCTCGTACCGCTCGGCCACGGCGTCCGGATCGCTGCCGGGCCGGATGATGTCGTTGCCGCCCGCGCAGAAGGTCACCAGGTCCGGCGCGAGCTCCTTGGCCCGGGGGACCTGCTCGGCCACGATCTGGTCCAGCAGCCGGCCCCGTACGGCCAGGTTCGCGTAGCGGAAGGCGCCGGGACCGGCGCCTTCCGCGGACGGGCCCGCTCCCCCGGGGGCACCGGCGGCGCCGGATGCTCCCGGTGCTCCTGGTGCGCCCGGTGCGCCGGAGTGCTCGTACCGCTCCTCGTACCGGTCGGCCAGGAGGACGGCCAGCCGGTCCGCCCAGCCGAGGAAGGTGTTCCCCGGTCCCGGGTCACCCACGCCCTCGGTGAAGCTGTCCCCGAGCGCCGCGTACGAGCCAATGGTCTTGGTCTTAAATGTCGTCGTCGCTGCCACGGGACCCCATACTTCCCCGCGGATCATGACCTACGCGACCGTAGCCAGCGCCTCACGGACCGTGATCTTCACCACCCCGCGGCCCGGGAATACCGGCACGGGGAACCGGGACCGCCGAGGGGGTCCGCATAATGGAGGCACCGGCGGGAGGAAACGGCAGGAAAGGGAGCATCTCGTGCCATCGGCTCTGCCGGGGGGCGAGGAGGCCCACGGCCCGTTCCGGTCCGAGCCGGGGACCATGCTGGAGCACGTCCCCGTGGCCGTCTTCGGTGTCGACGACGGCGACCGCGTCTGTTTCTGGGGACCCGGCGCGCAGGACCTCTACGGGTACGACTCCACCGCCGTGCTGTCCGCGCCCGGCGCCGTCCTCTTCGCCGACGGGCCCCGCAGCGCCGCCGACGCCTGCGCCCGGCTCGCGGAGCGGGGCCGGACCCTCGGGTACTGGAGGGGCCGGCTGACGGCACGCCACTGTGACGGCACGGTCTTCGAGTGCGGCTTCCGGGCCTTCTCCGTGAGGGGATCCGGAGGGCGTTCGGCGGTGATGGTCCTGGCGAGCCGCAGCGACGAGCTCGACCGGGTCAAGACCAACCTCGCCTTCCTCGACGCCCTCTTCGAGACCTGCCCCATCGGCCTGGTCATGCTCGACCCGGACCTGCGGTACGTCCACCTCAACCAGGCGCTCGCCGACATGGACGGCCTCCCGATCGCTTCGCACCTCGGGCGGCCCATGGACGAGATCATGCTCATGTCCGACGGCGGCGCGTACCGGCACGTGCTCCGGACCGTCGCCCGGGGCGGGCCGCCGGTCGTGGGCATGCTCGTCGGCACGCGCCCGTACGGCCATCCGGACCGTGACCAGGTGCGGTCGGTGAGCCTCTTCCCGCTGACGCGGGCCGTCGGCTCGCGCCCCGGGGTGGGCGGGCTGATGGTGGACGTGACCGACCGGGAGCGGGCCATCCTGGAAGCCACCGCCGGCCGCCGCAGGCTGGCCCTGCTCGACGGGGCCTCCACGCGCATCGGAACCACCCTGGACATGAACCTCACGGCCCAGGAGCTGGTCGACGCGTCGATGCCGGACTTCTGCGACGGGGCCGTGGTCGAGGTCGTGGAATGGATGGACGAGGCCGCGGAGTTCGACCCGGAGCGGCCGTTGATCACGCGCCGGATCGCGTCCGGGACGCTCCTGCCCCCGCCGGCCACCGAGCTCGTGAGCGGGCTGGAGACGGTGCGGTATCCGCCCGGCTCCGTCATCCACGACATGCTGCGCACGGGCCGGGCCATCTCCGCCGTGGTGAACGAGGAGTTCCTCGCCCGGACCGTGCTCATCGAGTCACGCGCACGGCTCCTGGCCGAGAGCGGCCTGGCCTGCATCCTCGTCGCCCCGCTCATCGCCCGGGGCACCGTCCAGGGGCTCGCCATGTTCGGCCGGTCCGCCGGGCGCCCGGCCTTCACCGGGGACGACGTCAGCCTGGCAGGTGAGCTCGCCTCGCGCGCCGCAATCTGTCTGGACAACGCCCGTCTGTACAGCCGTGTCCAGGACATCGCGCTCACCCTGCAGCGGGCACTGCTGCCCAGCGCGCTGGCGGCCAGCCCGTACGTGGACGTGGCCCACCGGTACGTGCCCGGCAGCCGCATCACCGAGGTCGGCGGCGACTGGTACGACGTGATCGGCCTGCCCGACGGCCGGGTCGCGCTCGTGGCGGGCGACGTGATGGGGCACGGAGTGGCGGCCGCCGCCGCGATGGGGCGGCTCCGCATCACCGCCAAGGCCCTGGCCGGGCACCACAGCGACCCCGCCGACCTGCTCACCGAACTCGACGCGTGCGCCCGGGAGGCGGGCATCGAGCTGGCGACGTGCCTGTACATCGTCTACGACCCGCGGAGCGGCCGCGCCCGCATCGCCAGCGCCGGCCATCCCCCGCCCCTGGTGCTCCGGCCGGACGGAGCGGTGGACACCATCGGCGAAGTCCTGGGAGTGCCCCTGGGGGTGGGCGGCTTCCCCTTCCGGACGACCGGGATCGAACTCCCCCGGAACGCGACCCTCGCCCTGTACACCGACGGCCTCATCGAGGCGCGCGGCCGGGACATCGACGCCGGCCTGGAGGCCTTGCGCATCGAACTCGCGCGTGCCCCGCGGCCGTTGGAGGCGATGGCGGACCATGTCCTCGCGAGTCTGCTGCCCACCCCGCCGACCGATGACACGGTGCTCGTCCTCGCCCGCGTCCACCGGGCGCGCCCGGACGCACCGTGACGGCGGGTCCGGGCGCGCCCGTACGCATCAGGGGGTGGTGGGGAGGGGGAGGAAGACCCCGCGCAGCGTGTGCGCGTGGTCCATGGTGACGTTGAACTGGGCGGCGGCGTCGTACTGCACACCGTCGTAGATCCAGGCGGCGAGCCTGAATCCGGCGTCGGGGCGGGCGGTGACGCCGACCACGGTGCCCGGCTTGTACGGCCCGTACACGGCGGGGCGGATGGTGCCGCCCTCGGTGGAGGACACGGTGAGGGCGTGCCGGATCCTGCTGTCGACCAGGGTCCGGTACCCGGCCACGATCGGCGTGGACAGCCGGGCCAGGGCGGCGTTGTTGTTGTTCGCGTCGCCCAGCGGCTGGCCGTTGAAGGTGTTCTCGGTGTTGGAGTACTGGTTCACGACGGTGCACAGCTGCGGGAGGCAGGACTCGGGGTACGCCATGAGGGTGCGGTGCCGCAGGTTCGGCGTGACCCACCCGGTCCCGTACGGGGCGTTGACGTTGTTCACCGAGGTCGGATCGAACCTGCGCAGGGTGTCCCGGTCATGGAACAGTCCGAGGTTGTGGCCGAGCTCGTGACCGAGGTTGTAGAAGCTGATCAGAGAGTTGAAGTCAACTGCGGAGAAAGCGAGTTGGGAATTGAAGTTCCCCCGCGTGGGCAGGCTGGCGTTGCCGGAGGACCCGGTCCCGGTGTCGTTGACCACGGTCACCAGGTCGGCCCCGAAGCGGCGGCGCAGCTCGTCCGCCCTGGATCCGAGATCCGGGTCCTGGGGGTTCTCCAGCTTCCCGCGCATCACCTCCGCGGTGTTGTCGCCCTGGTAGTTCGTGTTGTACGTGCCCAGGATGTCGATGCTGGCGGGGACGTTGCTGTCGGCGAGGGCCTCGTTCATCTTCCGCTCGGCCCAGTAGATCCTGTTGATCACCTGCTGCTGGCCGCCGGCCGTGGCGACGGCCTTCGGGGTGTAGCCCGCGATGACGTCGATGACCACCGGCTTGTCGGCCGTGGCCTCGACCCCTCCCTGGAGGGACCGGCGCAGGGCCGACGCGGAGGCCGGGTCGATGACCTGCTTGTCGGGCGCCCGCAGCGCACGGAGGAAGGGGTCCTCTTCGGTGACGCGCAGCTGGGTGGGCCGGCCGGGGACGGATCGCGCGTGGTAGACGCGCTCGCCGAGGTCCGCGTGGACCTCCACGACGACGGGCCCCTCCGACGTGCGGCCGGCCGCGGTCCTGCACAGGCCGCGCAGGGCGACGACGACGCTGGTGTCGGGCCGGTCCTTGGCGTGGCCGCTCCAGACCACCGTTCCGTGGTCGTCGTCGATCCCGTCCTCGACGGCGGTGACGCGCACGTCCTCGAAGAACTCGAAGGTGCGCTCGCGCGGCACGCCGACCGGACCCGGCGTGCACAGCGTGCGGAACAGTTCCGCGTCGAGGGGGAAGGTGCGCTCGCGCACCAGCGCCCTGTCCTCCCCGGACGGGGAGGGGGCGCGGGCGGCGGTCAGGGGGGCTGCGGAGGCACCGGCGGCCGCGACCAGCGGCAGGGCGGTGAGAGCGGCGACACACACCGCCAGCAGACGGGCACGCCGAGAACGGCGAAGTGAGGTCATGCGGGACAGAAAACTAGAGCACGAGTCGCACAGACGCGCGACATGCCTTCCTCGCCGGAAGATCACCCACCCGCCACGGAGAACGCGCGGGCGCCGGGGCGGGGGGCCGGGGTGCCGGGAGTCACGGGGGGGGCACGGGGGCATGGGGGCACGGGGGCACGGGGGCACGGTTTTCCGCCGGGAGGCCGTAACAGCTTGCCCGAGGCAGGCTGGTTCCATGGGGTCACATCCTCGCCCGCCCGTTCGGCCAGGACCGTTCCCCCGCACCGGAGCGGGCGGCCAGGGCGCGCTCCTGTTCGCGCTGGCCAAGTGCGCGCCCTTCGCGATCGCGCTGGGCGTCCTGGGCATCGAGCTCTCGCCCGCACACGATCTGGTCACCGGTCCCGTGCTCACCACGACGCCGGCGCTGGCCGCGCTGACGATGGGCCCGGTGGGCACGCTGTCCGCGGCGGCCCTCGCCGCGGCCGTGAACGCGACCTCCGCGACCTACAACCACTCGTGGGGAACGCAGACCCAGCTGATCATCGGCAACTTCCTGGGCATCATCGTGGTGTCCGTGGCCAGTGTCACCCTGAGCAAGGCGGTGCGGGCGCGCAGGCAGAGCGAACTCGACCAGGTCCGCCGGATCGCGGTGGCGGCCCAGGAGGTCGTCCTGCGGCCCGTTCCCGAGCTCCTGGGCCCGGTGCGGGCGGCGAGCATGTGCCTCGCGGCCGGTACGGGAGCGCAGGTG
Organism: Streptomyces sp. NPDC002104; assembly: GCF_053593795.1. Classification (NCBI taxonomy): domain Bacteria; kingdom Bacillati; phylum Actinomycetota; class Actinomycetes; order Kitasatosporales; family Streptomycetaceae; genus Streptomyces; species Streptomyces sp. NPDC002104. The sequence goes on along the minus strand of NZ_JBSFDF010000003.1, from coordinate 96,900 downwards.
GGCGGAGATCTGTACGAGGCCGTACAGACGCGCTACGGCGTCCGGCTGATCGTGGGTGACGTACGGGGGAAGGGACTGTCCGCGATACGCGCGGTCGCGGTGGCCCTGGGCGCGTTCCGGGAGGCCGTGCACTACGAGGAGGACCTGCGGGAGGTCATGGACCACTGCGCGGCCGCGCTGCGGCGGGAGGCCACCGTGACGGGCACCTACTCCCAGGAGGAACTCCCCGAAGTCCTCCTGGAGGGATTCACCACCGCGCTCATCGCCGAGGTGCCGGACGAACCGGTGGTGCACCTGGTCAGCCGCGGCCATCCGCCCCCGCTGGCACTGCGCCGGGGCCAGGTACGGACCCTGATGCCCGCCACGCCCATGCCGCCGCTCGGTCTCGAAGACCTCGTGCCCGGCCCGCCCGCGGCCCCCGAGACCTACCCGTTCCCGATGGGCGACCGGCTGCTGCTCTACACCGACGGCGTGATCGAAGCGCGCAACGGTGCCGACGAGTTCTTCCCCCTGCCGCAGGCCATGGCGGAGATCCCCGCGGGCACTTCCCCCCAGGAGTTCCTGGACGCACTGCACCGTGCGCTGATCCGCCACACCGGGGGCCTCCTGACGGACGACGTGGCGATGATCCTCGTCGACCGGCTCAGGTGACCGACTCCCGGACGAGCGAGGGGCTGTCGGGAGGGTGTTCGGCGGGCGATGCCTGCTCGAAGCCGTCGTCGGACTCGCCACGTGAGCGGCATCAGTAGGCGCTGTCGACGTTGTCGATCGAGCCGTAGCGGGCGGCCGCGTAGTTGGCGGCGGCCACGATGTTGGCGACCGGGTTGTACTGGGAATCCGCCGTCCCGGGCACGTGGTAGGCCTGGAAGGTCGGGCGGATGACCTGCAGCAGACCGATGGACGGATCGCCTTCCCTGGCATTGACGTCCCAGCCATTGATCGCCGACGGATTGCCGCTGGATTCGCGCATGATGTTCTTGTACAGCCCGGCGTACGTACCCGGGATGTCGTGCTTCTTCATGATCCCGAGCGATTCCCTGATCCAGCCGTTCAGATGGTCCGCACGGACCGGTGCATGGGCCTTCTCCGCCCGGCGGCCGTGGTGCGCGGTCTGCGGCTGCGCGCTGTCGGCGGCCTGGCTCCAGGCGACGGGTGCGGCTGCCGGTATCGCGGCGCTCGCTGCGCTCGTGTCGCTCGCTGCGCTCGCGGCGGTCGTGGCGGAGTCGGTTCCGGCGACGAGGGTGAAGGCCATGACGGCGGCCCCCAAGCCGGCCGCACCGGCAAGGGAAAGCCGGCGTGCCTTCCTCGTACGACGACTGTGGCCGGGAGTACTGGTCTCGGACATGCGTGGCAACCTCTTCGAATAAGGGGAATCCCTGGCGAATCCATTCTTAGCGGCGGAAAAACAATCCGGCAAAAGAGCCTCCTACGATTCCAGCTAGTAGCTCAGGGTGAGGTCACCGCCCTTCGCCCAGCAGGAATGACCCGGAGAATCCCAGCGGGGACAAGGGTGTCGGCGGGCCTCTCCTTTATCCACGGGACCTCTTCGTAAGTGACCTACGACCCTGTGATCGGGGTCACATCCATCCCGGCCGGAGTGATTGAATTTCGGCGAGGAAACGCAATGTCAACGAAAGAGGGACCCCGTCCCGGGACCGACCTTCGCCAGGGACTTTCAGAAGAATCAGGCCTCCGAAAGCCCCTGTTCGTACGCCATCGGACCCGGCAGGCTGGAAAGCAGTGAATGACCTGTGGGTCGGGTCCGGATGCGATGGCGCACCCGGGCATGGATCCCGGCGCGTTCCGCCCCCGCCCGGCTCCTCCTGAGGGCCGGCCCCCGCGCGTACGGGAGGGCGGAGGGCCCGCCGGTGCCGACCCTCCCATCGGGCGCCTCCGCACAGCGATCCGCGCGCGCCCAGAGCACGTGAGGACCGAACATGGCGTCCAGCCTGCTGCAGGACGAGCACAGCACCACGACCGGCGCCGGCCCCGAGAAGACCTTCATGGGCCACCCCCGGGGGCTGGCCAACCTGTTCATGACGGAGATGTGGGAGCGCTACAGCTTCTACGGCATGCGCGCGCTGCTCGTGCTCTACCTGGTCGCCCCGGCCTCCCACGGCGGTCTCGCCATGAACGCGGCGATGGCCACCGCGATTTACAGCCTCTACAACGCGATGGTCTACCTGCTCGCCCTCCCCGGCGGCTGGTTCGCCGACCGCGCCTGGGGCGCCCGCAAGACCGTCGCCATCGGCGGCACGGTCATCATGACCGGGCACTTCCTGCTCGCCGTACCGGCGCGGGTCTCCTTCTTCATCGGCCTCGTGTGCATCGCCGTCGGCTCCGGCCTGCTCAAGGCCAACATCTCCACGATGGTCGGCCACCTCTACGAGGACAAGGACGACCCGCGCCGCGACGGCGGCTTCACCCTCTTCTACATGGGGATCAACCTCGGCGCCTTCATCGCCCCGCTGACCATCGGCACCATCGGCCAGAGCGTCAGCTGGCACCTCGGATTCGCCATGGCCGGCGTCGGCATGGCCCTCGGCCTCGCCTTCTTCGCCCTCGGCAAGCGGCACATGTCCGGGCGCAGCGACATCGTCCCCACCCCGCTCTCGCGGGCGGAGCGGAACTCGGTCGTCCGCAAGTCCCTTCTCTGGCTGGCCGTTGCGGCCGTCGCCTACGGATGCGTGGGCCTGTCCGGGCACTTCACCCTGAGCTGGGCGATGCTGCCGCTGACCGTCCTGTGCATCGTGCTGCCGTGCTGGTACCTGCTGCGCATGAAGCGCGACAAGGGGCTCGACAAGGTCGAGCGGTCCCGGATGTCGGCGTACGTGTGGTTCTTCGTGGCCGCCGCGCTCTTCTGGGGGATCTACGACCAGACCGGCTCCACGCTCAACCTCTTCGCGCAGAACAGCACGGCGCGCAGCTTCTTCGGGCTCGGCTTCCCGGCGAGCTGGTTCCAGGCGTTCAACCCGCTCTACATCATGGCCCTCGCGCCCGTCTTCGCCTGGCTCTGGGTGGCGCTGAGCCGGCGGGCCAAGGAGCCGGGCACGCCGGCCAAGTTCGCCGTCGGCCTGGTCCTGATCGGCCTCTCGTTCGCGGTGATGATGGTCGCCCAGGTCATCGCCGTCGACGGGGTCAAGGTCTCCCCGATGTGGCTGGCGATGGTGTACCTGATCCAGACGGTCGGCGAGCTCACCCTCTCGCCCGTCGGCCTGTCGCTCACGACCAAGCTCGCCCCGGCCAAGTACGCCTCCCAGATGATGGGCGTCTGGTTCCTGGCGGTCACGGTCGGCGACTCGGTGGTGGCGCTGCTCCAGCAGGCGGGCGTGTCCACCGACGCACCGTCCTGGTTCGCGAGCCAGGGCGCCCTCGCGGTCCTCGGCGGCATCGCGATCCTCGTGTACCGCAAGCGCGTCAAGACGCTGATGAGCGGCGTGCACTGACCCGCGCGGGCCCGCCGGGCCACCGGGTCGCCGGGCCCGCCGGGTCACTGAGGCCGGTCGGTGCGGGCGGTGACGAGGCCGGATTCGTAGGCGGCGATGACGAGCTGGGGCCGGTCGCGCGCGTGGAGTTTGGCCATGATCCGCGAGACGTGCTTCTTCGCGGTGAGGGGACTGAGGTCGAGGCTCTCGCCGATCTCGGTGTTGTTCATTCCCCGGCCGACGAGGGTGAGGACCTCCCGTTCCCGCCCCGAGAGCAGGTCGGTTCCGGGGCCGGCGGTGGGGGACGGCAGGACGTGGAGCACCTGGGCGATGAGCCGGGAGGTCGCGCGCGGTGACAGGAGCGAGTCACCGGCGGACACGGTGCGCATCGCGGCGAGCAGGTCGGCGGGCAGGGTGTCCTTGACGACGAAGCCGGAGGCACCGGCGCGCAGGGCTCGCACGATGTTCTCGTCCGACTCGTAGGTGGTCAGCACGAGGATCTTCAGGCCCGCGAGCCGTTCGTCGGCCGCGATCAGCCGGGTGGCTTCGATGCCGTCCATCTCGGGCATGCGGATGTCCATGACGATGAGGTCGGCGGGTACGGTGCGGGCCGCGTCGACTGCTTCCTGCCCGGTGCAGGCCTCGGCGACCACTTCCATGTCCGCGGCCGAGGTGACGAGCATGGCGAAGGCCCCTCTGACCAGGTGCTGGTCGTCGGCCAGGATGACGCGGATCACGGGTGGTCCTCTCGGGTGGTGCGTGCGGTGAGGGGCAGGACGGCGCGTACGGCGAATCCTCCGCCGGGGCGGGGTCCGGCGGTCAGGGAACCGCCGACGCTGCGGGCGCGTTCCTCCATGCCGATGAGGCCGAAGCCGGAGCCGGCCGTGCCGGCGGTGCCGGCGGAGGGCCGGCCCTCGTCGGTGACGGTCAGGTACAGGCTCCCCTCGCGGGCGGTGAGGGTGACGTCCGCGCGGGCTTCGGGTCCGCCGTGCCGGGAGGTGTTGGTGAGGGCTTCCTGCGTGATGCGGTAGACGGCAGCCCCCACGGCGGGACGGATCCGCGCACCCTCCGTGTGCCGGGTCAGGCGGGCGCCGGCCTGGCGGACGAGTCCCGGCAGGGCCGCGATGTCCGGCAGGGGCTCCTCGTGCCGCACGCTCTCGCCGTGGCGGAGCACTTCGAGCGTGGTGCGGACCTCGGCCCGTGCGGTGCGGCAGGTGTCGGCGATGTGGTCGAGGGCCTCGGCGATGGCGGCGCGGTCGAGCTGATCGGGGGCGACGTTGAGCACGTGCGACGCGACGGAGGTCTGGACGCCGATGAGGGTGATGGAGTGCGCGAGGAGGTCGTGCAGGTCGCGGGCGATGCGCAGGCGTTCCTCGGCGACCCGGCGGGCGGCGACTTCCTCCTGAGTGCGCTCGGCCCGTTCGGCTCGCCGGCGGTGGGCCCGTACGTGGACGCCGGCCATGACCACGGCCGCGATCCATCCGGAGACCCGCAGGGTGGCCAGGGCTCCCCCCGCGTCGGAGATCCAGTTCGCGCCGACCGTCCCCGCGATGACGACGGCCCCGGTGATCAGGGCTCTTCGGGGCGTGCCGGTGACGGCGACCGTGTAGAGCAGGGTCATCGAGCCGAGGGTCGGGGCCACGTGGTGGTAGCCCAGGGCGTGGTAGGCCCCGATGAACACCACCATGGCCACCAGCGCGGGCATGGTGTGGGCCCTGCGGAACGCGACGGTGGCCGTACCCAGCACCAGCAGCACCCACCCGACCGCGTCGAGGGGCTTCCCGTCGTGTTCGAGTACGGCGATTCCCGCGGACGGCACCAGGAGGGCGAGGGCCAGCACCGCGTCGCGGCGGGCGGCATGCGGGGCGGCGGGGTCCTGGCGGCCGGCAGCGGTGACCCGCTCGGTGAGGCTCATGCGCAGGGGGTTCTCCACGTTCTGATCCTCGGCCAGGGCGGCCCGGGGCACGGACCGCCGAGCCGGGGGCATCGCTCGGTACCGGTGCACCGACGGGGGCTCGGTGCACCGGTACCTCAATCCTCCGGGCCGGGAGGGCGCCGTATATCGGACTCACGACTGATTCCGCGTTACTCCCCAGGGAGCCATCGACTCCCGATCCGGTCCGGCCCGATCCGGCCCGGTCCGGCCCGATCCGGTCGCCCGATGCGGCTCGGTCCCCCTCCGCTTCCCGCCGCAGCGGGGCGCCCTCCCGTCCCGGATGGCCGCTCAAGTAGTACGGCCGGGGGCCGTTACGCCTCGGGAGGCCATTCCGGTTCCGACCCGGGTACGACGATCTGCGCGTTCGGAGGAAACAGAGTGGACGCATGGACCCCGCAACCCTCGACTTCGCCCGCTGGCAGTTCGCCCTGACGGCGGGCACGCACTTCCTCTTCGTGGCCCTGACCCTGGGACTGGTCACGCTGGTGGCCTGCCTTCAGACGCGGGCGGGCTGGACGCCGCCGGCGAGCTCTGCGGGCTCACCGCATGGGCCGCGAACCTGCCCGAGGGCCGGGACACCCGCGTCGGCGAAGGCGGCGAACGGCTCTCCGGCGGCCAGCGCCAACGCGTCCTCCTCACCCGCACCCTGCTCGCCGACCCGGCCACCCTCCTCCTCGACGAACCGGCCGAAGCCCTCGACCCCGCACACGCGGACCTCCTCGTCGGCGACATCGTCCGAGCCCGGGCAGCACGCACCACCGTCGTGGTCACCCACCGCCTGGCCCCGCTCGCCGCCTTCGACGAGGTACTGGTCATGGACCAGGGCCGCATCGTCGACCGCGGCCACCACGACCAGCTCGTCTCCCGCCCGGGGCCGTACCGCGACCTCTGGGAGGCCGAACGGCTCACCGACCGGCAGCTGCCCGCCCTCACGACGCCCCCGCGCTGAACGGAATCCGGATCGGCAAGGAATCCCCACAACCCTCTGCGGTTCCAGCGGGTCGACCACGTGGTCATCAATTCCGGGGGAAAGCGCAGGCGGCTGCCGACGACGGCGACCCGATCCACGATGCAGCGCCGCATCTGCGATACGCCAGGGCGATAAAGCCAGCATGTGCAGCGTGACCTCGCCTTTGCATATCAGACGCGGATGCGCCGGGGCGAGCCGAAGGCCCCCGAACAAGTGAGGGCGGACGTCCCCAATTGTCAGGACGTTAGGCCGGGGTGAAAATGCCAGGCCGCACACGCCATTCGCCTGGCGGATGAGACGGCCTGCGAGCAGCGCGGGATTCCTGCGGCTAGCGTGATCAATGTGGCGGCCGTCAGGTCGCTTTCCCCACCGAGCAGAGTGAGGCGTTACTTTCATGAGCCTGAGCATCCGCAACCAGATCCCCGGCACCATCACCTCCGTCACGGCCGGCGAGGCCATGTCCACGGTGAAGGTCCGCCTGGCTGGCGGTCAGGACATCACCGCCGCGATCACCACCGACGCCGTGAAGGACCTCGGCTTCGCCGAGGGCACCGCCGTCAAGGCGCTCGTCAAGTCCACCGAGGTCTCCCTCGCGACCGGTCCGGTCGAGGGCATCTCCATCCGCAACCAGATCGCGGGCACCGTCACCGACGTCGCGACCGGTGGCGCCATGGGCTCCGTCAAGGTCTCCGTCGAGGGTGGCGAGCTGACCGCCGCCATCACCAAGGACGCCGTCGAGGCCCTCGGCCTCGCCGTCGGCACCTCCGTCGTCGCCCTGATCAAGTCGACCGAGATCTCCCTCTCCGCCTGATCACCCCCGCGCCGCGTCCGAGGGCCCCGCACCGATGGGTGCGGGGCCCTCGGACGTACCGGACCGGCCGGGCCGGCGGCGTGAGTTCGCCGCGGGTGTCACCCGTCCACAGCAGCCCGGCGTCCGGGGTACCGTCCGCGCGCGGTGGTCGCCGCCGCCGGTCGCCGCGACGATGCGGCGGCGCAGCCGGCCGTTCTTCTTCGACGCGTCGAAGCGGGGCTGGGCGTCCTTGAGGACGTCGTGGAGCAGGACGCCCCGATAGGTGCGTTTCTGCTGCCCCTTGGCGCTGGCGCACTCAACGGTCACGGGCTTCTGCGGCAGTCCGCGCAGCGAGGCGAGGTTCACGGTGTACGGCGAACCGCTCGCCTTCTCCGGTGTGTTGTCGCCGCAGCCGGCGAGCAGCAGGACCGCGACCTCGCCTCGGCTCGCCCATGCGGGGAGAGATGCCCAACGAGCGGCATCTGCCCACTACTTCCAGAAGGTTCCACGGCCTACGCGCCGTCGCCCTCGTCCTCCTGGTACGCGTGGCGCCGCCCCGTCCACGGGTCGGCGATGTTGTGGAAGCCGCGCTCCTCCCAGAAGCCGCGCCGATCCTGGGTCATGTACTCGATCGCCCGCAGCCACTTCGGGCCCTTGTAGCCGTAGAGGTGGGGGACGACCAGCCGCAGCGGGAATCCGTGCTCGGCGGTGAGCGGCTCGCCGTCGTGATGGGTGGCCATGAGGGTCCGGCCGGAGGCGAAGTCCGAGAGGCGCAGGTTCGCGCTGTAGCCGTACTCCGCCCAGGCCATGACATGGGTGACCCCGGGAGCCGGCGGCGCCAGTTCCAGCAGCACGGACGACGGCACTCCGAAGAACTCGTGCCCGAGGGTCGTCGTACCCGAGGCGCAGTGCAGATCGGCCGCGAGCGTCACGGCGGGCATGGCCGCGATCTCCTCGAAGGTCCACGCGTACGTCCGTCCGGTGGCGGTGGCCCCGAAGACCTGGAGGTTCCAGCGCTCGGCCCGGAACTTGGGTACCGGACCGTAGTGGGAGACCGGCCAGCCCTTGGCCACACGCTGCCCCGGAGGGAGGGGTTCGCCCCGCATCACACACTTCCGTTCCCGCGCCACGCGAACCGGCATCAGCGGGTCCACCTGGCCCTACGCCTCGCAGATGCGAGCCATTATCGCAGCTTTACCTCTTGGATGATTGACCGGACTTGTGTCGGCCGCGCTGGCCGAATTCCGTGTCCTGCTCCAGTCGCCCCAGCGGGGTGCCTCTTGGTTGACTGGCACGTATCGGTCCCGGGCGGAGAGCGGCTCCTCGCCGCGGGACCGCCGATGGAGGACCCCCCTGCGCGCCGATCGCGGTGTTCGGCCCGCAGGGGGCCCAGGCCTCCTGCGGCTGGACCAAGGGGCCGGGGCCCCCTCCGGCCCCGGCCCCACGGATCAGACGAGCAGCCGGGTCTCGGCGCTCGGGAGTGTGGTCCACCAGTGGCTGTACCGCCGGTAGACCTCCGGTTCGCGGTCGGCCAGGAAGGCCTTCAGCGCCCGGGCCTCGCCGGTGAGTTCCTCCCAGACCTGGTCCGGAAGGGGGTGGAAGGCGGTGGCCTCGATCGCGCCGCCGTCGGCGGCGGACGGCCGCCACACGCCGGCGACGTGGCCGTCGACCAGCAGGGTCGCCAGCGTGTCTCCGTTCATCCGCGCGACGAGCCTGCGGTACGCGGGCGGAACGATGCGGCTCCGGTCCGCGTAGGCCAGCAGCACGCTGTCCCACATGGCCATCAGCCGGGGCGGCGCTGGCGTGTCCTCCTCCGGACGCGGTGCGCCCTGGACGTCGAACAGCTCCTCGCCCTGCGGCCCCGTCAGCCGGTCCAGCCGTCCGGAGAGCTCCAGCGCGCGCAGCGCCTCGCGCACCCTGGTCCGCTGGACCAGGGAGAACTGCGCGACGTCCGCCGCCGTCGCCGGCCCGAACCCCTCCAGGTAGCGCAGGACCAGCGCCTCCAGGGACTCCCGCGAAGCCTCCGGGTCCGCCGGTACGGTGCGCGGCCGGCTCGGGGGTGCGACGTACGACGGGCGTTCCCCGAAGGACCACGGCGCGGCGGTGGGCGCGTGCAGCAGCGGTGCGTACTGGCGCAGCCCCCACCACGCTCCGGGCCGCGGCGCGGCGCCCAGCCGGTGTCCGAGCCAGGCCTCGCACTCCGCGGTCGTACGGGGCCGGTCGGCGAAGTCCAGCAGCTCCGGTACGAGGACGTCGGCGTCCTCGGCCGTCAGCCCGGAGTCCGTGAAGCGGGTCCCGAGCCGGGCGGCCCGTACGGACGGCTGCACGGCCTCCCGGAAGGACGGGTAGTCCTGCGCGTGCACGGCATGCAGGGTCAGCCGCATCAGCGTCGACTTGAGGACCTCGCGCCCCGTGAAGGCGGCGTCGAGGTCCTTCGGGTCGAACCGGGCGAGCCTGTTCCACAGCGCGAGGTAGGGCGAGGCCGCGTGCTGCGCCTGCAGGGCGACGACCCGGCGGACCGCGTCACCGACGCCCATCGCCTCGCGCCGCAGCAGCAACTGCCGTGCGAGGGTGGAGCGGTTGAGCTCCCCTGCGCTGACCTTCATGCCCCGCCCGTCCCATCCTGCTGGAGGCCGCTGTCGGATGCCGCAGCCTAACCGGCACCTCCGACAGCGCCTCGGACTCAGATGCTGACGCCCTTCGAGCGCAGGTAGGCCAGCGGGTCGATGTCCGAGCCGTACGAGGGCCCGGTGCGGATCTCGAAGTGGAGGTGCGGGCCGGTCACGTTGCCGGTGGCACCGGAGAGGCCGAGGGTCTGTCCGGCGGTGACGCTCTGGCCGGACGAGACGGAGAGCTGGGAAAGGTGCGCGTACTGGCTGTACTTGCCGTCGGCGTGCCGGACGACGACCTCGTTGCCGTACGCCCCGCCCCAGCCGGCGGAGACCACGGTGCCGGGGCCGACGGCCTTGACGGTGGTGCCCGTGCTCGCGGAGAAGTCGACACCGGTGTGGTAGCCGCTGGACCACATGGAGCCGGCGGTCTTGTACGCGGTGGAGGTGCCGCCGCCGACCGGGGCGACGAAGCCGGTGGACGTGGCACCGCCCTGCTGCCCGGCGGGTGCCTTGGGCGCACGCGCCGCGGGGGCGGCGGGCGCGTCGGCCCCGTCGGACGAACCCGAGTCGGAGGAGCCCGAGTCGGAGGAGCCCGAGTCGGACGAGCCCGACGAATCACCGGAAGCGGAGGAATCAAGCGAAGCGGACTTCTTGGCCGGCTTCGGCGTTGCGGCCGGCGCGGACTCGGCGGCCGCGGCCGGAGCCGCACCCTTCGCGCCGCCGAGCGTGAGCTCCAGACCCGGGTGGATCAGCGACGGGTCGCTGCCGACGGCTTCGCGGTTGTCCGCGTAGAGCTGTTGCCAGCCACCGGTGAGGTGCCGGCGCTCGGCGATCTTGGAGAGGTAGTCGCCCGGCACGACGGTGTAGACGGTGGGGGCGCTCTGCGCGGTGGCCGGCGCGGCCTGGAGCGCGGCGGGCACCTGCGCGGCGGCCACCTGGGGGGCCTGGACCGGAGCGGCTGCGGGAGCCGCGGCCGGGACGCCCGCGGCGTGGGCGCCGGTGGCGCCGAGCAGCGGAAGCGCGAGGGCGGCGCCACCGGTGCCCGCGGCGGCGAACCCGCGGGATATCGAGCGGGACTTGGGACGGCGGTGCTTACCCGTTGCGTGCATGGCGAATTCCTCTCCGACGCCTGCGAGGTGAGCTGTCGGGTTCGGACTGGAGATGTCCGGCCGTCCCGGTGCCGGTGAACGGCACGTGGACGGCTTCACCCCGAGCTGTCCCGTCGTGAAGATCTCGACCGGAGATCCGGGACAGCGGCCTACCTGGTTCCCCCGCTCCTGCCGCGCGCGTGAATAGTCGGGTGCGGTTTCCGGTCGGCGGCAGGATTAGGCGGTCCGTCCGGATCGATCGCGAACGTAATCGAGTCCGGCCGCGCGGAACAAGTCATGAATTCCCCAACAGAATCTTGAAGATGACGGGCCGCCGGAATTCCGGTCACCCTGCGTCCATTCCGCATCTTCAACAACCGCCCCAGCAAGGCAATTCGCCATTCGTGATCAGGCACTCAACGTCACCGTATGATCTGGCTCACGGGGGCGTGTCCGATCTCGCCCCTCGCTATGGCAAGTTGCCCGGAAGTAGCGTAATTCGGACACCCTCAACGACGATCCCACGGAGGAGCCCGGTGACCCAGCCGATACCCCAGAGTCCGCACGAGGAGCAGGCGCTGACCGGAGTGCGCAACTTCCGCGACGTGGGCGGACTGCCGACCACGGACGGCCGAAGGGTCAAGTCGGGACGACTGTTTCGAAGCGGACATCTGGCGCATGCCACCGAAAGCGACGCGGAATTCCTCGGGTCGCTCGGACTGCACACCGTCTTCGACTTCCGCAACGGAGCCGACCACGCGCTGGAGGGTCCGGACGTGGAGCTGCCCGGGGTGCTCAACGTCAACATTCCGCTGTCGGATCCGGCCGACGGCAGCGAGTTCTGGAAGATGGTCCGCAACGGGGACCTGGCGCAGCTCCGCGAGCTCCTGGGCGAGGGCAGGGCCGCGGCGCGGATGAACCGTTCGTACCGGTCCATGATCCGCACCCGTACCGCCGAGCACAGCCGGGTGGTGCACGCGCTCGCCGAGAACAGCGTCCCGGCCCTCATGCACTGCGCGGCCGGGAAGGACCGGGCCGGCCTGTCGATCGCGGTCACCCTGCTCGCGCTGGGCGTGGAGCGGGAGGCGATCGTCGCGGACTACCTGGAGTCGAACGCCCCGCACAACCGCTACCGGGTCCGCCGGGGCAGCGATGCGCCCGAGGCCCGCGCGCCCGAGGTGATGGAGCTGCTCGCCCCGCTCTTCGACGCCCGCGCCGCGTATCTGACCACGGCCTTCGACGCCATCGACGAGGAGTGGGGCGGCGTGGAGCGTTACCTCGCCGAGGGCCTCGGGCTCGCGCCCGAGACCCTCGGCAGGCTCCGCGACCGGCTGCTGGACTGACGTCCCGCGCAGTGGGCCGTCGCCCGCCGCACCGCCGGTTCAGCGGTTGGCGACGGCCTGCTTCACCAGTGTCCGGCCGAAGTCCCACATCAGGCCGCCGCCCCCGTGGGCCTCGTCCATGACCGCGCGGAAGGCGCCGACGAACCGGTCGACGTCCGCCTCGTCCACGATCAGCGGCGGGATCAGCTTGATCACCTCCAGGTGGTCCCCTGAGACCTGCGTGAGGATCCGGTGCTTCTGCAGCAGCGGCACCACGACCATCTGCGCGAACAGCCCCTTGCGCGCCGCCTGCAGCATGGTCCAGCGGCTCCGCAGGCCCAGCGAGGACGGCCGGCCGAACTCGATGCCGATCATCAGCCCGCGGCCCCGTACCTCGTGGAGGAGTTCGTACTCGTCCACGAGCGCGGCGAGCCGCCCGCGCAGCAGGTCGCCCGTCGCGCGGGCACGGGCCACCACCCGCTCGTCCTCCATCACGGACAGGACCGCGAGTCCGGCCGCCATCGCCTGCGCGTTGGAGCCGAAGCTGGCGGAGTGGACGAGCACCCGGTCCATGGAGGAGTAGACGCGTCTGAAGATCCAGTCCTTGCCCAGGGTCGCGCCGACGGGCACGTAGCCGCCGGAGAGGGCCTTGGCCACGCAGACCAGGTCCGGTTCGACCCCGGGCTCGTGCTGGTAGGCGTAGAAGTCGCCGGTCCGGCCGAGGCCGGTCTGCACCTCGTCCGCGATCAGCAGCGCCCCCCGCCGGTGCAGCGCCTCCTGCGCGGCGAACAGGAAGCCGGGCGGGGCGGCGAGCACCCCCTTGCCCTGAATGGGTTCCACGACGAGGGCCGCCACGTCCCCCTTCTTCAGCTCCCGCTCCAGCGCGGCCAGGTCCCCGAGCGGGATCACGGTGTCCGGCAGCAGCGGCCCGAAGCCCTCGCGGAAGCCGGCCTCGCCGTTGACCGAGAGCGAGCCCGTGGTGAGCCCGTGGAAGGCGTGGTCGCAGTAGAGGACCCTGGCCCGCCCGGTGGCGTACCGGGCGAACTTCAGGGCGGTCTCCACCGCCTCCGTGCCGCTGTTGCCGAAGAAGACCCGGTCCAGGTGCGGACTGTGGGAGAGCAGCTTCTCGGCCAGCAGCCCGGGCAGCGGCTGGCAGTCGAAGCGGGTGAGGTCGGCGAGCTGGGCGTCCAGCACGTCGTGCAGGGCCTTCCTGACCACCGGGTGGTGGCGGCCCAGGCCCATCACCCCGAAGCCGGCCAGCATGTCGAGGTAGTCGTTGCCCTCGGCATCCCAGAAGTGGGCCCCCTCGGCCCGCACGTACACCTTGTCGAAGCCGATGGTGTGCAGCATGCGGGGCAGCTGGTGGTTGAGGTGGCGGGCGTGCAGTTCGTACCGCTCGCCACCCCGTTCGGCGAGCAGGGCGCCGAGATCGAAGCCGGTCATGCCGACGTGTCCCTGCTCCCGCCCCCCACGGTCTCGCGGACCGCCCGCAGCGACTCCTTCAGCGAACCCATGGTGGCCAGGACGGCCGTCGGCTCGTACCCGCAGTGCGCCATGCAGTTCGCGCAGCGCGGGTCCTTCCCTCGGCCGTACTTGCTCCAGTCGGTCTCCTCGATGAGTTCCCGGTACGAGGGAACGTACCCGTCGCTCATCAGATAGCAGGGGCGCTGCCAGCCGAAGAGCGAGTAATTCGGAATGGCCCAGGCGGTGCAGGGGAAATCGGCTTTGCCTTCCAGGAAGTCGAGGAAGAGCGGGGAGTGGTTGAGCCGCCAGCGGCGCCGGTTGCCCCCGGCGAAAGCCTTCTTGAAGAGTTCGCGGGTCTGTTCGACGCCGAGGAAGTGCTCCTGGTCGGGGGCCTTTTCGTAGGCGTAGGCCGGCGAGATCATCATCTCGTCCACCTGGAGGTCGTCATTGAGGTAGTTGAGGACCTCGATGATGGTCTGCGGGGTGTCGGTGTTGAAGAAGGTGGAGTTGGTCGTGACGCGGAATCCGCGCTTCTTCGCCTCCTTGATGGCCGCGACCGCCTCGTCGAAGACGCCTTCCTTCGCGACCGACTCGTCGTGGCGCTCGCGCAGTCCGTCGATGTGCACGGCGAAGGCGAAGTACGGGGAGGGCGTGAACTTCTCGATCTTCTTGCGGAGCAGCATGGCGTTGGTGCAGAGGAAGACGTACTTCCGCCTGGCCACCAACTGGCGCACGATCTCGTCGATCTGCGGGTGCATCAGGGGCTCGCCGCCCGCGATGGACACCATGGGCGCGCCCGATTCCAGCACGGCGCCCACCGCCTGGGCCACGGGCATGCGCTGCTTGAGCACCCCGGCCGGGTGCTGGATCTTCCCGCACCCCTCGCAGGCCAGGTTGCAGGCGTAGAGCGGTTCCAGCTCGACGATCAGCGGGAACTTCTCACGCTTGCGGAGCTTCTGTTCGAGCAGGTACGTCCCGACCCTGATCGTCTGTCGCAGTGGCATGGCCATCTGGCTCACCTCCGGGGGAGCAGCAAAGAACGGTGCCATTCATGAAAAGCGGGTAGTACGGCACGCAGTACACGAAAGGCCGATATTCCCCCGCGAACGGTGCCAATACGGACGAGCTCATGCTCCGGAGCGTCCACGATCACCCGGACGGCCGCAACCGGACGGTCCCGGGCTCCGGGGGCGCCGCCGCCCCGGCTCCCGCCCCGGGTCGCGGCCCAGAGGGTGGCGGCCGATTCCATGTCGACCCCGATGGCGCCGCCGGCGCGCAGCTGTGCGCGCTCCTGGCCCCGGACGACGTGGTCGGATCCGGTCAGTGCACCGAGGTGTACGGCCCGGCCGGGCAGCGCCCGGGCCAGTGCCTCGGCGAGCAGGGCGGTACCGGCGCAGGCGACCGTGCCGCGCGGGTCCCGGGTCTCCTCGGCGACGATCAGGTCGCCGGGGCTCATGCCGGGCAGCAGCCCGGCGCAGAAGCCGGTGGCGAGCACGGCGGCGCCGTGCAGCTCCGGCTCGGCCAGCTTGCGGCCGACGGCGCGCTCGGCCGCGCGCGGGCCCATCCCGGTGCGCAGGACCTCGTACCGCCCGGGCGCGCCGTGCTCGCGGACGCCGCGGTACGAGGTACTGCGCAGGGCGGTCCGCTCGATGCGCAGGGCGCAGGCGATCAGCAGCGGCGGCGGGCCGGCCGCGGCGGGGCCGCCGGTCATCAGGCCTCCCCCAGGGAGGGGGCCGGGTGCGGGAAGGCGGCCGGATCGGCGTACCGCCCGCCCGGGCCGAACGGTTCTCCGTACAGGTAGCGGCCCAGCGCGGTGAGCGGGAAGACCTGGCGGTACAGGTGGTAGTTGATGGAGAAGTCCCAGGGGAATCCCGTGCCGGTGAAGTACGGCTCGTCCCAGGTGCCGTCGGCGCGCTGGGTGGAGACGAGGTAGCCGATCCCCCGCCGCACGGACGGCGCGTCGCGCTCCCCGGCCGACAGCAGGGCCATCAGCGCCCACGCCGTCTGGGAGGCCGTCGAGGCACCCTTCCCCGCCCAGGACGGGTCCTGGTAGGAGCGCTGGTCCTCGCCCCATCCCCCGTCCTCGTTCTGTACGGACTCCAGCCAGGCCACGGCGCGCCGGATCGCGGGGTGCGAGGGGGCGTAGCCGGCGGCGGTCAGCGCCGGGACCACCGAGCCGGTGCCGTAGACGAAGTTGGTGCCCCAGCGGCCGAACCAGCCGCCGTTCGGGTCCTGTTCGGCGAGGAGCCAGGCGATGCCGCGCCGGGTGCGCGCGTCCCCCGCCCGGCCCTCGACGGCGAGCATCTCCACGACGTGGGCGGTGACGTCGGCCGAGGGCGGGTCGATGACCTCGCCGAAGTCGCAGAAGGGCAGCTTGTTGGGGAAGGGGCTGGTGTTGTCGGCGTCGAAGGCCCCCCAGGCGCCGTTCTTCGACTGCATGCCGAGGTTCCAGGACACGCCCCGGGCGATGGCCCCCTCCAGCCGCGCCGGGTCGGGGTGCTTGACCCGGCGCAGGGCCAGGACGACCTCGGCGGTGTCGTCGATATCGGGGTAGTTGTCGTTGTGGAACTCGAACGCCCAGCCGCCCGGCTCCAGTTGGGGCCTGCGCACGGCCCAGTCGCCGCGGCGCACGATCTCCTCGCCGAGCATCCAGTCGGCGGCCTTGACCAGGGCGGGGTGGTCGGGGCGCAGTCCCGCGTCGGCCAGCGCGATGGCCGCCAGGCAGGTGTCCCACACCGGGGACTGGCAGGCCTCGATCATGCGGGCGCCGTCCGCGCGCCAGACGGCGAAGCGGTCGAGGGACTCCAGTCCGGCGCGCATCACCGGGTGCCGCAGGTCGTAGCCGAGCAGGTGCAGGGCGATGACCGAGTACACGGCGGGCGGCTGGATGCCGCCCCAGCAGCCGTCGTTCTCCTGCCGTTCCACGATCCAGCGCCCGGCGCTCGCCATGGCCGCCGCGCGCAGCCGGCGCGGGGCGAACCGGCGGTAGACGTGCAGGGCCTTGTCCATGCGCTGGAAAGCGCCGTCCCAACTGGCCAGCGGCGCGAGCTTCCTGACGGGGTAGGGGGTCCGCGCGTCGGTGTGCAGCTCGTCCAGGGCGAAGGGGGCCGGGCGGACCGGGCGCAGGGCGGAGACCACGGTGAGGGGGACGATGGTCTGCCGGGCCCAGCAGCCGAAGTCGTAGATGTTCAGCGGCACCCAGGACGGCAGGAACAGAAGTTCGGGCGGGAGTTCGGGCAGGTGGTCCCAGCTCCACCAGCCGAACAGCGCCAGCCAGATGCGGGTGAAGACGCGGGCTCCCGCCACTCCCCCGTGGGCCCGGATCCACGCCGAGGCGCGGGCCATGTGCGGGGCGTCGGGCGCGTCTCCGGCGAGGCGCAGGGCAACGTAGGCCTCGATGGTGGCGGAGAGGTCGCTGGGTCCGCCGTGGAAGGTGGCCCAGGTGCCGTCGTCCCGCTGCTCCCCGCGGATGAACAGGGCCGCGCCCCGGGTGGTGGCCTCGTCCCGGATCCCGAGGAACTGGCGCAGCAGCAGGTCCTCGGCGTCCATGGTGACGTTGGTCTCCAGGTCGCCCTTCCACCAGCCGGCCTCGTCCTGCCGGCCGAGCAGGTCCCGTACCGCCCGCTCGGTGGCCTCGCGGACCCCGTGCGGCCCGGCGGGCCCGGGGTCCGGGCCGGCGCCCGGGACCGTTGCCGGGCCCGGCGGTCCGGCGCCGGGCCCGGGGCGGGGCTCGTTCGGGTCGGCGCCGCAGGCATGGGCGCCGCCGTTGGTCGTCGCAGTCATGGCTTCCCCTTTGCGTGCAGTGTCCTCTGCTGTCATCCGCTGTGCTGGGGGGCGCCGTCGGACGGTACTACCGACAAGCGGTACCGTCCGGCGACTCGCGATTCATATGCGCGTGCGGGTGGCGATCACCTCTTGCGCACGACGACGAAGTCGGCGAGCGCGACGAGCTGGTCGCGCACGCGCTGGTCCATGTCCACGTCGTCGAGGGCCTTGATGGCGATCTCGTACTGGCGGCGCGCCTCGTCGGCGGTCCACCGGCGGCCGCCGGCGGCCTCGATGAGCGCGGCGCGGGCCGCGAACTCCTCCTCGGAGAAGTTCTCGAAGTCGTTGCTCTTGGCGTCGGCGGCGAGCAGTTCGGTCAGTTCCTCACTGGCCGGTCCCCCGGCGGCGAGGGCCGCGACGACGGGCAGCGACTTCTTGCGCTGGCGCAGGTCGCTCCAGGTCTGCTTGCCGGTGGACTCCGGGTCTCCCCAGATGCCGAGGAGGTCGTCGACGGCCTGGAAGGCGAGGCCGAGGTGGTAGCCGTACTCCTCCAGCTTGTCGGCCGTACGGTCGTCCGCGCCGCCGAGCACGGCGCCGATGGAGACCGCGCAGGCGAGCAGGGCGCCGGTCTTGTTGCCCTCCATCTCCAGGCATTCCTCGACGCTGACGCTCTCGCGGTGCTCGTAGGAGATGTCCTGGGCCTGGCCGTCGATGAGCTTGCGGCTCGCGGTGGTCAGGCGGCGGGCCGCGCGGCCGGCCTCGACCGTGCCGAGTTCGAGGAGCACCTCGTTGGCCAGGGCGAACAGGGCGTCGCCGACCAGGATGGCGAGGGCGGGTCCGTGGACCTTCCACACCGTGTCGCGGTGGCGGCGCTGCTCGTCGCCGTCCATCAGGTCGTCGTGCAGCAGCGAGAAGTTGTGGACGAGTTCGACCGCGACGGCGCCGGGGATGCCGACCTCGGCTGCGGCGCCGGCGGCTTCCGCCGAGAGCAGGGCGAGGGCGGGGCGGACGGCCTTGCCGCCGTCGCCGTCCGCCGGGTTGCCCTGGGCGTCGATCCAGCCGAAGTGGTAGGCGGCGACGGTGTCCATGGGCGCGGCGAGCCGGTCCACGGCGGCGCGGAGCACGGGCGTCGAGAGCGTACGGCCTCGTTCGAGGAGGGCGAGCGTGTCCGCCTTCTCCCCGCCGGCCGGGCCCGCACTGGCGTCCGTGTTCTCGACGGCCGGATTCCCCGGGTTCACTGGCTCTCCTCTGGTTCCTGTACGTACTGCGGTGCGTGGTGCTGCGGTGCTGGTCGTGCCGGTGCCGGTGGTGCCGGCCGTGCCGGTACCCGTGGCTCCGACGGTGCCGGTGGTGGTCATACCGCCTCCTGCAAGGGGTGTTCGCGGTGGCGGCCCAGCGGGACGAGCGCGGCGTGGGCCGCGTTCAGTCCGCTGCGGACGGCGCTCTCCATGGTCGCGGGCCAACCCGTCGCGGTCCACGCACCGGCGAGGAACAGCCCCGGCGTGTCGGTCCGGGTTCCGGGCCGGAGCCGTCCGACGCCGGGGGTCGGGGCGAAGGTCGCGGTGCGTTCCCGGGTGACGAAGAAGTCGCGCACCTTGGCTCCGCGCGCGGCGGGCAGCAGCCGTTCCAGCTCGGGCAGGTACTTGGCGCGCAGGACCGAGACGGGCTCGTCGATGTCCTCGTGGGCGACCGACTGGGACAGCGCCAGGTACTGGCCGCCGTCGGGGAGCCCCGAGGAGTCGGTGCGGTCGAAGACCCACTGGACCGGGGAGCCGAGGGCCGCGAAGAAGGGCTGCCGCAGGACCTTGCGGTCGTACACGACGTGCACGTTGAGGATCGGCGCGGTGCCGATGTCGAGCAGTTTGTCGGGGTCGGCGAGCGCTCCGGCGGGCAGCAGCCCGTGCGCCTCGCGCTGCGGTACGGCGAGGACGACGGTGCCGGCGTCGAAGGAGTCGCCCTCGGTGGCCACCCGCCAACCGCCCTCCGGGGTACGGGAGATGTCCGTGACGCGGGTGCGCAGTTCGGTGCGGACCCCGGCGGCGTCCAGGGCCTTGCGGGCGAGGGTGTCGTGCAGGTCTCCGAGCGGTACCCGCGCCCAGCCGATGTCGGCCGCGCCGTTCTCGGAGAGCAGGCCGGTCTTGAAGACCATCGCGGCCAGTCCCAGCGAGGACTGCCCGGCGGTGGCGTTGAGCGTGGCGATGCCGACGAGGTCCCACAGCGCCTCGATGGTGCGCGGGGACTGGCCGTACCGGCCGAGCCAGGTCGCGAAGTCCACGCCGTCGAGCGCCGGGTCGGCGGGGTCGAGGCGGCGCAGCGCGAGGGCCGCGCGCCCGACGGACGCCCGCTCGGCGAGCGAGAGGTGCGGGTAGCGGGCCAGGGAGCCGGCCAGGTGCAGCGGTACGGGCAGGGCGCTGCGGCGCAGCCGGCCGAGCCGGGGGCCGCCGGGGTGGGCGACGTCGAGGACGGGTACGTCGAGGCGGTCCTGCAGCGGCGCCAGGTCCGCGCCGTCGACGCGGTCGAGGAACCACCGGTAGGCGGTGCAGCAGCGCAGGTAGACGTGCTGGCCGTTGTCGACGGTCAGTTCCCCGCGCTTGAAGGAGAACGCCAGGCCGCCGAGGCGGGGCCGGCCCTCCAGCAGGGTCACCCGCAGGCCGGCGTCGGCGAGTTCCAGCGCCGCGGTGACACCGGCGAGCCCGCCGCCGACGACCACGGCCCGGTTCTCGGTCATGCGTCCTCCTCCGCCGTCACTCCCACGGACGCCGCCGGGCGCCGCGGGGTTGCTCCCGCCGGCCCCGCGGCCGTGGCTCGCAGGCCCGCCGTCATCAGAGCCGCCTCCTGGTGCTCTGGCGGGCGATGGTCCGCGCGTCCAGGCCGGAGAGGCCGCGGACCGCCACGTACGCCTTCTCGTGCGGCGGCAGCGAGACCCGGCCGCGGAGCACCGCCTGCGGTTCGCGCTCGATGCGGTCGAGCAGGCGCCGGTAGATGCCGGCCATGGCCGCGACGCAGGCGCCGCTGCGCCGGTCGAGCAGGGGCAGCAGCCGGTAGCCCTCCACGAACAGGGCGCGGGCGCGCCGTACTTCGTGGTGGACGAGCCCGGCGAAGTCGGCGTCGCGGGGCATCCGCTCGCTGTTGAACCCGTCGGAGCAGCCGAACTTGGCGAGGTCCTCTGCGGGCAGGTAGGTCCGCCCGTTGCCGGCGTCCTCGCGAACGTCCCTGAGGATGTTGGTGAGTTGCAGGGCGAGACCGAGGGTGTCGGCGTACTCGCCGGCCCGTGCCGCGTCGTGCGCGCCGGAGCCGGCGAGCCCGCCGGAGTGGGCGGTGCCGAACACGCCGAGCGAGAGCCGGCCGATGGCTCCGGCCACGCAGCGGCAGTAGACCTTGAGGTCGTCCCAGGTCTCGTAGGTCTGACCGCGGACGTCCATGAGGACGCCGTCGATGAGTTCGTCGAGCCCTTCGAGCGGGATCGGGAACCGGCGCGAGGCGTGCGCGAGGGCGACGGCGACCGGGTCGGTGTCGTCCTCGTCGATCTCCTCGGCGCGGATCCGGCCGAGGAGGGTGCGGGTCTCCTCCAGCCGGGCCAGTTTGACCTCGTGCGGCAGCGTGCCGTCGCCGATGTCGTCGACCCTCCGGGAGAAGGCGTACAGCGCGGACATCGCCTGCCGCTTGTCGGCGGGCAGCAGGCGGATGCCGTAGGCGAAGTTGCGCGCCTGCGAGCCGGTCACGGCCTCGCAGTAGCTGTAGGCGGCCGAAATCGGTGCGGACATCGCTGTCGGTACGGACGGCGCGCCGGGTGCGGACGCGTGTGTGGGGCCCTCCACGGTCGGGCTCACCCCTTTCTCGGCGCTGAGCGCAGGACGGCGGCCACCTCGCGGAGCAGGACGCTCTTGGTGGCCTTGGGCGGGCCGGGCAGGACGTCGAAGCCGGCGGCGGTGACGGCTCGCAGGGCGGCGCGTCCCCCTCCCACGAAGCCCGCGAGCAGCAGCCGGAGCCTTCCGTGGACGCTGCCCACGAGCGGCGTGCCTTCGTCGAGGAGCTCCCGCGCCCGTTCGGTTTCGAAGGCGACGAGGGCGCGTACGGACGCACCCGCGGTCGGGGCCTTCAGGTCGGTCTCGGTCACGTGGAAGCGGCGCATGTCCTCGCCCGGGAGGTAGATCCGGTTCCGGGCGAGGTCTTCGGCGACGTCCTGGAGGTGTTCGGCGATCTGCAGGGCGGTGCAGACGGCGTCGGAGCGGCGGATCCGCTCGGGGGTGCTGGTGCCGGTGAGGTCCAGCACGAGCCGCCCCACCGGGTTGGCGGAGAGCTCGCAGTAGCCGGCGAGGTCGCCGTACGTCGCGTAGCGGGCGACCCGCTGGTCCTGGCGGTTGGCTTCGATGAGCCCCAGAAACGATTCGGGGGTGAGCCCGTGGGCCCGTACGACGGGCTGCAGGGCCAGCATGAGGGGGTGCCGCGGGGGCCCGTCGGTGCCGCCGAAGACGCGCCGCAGGTCGGCTTCGAGGGCGTCGAGCATGGCGGGCCGGTCGTCCGTGGCAGCAGGATCGAGCCCGAGCAGCACGGCGTCGTGGCCGCCCGGGGCGAGGTCGCCGTCGCCGATGTCGTCGACCAGGCGGGCGTACCCGTAGACCGCCATCAGGCCCTCGCGCCAGGCGCGGGGCAGGAAGGCGGGGGCGACGGGGAAGTTCTCGGAGCCCGCCTTGCGGAGGGTGGCGGCGCCGGGGCGGGCGGGGAGGGAGCCGGAGGCGTCGGACGGCTCGTGCGGCCGGGTACCGGTGCCGTGCCCCGGGGTCACCGCCCGCCGCCCGCGGCGGGGACGGCCGTCGTGCCTGGGGGCCGGAGAATTCCCGTAGCCATTGCCGTCACATCTCCCGTTCTACACTGCCAAACCAAAACATCCCATTTCGGACACGCCGCCGCAGTTTTCCGGGGCGTACCGGGCTATTCACCTATGGGGGGAATCGCCCCTTCTTGCCCACGATTGAGGCCTGGCCCAGCTTACGCTGTACAACGGCGCCGGGCCTCGACGGGTATTCGCTCCACCGCACAATGTCCCCCGCACGCCACTCGCGTGAAAAGGGGGCGCCCCGCGCGCCCGGCCCCCGTACGGCATGCGACGGCCCCCGCCGCCGGACGCGGTGGGGGCCGTCGGTGGAAAACCGTCAGCTGGTCGCCTTCTCGTACGCCGCGACGACTTCCTCGGTGGGGCCGTCCATCAGGAGTTCGCCCCGCTCCAGCCACAGCACCCGGTCGCAGGTGTCGCGGATGGACTTGTTGTTGTGACTCACGAGGAAAACGGTTCCGGCGGTCTTGCGCAGTTCCCGGATGCGCTCCTCGGAACGCACCTGGAACTTCCGGTCACCGGTCGCCAGCGCCTCGTCGATCATCAGGACGTCGTGGTCCTTCGACGCGGCGATGGAGAAACGCAGGCGGGCTGCCATGCCGGAGGAGTAGGTGCGCATCGGCAGGGTGATGAAGTCCCCCTTCTCGTTGATGCCCGAGAAGTCGACGATGTCCTGGTAGCGCTCGCGGATCTGCGCGCGGGTCATGCCCATCGCGAGACCGCCGAGGACCACGTTGCGCTCGCCGGTGAGGTCGTTCATCAGCGCCGCGTTGACGCCCAGCAGCGAGGGCTGGCCGTCGGTGTAGACCTTGCCCGACTCGCAGGGCAGCAGACCCGCGATGGCGCGCAGCAGGGTGGACTTGCCGGAGCCGTTGGAGCCGATGACGCCGATGGCCTCGCCGCGGTACGCCGTGAAGGAGACCCCGCGCACGGCGTGGACCCGGCGCACGCCCGGTGCGTCGCCGCGCCGCCGGCGGACTATCTTGCTGAGCGCCGCCGTGGCGCTGCCCTTGCCGGCGCTGCCGGTGTTGACGCGGTAGACGATGTGGACCTCGTCGGCGATGACGGTGGGGACGTGCCCCTGGGTGTTCTCAGCCACGGCCGTAACGCTCCTCAGCCTTCCAGAAATACACGAATCCGCCGATGCCGAGCAGCAGGGCCCAGCCGACCGCGAAGGCCCAGACGTGCGGCGGCAGGTTCTCCCGGCCGTACCCGTCGATGAGCGCGAAGCGGATCAGGTCCATGTAGATCGCGGCGGGGTTCCACTGCAGGACGTCCGCGATCCACTGGGGCTTGCCCTCGAGCTGCGTGGTGATCGAGAACATGACGCCGGAGGCGTACATCCACGTGCGCGTGACGAACGGCATCAGCTGCGCGAGGTCGGGGGTCTTGGACCCCATGCGGGCGAAGACCAGGGCGAGGCCGGTGTTGAAGGCGAACTGCAGGACCAGCGCCGGGACCACGAGCAGCCACGAGGGCGACGGGTAGTTCCCGAACGCGATCGCGACCACGAACACGACGATCATCGAGAACAGCAGCTGCTGGAGCTGCTGCAGCGAGAAGGAGATCGGCAGCGAGGCGCGCGGGAAGTGCAGGGCGCGGACCAGGCCGATGTTGCCCGGGATCGCTCTGACACCCGCCATGAGCGACGACTGGGTGAAGGTGAAGACGAAGACGCCGATGACCAGGAAGGGGATGTAGTCGTGCTTGTGGATGCCCCGGCCGGCGTCCAGGATCAGCCCGAAGATCAGGTAGTAGACCAGCGCGTTCAGCAGGGGGGTCGCCACCTGCCAGATCTGGCCGAGCTTCGCCTGGCTGTACTGCGCCACGAGCTTGGCCCGCGAGAAGGCGAGGATGAAGTGGCGGCGCTCCCAGAGCTGGCGCACGTACTCGACCAGGCTCGGTCGGCGTCCGCTGACGGACAGGCCGTACTTCCGGGCGAGCTCCGCGGAGCTCAGCCCGGCGTCTTCGGACGGCCGCCTGCTCGTGGCAAGGGTTCCGTCCTGGGTTGTGTCACTCACAAGATGAAACTTTCCGTCTTCATGATGCGGCAGAAGGTGGCATCGGGCCTGAGTCGATCGGTTCGTGATCGCGCCATGGTCTCAGACCCGGACGTGTCAGATGACAGGCGGTCGGCCCAGCCGGGTCAGCCGCCAGACCGTACGCCATTTCATGGGGCGCCGGGGACCGCAGGAGGTGGTCCAGCCCTCCTTGAAGCCGCCGAACCAGGCCTTGAGCGCGGGCCCCGAGGGCCCCCGCAGGAGCGTCAGCAGGAGCCAGACGCCCACGTAGACCGGGACCAGCGGGGCGGGCAGGTTGCGGCGGGCGAGCCACACCCGGTTACGGGCCACCATACGGTGGTAGACCGCGTGCCGGGAGGGGGCCGTGGCGGGGTGCAGAAGCACCATGTCCGCGCGGTAGTCGATCAGCCACCCGGCGTCGAGCGCCCGCCAGGCCAGATCGGTCTCCTCGTGCGCGTAGAAGAACTGCCCCGGGAGGTCCCCGACCTGTTCGAACACCTTCGTGCGGACCGCGTTCGCGCCGCCCAGGAAGGTGGTGACGCGCGAGGAGCGCATCGGGTCGGAGGCCCGCAGCCGCGGGACGTGCCGGCGCTGCGTCTCGCCGCTCTGCGGATCGGCGATCCGGAAGCTGACGATGCCCAGCTCGGGGTCCTCGGTGAAGGCCTGCCGGCACAGCTCGGCGGTGTCGGTGCGCTCCAGCAGTCCGTCGTCGTCCAGGAAGAGCAGGACGTCAACGCCGAAGCCACTGGCTCCCGCGGTGCGGAAGGCCTCGATGCCGACGTTGCGCCCGCCGGGGATGCCCAGGTTCTCGGGCAGCTCGACGGTGCGCACGCCCGCGGCCGGGTCCGCGAGGCCGGGGAGCTGGACTCCCTGGCCCACGACGACCACCTCGACCGGGGCCCCGTCCTGCCGGGCCACCGAGTCGAGGAGCGCCTTGAGCTCGTCCGGGCGGTTGCCCATCGTGATGATGACGGCGCCCAGCCGCAGCGGCGCCGTCACTTGAGCCTGCTGGAGGCCAGGACCGACACCAGGTGCAGCACCGTCTGGAGCATGGCGATGCCGGCGAGCACCGCGACGCCGAGGCGGGAGAAGTACAGGTCGCCGCGGACCTGGTCCAGGACGGCCAGCACCAGGATGAGCAGCGAGGCCTCGATGCCGAGGACCAGCCGGTGGAACTTGAGCGCGGCGGCGGCCCGGCGGGCGAACGCCATGCCGGACGAGCGCGGCGTGGCCGCTGCGTCCTGGACCACGGGCTTGCCGGCCTGGTGGCGGGCGACGCCGACCAGGTCGGTCTCGGCCTTGATCAGGATCGCGCCGAGCGCCGCGAGGGTGCCCAGGAAGGCCCACAGCCAGTCGATGCGCCCGGTGCCCCACAGGTCG
This sequence comes from Streptomyces sp. NPDC002104, assembly GCF_053593795.1. Taxonomy (NCBI): domain Bacteria; kingdom Bacillati; phylum Actinomycetota; class Actinomycetes; order Kitasatosporales; family Streptomycetaceae; genus Streptomyces; species Streptomyces sp. NPDC002104. The sequence continues at coordinate 71,293 of NZ_JBSFDF010000003.1, read as the reverse complement.
CAGGCGCGCAGGCCGAAGCCGACCAGCACCGCCGCGTCGCACAGGTAGGCGCCGACCCGGTCCAGGTAGACCCCGGACAGCGAGAACTGCTTCTTCCAGCGGGCGACCTCGCCGTCGACGCAGTCGAGCAGCAGGTACATCTGCACCGCGACCACGCCGAGGACGGCGCCCCAGACGCCCGGCACCAGCAGGGCCGGGGCGGCGAGGACTCCGGCGAGGGTCATCACGTAGGTCAGCTGGTTCGGCGTGACCTTGGTGGTGACCAGGTAGCGGGTGATGCGCAGGGAGATCTCGCGCATGTAGAGGCGCCCGCCCCAGTGCTCGCCGCTGACCCGGTCCTTGACGCCCGCCGGGTGAACGACGGGCCGGAGTTCAGCTACGGATGGTCTTGGCATAGTCGGCGTAAGCGTCCCTGATCTCGGCGGCGGACAGGTTGAGGTGCTCCAGGATCGTGAACCGTCCCGGACGGGTCTGGGGGGCGTACTCCACTGCCGCGACGAACTCGTCCACGCTGAACCCGATCTCCTCGGGCAGCACGGGTAGGCCGTGGCCGCGCAGCACTTGGACGAAGAGCCCGGACTGCTCCTTGGCCCCCCGCAGGTGCATGGCGAAGGCGGCGCCGATGCCGACCTGCTCGCCGTGGAGCGCGGAGCGTCCCGGGTAGAGCAGGTCGAAGGCGTGGCTGATCTCGTGGCAGGCGCCGGACGCGGGGCGGGTGTCCCCGCTGATCGACATGGCGATGCCGGTGAGGACCAGCGCCTCGGAGAGGACCGTGAGGAACTCGTCGTCGCCGCAGCCGCCGGGGTGGCGCAGGACGGACTCTCCGGCGGTACGGGCCATGGCCGCGGCCAGACCGTCCACCGGCTCGCCCGTGATCTTGTGCGAGAGCTCCCAGTCGGCGATCGCCGAGATGTTGGAGAGGCAGTCGCCGATGCCGGAGCGGACGAACCGCACCGGGGCCTCGCGGATCACGTCGAGGTCGATCACCATGGCGATCGGCGTCGGGACCCCGTAGGAGCCCCGGCCGTTGTCGTTGTCCAGGGTGGCGACCGGCGAGCAGATGCCGTCGTGCGCCAGGTTGGTGGCGACGGCCACCATGGGCAGGCCGACCCGCGCCGCGGCGTACTTCGCCACGTCGAGGATCTTGCCGCCGCCCAGGCCCACCACGGCGTCGTAGCGGTTTCCCTTTATGTCGTCGGCGAGCTTGACCGCGGAGTCGATGGTCCCGTCGATGACGGGGTACCAGTCGGCGTGCGGCAGCACGGGCTCCAGCTTGGCGCGCAGCACCGCGCCGGAGCCGCCGCTGATGGCGATCGCGAGCTTGCCGGACGATGAGATCCGCTGGTCGGCCAGGAGGCCGGCCAGGTCGTCCATCGCGCCCCGGCTGATGTCGACGACGAGGGGCGAGGGGATGAGCCTCGTCAGTACTGGCATGCGATCGTCCGGCCCTTGGCGAGGTCGTCGTGGTTGTCGATCTCGACCCACTTGACGTCACCGATGGGGGCCACGTCGATGGTGAAACCGTCGTTGACGAGCTGCTGGTAGCCGTCCTCGTAGTAGAGGTCGGGGTCGCGCTCGAAGGTGGTCTTCAGGGCCTCGGCCAGCGCCTCGGCGGCCTCCGGCTCGATGAGGGTGACACCGATGTACTCGCCGGTCGCGGTGGCCGGGTCCATCAGCTTGGTGATCCGCTGGACGCCCTTCTCACCGTCGGTGATGACCTTCATCTCCTCGTCGGCCAGGTGCTTGACCGTGTCGAGGGCGAGGATGATCTTCTGCCCCTTGCCGCGGGCGGCGAGCAGGGTCTTCTCGACGGAGACGGGGTGGACGGTGTCGCCGTTGGCGAGGATCACACCCTGCCCCAGGACGTCACGGGCGCACCACAGGGAGTAGGCGTTGTTCCACTCCTCGGCCTTGTCGTTGTCGATCAGCGTGATCTTGACGCCGTACTTGGCCTCCAGGGCCTCCCGGCGCTCGTACACGGCTTCCTTGCGGTAGCCGACGACGATGGCGACCTCGGTCAGGCCGACCTCGGCGAAGTTGCCGAGCGTCAGGTCGAGGACCGTGATGCTCTCCTCGGCCCCTTCGGGTCCGACGGGCACGAGGGCCTTGGGCAGGGTGTCGGTGTAGGGACGCAGGCGGCGTCCGGCTCCGGCAGCGAGGACGAGGCCGATCATGCTGGTTCTCCTTCGTCATGTACGGCGGGTGCCCCGGAGGAAACCCAGAAGCGGATGCTCTCCACGAGCACCACGAGTGCCACGAACACGGCGAGGGCCGTGAGCGCGACGGGGAAGTCTGCGGCGCGCGATGCCAGGACGGAGGCCAGGACCGTGATCAACAGGATCCGGCCTTCGTGCCCGCCGATCGTCCGCACCAGCCAGTGCGGGGGCGCGCCGGTGCCACCGCGGATGCGGTAGACCGTGTCGTAGTGATGGTAGGCGACCGCCGCGACCAGTCCGAATGCCGCCGGAAGGGCTCCGGGGACGTCCGCCTTGGCGGCGAGGATCAGGACGGTGGTGGACTCGGCGGCCCGGAAGACGGGCGGCACGAGCCAGTCGAGGGCTCCCTTGAGGGGCCGGGCGACGGCCAGGCCCGCGAGTACCGCGTAGAAGGCGGCGGCGACGATCACCTGGCGGCTGCCGAACCCGTGGGCCCAGGCGGCCCACAGCAGCGCGCCCGAGCCGATGACGGCCGCGGCGATCCCCGCGCCGGGAATCCCGCGGCCCACCGCGCGGCCCGCGAGCTCGGCGACCGGGCCCGAGTCGGCGAGGTCCGCCAGGGCCTGGGCGGCCCGGTCGGTCCGCTTCGCCTTGCGGGTCAGCGAGCGCAGGACCCGGCCGGCCGTGGTGTAGAGCGCGCCGAAGGCGCAGCCCACGAGCAGGGCGTAGAAGACGATCCGCGGGGTGGTGAAGGCGATGAGGACCGCGATCATGGCCCAGCGCTCACCGATCGGCAGGATGATCATGCGCCGGACCCAGACCGTCCAGCCGACGCCGTCCAGCTTGTCGGAGAGGGCCGCGGTGGGACTCGTGTTCGCCGTGGCGTCGTGGTTGGCCTCGTTGAAGGCGAAGTCCACGACGTGCCGGCAGGTCATCAGGATCATGGCGCCGAGGGCCAGGGCCCAGACGTCGTCGCCGTTGCGGGCCGCGCCGAGCGCGAGGCCCGCGTAGAAGGAGTACTCCTTGGCGCGGTCGAAGGTGGCGTCGAGCCAGGCGCCCATCGTCGAGTACTGGAGCGAGTAGCGGGCGAGCTGGCCGTCCGTGCAGTCCAGGACGAAGGAGAGCAGCAGCAGTACGCCGGAGGCCACGTAGCCCCAGCGGTCGCCGGTGGCGGCGCAGCCGGCCGCGATCAGCGCGGTGATCAGCGAGGCGGTGGTGACCTGGTTGGGGGTCAGTCCGCGGCGCGCGCACCAGCGGGCGATGTAGCGCGAGTACGGGCTGATGAAGAAGGTGGTGAAGAACCCGTCGCGGGACTTCACGGCGGTGCGCAGCCGGACGGCCTCGTCGTCGACGGCCGCGACGGCGGCGGCGGCCTCGGCGCGCTCGGCCGTGGTGGCGGGCACGGCGGCGACGAGGGTGCCCAGCTCGGGGCGGTGCACGGGGGTGCCGGCGGCCTCGACGGCGGCGGCGAGCCGGTCGGGGCAGGGGCCGTGGCCCGTGGGGGCGGACGCGTCGAGCGCGGCGGCCCGGTCCAGGGCCGCGCGGGCTCCGGGCTGCACGGCCAGGGCCCCGGTGACGGCGCAGGCGTCGAACCGCGGGTCGGTCAGCGCGAGCCGCAGGGCGTGCACGTGCCCGACGAACTCCCCGTCCACGACGGCCACCCGCTGCTCGGCGGGGACCCGCGCCAGCGCGGCGGCGGTGTCCGACGGGGTGGCCGCGGGGTGGACCTCGAAGCCGAGGGAGCGCAGCTCGTCGGCGAGCGCTGATCCGGGCACCGGCAGGCCGGTAAGGATGACGGTCGGCAGACGAACTCACTCCTTGCACGCACACGGGTAACGAGCGCCGGGATGGGCCGGCGGCACGTCGGCAGAGGCTATCGGATGAACGGAAGCAGGGGTTCACCGCCTGTTTACGCTCCGATAAGCCGAAAATCATGGGCCTGTCGGTCCTGTGCCGATCATCATTGACGATCGGTGGGAGCGATCACAAACCGCCCCGGGTACCACGGCTGTTAGTGTGGTCGCAGACGCGTACGAGTTCCGCAAGAGCGTCGCAATCGCCCGAATGTCTCACAAGACGTGACGAAAGAAAGAAAGAGGTGGGGTTGATGACCGTCGCAGGCGTCGCCGCCCAGCGCAGCGCACTCCGGTACGTCCCCCTCTCCTTCCGGGCGTCCGGCCGGGCCTGATCGCACCGATCACCCGCGTCGGCCGGAGCCCCCGTTCAAGGGTTCACGTTGACCGACCACACCGGTAACACCAGCAACTCCCACACCAGCAACGCGCACACCACCGACTTCAGCACGCAGAGCGACCTCTTCTTCGAGGCGTTCCTGGAGCTGCACCGCGGCCTGCCCCGGCAGTCCCCCGGTTCCGAGGCCACCACCCGCCACCTGCTGTCCCTGTGCGGACCGCTGCCCGAGCGGCCGCGCGCCCTGGACCTGGGCTGCGGTCCCGGCCCCAGCGCCCTGCTGCTCGCTGCCGAGGCGGGCGGCCACGGGGCCGACGTCACCGCCGTCGACCTCCAGGACGGCTTCCTCGACGAGCTCCGGACGGCCGCCGCCGCCCGCGGGCTCGCGGGCCGCATCCACACCGTCAGGGCGGACATCGGTGATCTCTCCGAGCATCCGGACGGTTCCTTCGACCTCGTCTGGGCCGAGGGTTCCGCCTACACCATCGGCTTCGCCACCGCGCTCGCGCGGTGGAAGCGGCTGCTCGCCCCCGGCGGCACCCTGGTGCTGAGCGAGTGCGAATGGACCGCCGACGAGCCCTCCGCCGGGGTCCGCGCCTTCTGGGACCCGCACTACGCGCTGCGCTCCACCGCCCGTAACCTCGCCGCGATCCAGGCCGCCGGCTACCGGGTGCTCGGCGTCCACCGGCAGCCCGACTCCGACTGGGCCGCCTACTACGGTCCGCTCGGCGAGCGGGCCGCCGCGGCGCCGGAGCCCGCCGGCCCCGAGGCCGCGGCCGCGCTGGGCTTCGTACGCGAGGAGATCGCCGTACGGGAGCGGTACGGGCACGAGTACGGGTACACCGCCTACGTCCTGCGGCCGGTGACGGCCGGGGACGGCGGCCGCCGGCCCGTCCGCCCCGAGGCGGACGGGGACGCGGCCGCCGTGCACGCGGTGCACGCGGCCGCCTTCGGCACCCCGGCCGAGGCGGACCTCGTGGACGCGCTGCGCGCGGACGGCTCCTGGGTGCCCGGCCTCTCCTACGTGGCCGAGGGCCCGGACGGGTCGGTCGCGGCGCACGCCCTGCTGACCCGGTGCACGGTCGACGGGGCGCCGGCCCTCGCGCTCGCCCCGGTGGCCGCGGCTCCCGCGCTCCAGCGCTCGGGCGCCGGCAGCGCGGTCGTACGGGGGCTGCTCGCGGCGGCCGCGGAGCGCGGGGAGGGCCTCGTGCTCGTCCTCGGGCACCCCGGGTACTACGCCCGCTTCGGGTTCGTACCGGCCTCGCGGTTCGGGATCCGGGCGCCCTTCGAGGTGCCCGACGAGGCCATGATGGCGCTGGTGCTCGACGATTCGGTGCCGGTTCCCACGGGCACGATCAAGTACCCGGCGCCCTTCGGGGTTTGATGCCGGTCCCGGCCCTCGGCCGGGTGAACCGAGCGGCCCGCACGCTCCGCCCCCCGCCGCATATCACGCGGCGGGGGGCGGACATGCGCAGATCACCGAAGTGGGGGCAATCCCCATTTGTACGGCAGACTGAAAGCCGAAGTCCGAAGCGAAGGATGGGTATGCCGACCACACCAGCCACCGCCGCGAACAGCGCGACCACCGGCACCGGCGCTCAAGAACCGATCATGCTCGAACTGGTCGACGAGTCCGGCAACACCATCGGTACGGCGGAGAAGCTCTCCGCCCACCAGGCCCCCGGTCAGCTGCACCGGGCGTTCTCGGTGTTCCTCTTCGACGAGCAGGGCCGGATGCTGCTCCAGCAGCGCGCCCTCGGGAAGTACCACTCCCCCGGTGTCTGGTCGAACACGTGCTGCGGTCACCCCTACCCCGGGGAGTCGCCGTTCGCGGCGGCGGCCCGGCGGACCCACGAGGAGCTGGGGCTGTCGCCCTCGCTGCTCGCGGAGGCGGGAACGGTCCGCTACAACCACCCGGACCCGGCGTCGGGGCTGGTGGAGCAGGAGTACAACCACCTGTTCGTGGGACTCGCGCAGCGGTCGGTGCGGCCGGATCCGGAGGAGATCGCGGACACCGCCTTCGTGACCGCGGAGGAACTCGCGAAGCGGCACGCCGAGGTCCCGTTCTCGGCCTGGTTCATGACCGTGCTGGACGCGGCCCGGCCGGCGATCCGCGAACTGACGGGCGACGCGGCGGGCTGGTAGCCCCGGCCCGGTCCGGCCCCGCCCTTGTGGCGGCCGGCCGCCGGTGACGGCCCCGCGCGGTCAGAGCGCCGAGGCCGGGGTGGCCGCGGGTGACGCGAGGGCCGTGGTGAGCGGCAGCGCCGCCCAGATCACCTTGCCGCCCGTGGAGGTGTGCTCCACGTCGCAGACCCCGCCGGCCTCCAGCGTGATCTCCCGGACGAGGAGCAGGCCCCGGCCGCCGGTCTGGCCGAAGTCGGCCTCCAGCGCCTTGGGGCGGTACGGGTGGTTGTCCTCGACGGCCACCCGTACCCACTCCCGGCCGATGGCCACCTCCACCGCCACCTCCGGCGAGAGCACGGCCGCGTGCCGGACCGAGTTCGTCACCAGTTCGGAGACGATCAGCAGCAGGGAGTAGACCAGGTCCCGGTCGGCCGGCACCTCCTGGCGGCCGAGCAGGTCACGGACCGCACGGCGGGCCTGCGGAACGGATTCTTCTACCGCGGGCGCCGTGAATCGCCACACCCCTTCGTACGCGAGGGGGGCGGCCGCGACCTCCGGCTCGTCCCCCTTGACTGGCGGGACGCTCCCGCTCACATCCATTTCCCGGCCCCCGTCTTCACGCTCGATCGTCTGCACACGTAAAGAGTGGGGACCGGGCCGCACCGGGCCGGACCACTGACCAGAAGTCAGCAGCATTCGCACACTTTCTGACCGCTGGCGTATGACAGAGTCAGTTGTTCGACCGTTCCTGATCTTCTGGCGGCCGCTTCTCGGCCGTCTCGTACGCCCCGGGCGCCACCGTGCCCGCCCCCGCCGGGGTCACCGGAACCTCGTCGTCCCTGACCAAGCCCAGGATGCGCCGGGCTCCCATGCCCACCGCGATCAGGCTCAGGCCGTCGAACAGCAGCGCGAGGGAGAAGAACGCTCCGATCACGTACAGGCTGCTGCCGGGCCAGTTGGCCAGGATCAGCAGGCCCAGCAGGATGCCGAAGGCGCCCTGGACCAGGGTCAGGCCGAGGTGCGCGCCGCGCACCACCACGGCGCCGGCCAGCCGGAACACCCCGCCGGTGAGGAACAGCAGCGCGGCGAACATGGTGAGCGCCTCCGCGCTCGCCTCCGGGCGGCGCAGGATCACGAAACCGGCCGCGATGTTGATCGCGGCGACGATGACGGCGAGCCAGAAGTAGTTGCTCTTGCGCGACTGGATGGCCTGCAGGAGGCCCACCACGCCGCCGAACAGCAGGAGCCAGCCGAAGAGGAACATCGTGGTCAGGGTGGCGACGCCGGTGTAGACGAGCCCCACCAGACCGGCCACCACCAGGAGCGCCCCGAGCAGGGCCATCAGGGCGAAACTGCGGCTGACCTTCTTCTTGTCGTCCTTCCTGTCCTGTGGACCCGTACGGCCCGCACGCTCGGCACGGTCTGCGCCCATGGACGCCACCTTTCAGCTGCCCCCGACGGACCCCCGGACCCCTTGATCATAGGTTTGACCGACCGGGATAGCATCCGGCGCATGGACGCCGCCCTGCTCTCCTCCGTCTCCGACGGGGTCGCCACCGTGGTGATCTCGCACCCCGCCAAGCGCAACGCCATGACCGCCGCCATGTGGCGCGGGCTGCCGGAGCTGCTGGCCGGGCACGCGGCGGATCCCGCCGTACGGGTGCTGGTCCTGACGGGGGCCGGCGAGACCTTCTGCGCGGGGGCCGACATCTCCTCCCTGACCGGGGGCGACGATCCGCAGGCCCTGGCCGTGGCGGCGGAGGAGGCGCTCGCCGCCTTCCCCAAGCCCACGCTGGCCGCGATCCGCGGGTTCTGCGTGGGCGGGGGCAGCCAGCTGGCCGCCGCCTGCGACCTGCGCTTCGCGGAGGAGGGCGCCTCCTTCGGGGTGACGCCCGCGAAGCTGGGCATCGTGTACCCGGCCTCCTCCACCCGGCGCCTCGCCTCCCTGGTGGGACCGGCGGCCGCCAAGTACCTCCTCTTCTCCGCCGAGTTGATCGACGCGGACCGGGCACTGCGCACCGGGCTGCTGGACGAGCTGCTCCCGGCGGGCCAACTGGCCAAGCGGGTGGCGGAGTTCACCCGGATCCTGGCCACGCGCAGCCAGCTCACCCAGAGTTCGGCGAAGGAGTTCGCGGACGGCCGCACGGACCGGGACGCCTACTGGGCGGCGCAGGCCGCGGCGAGCGGGGACGTCGCGGAGGGGGTCGCCGCGTTCCTGGAACGGCGTGCGCCCGCCTTCACCTGGACTCCTCCGGCCGCCTGAGCGCGCGCAGCCGCTCGACGACCTCGACGGGCGCCTTCTCGGGGGAGCCCGCGTCGTAGGGCGGCTGCGGGTCGTACTCGGTCATCAGCTGCACGGTCTGCGCGAACTCGTCCCCCGCGATCCGGCCGAGGAGGGCGAGCCCCATGTCGATCCCCGAGGACACCCCCGCCGCCGTCACGTACTTCCCGTCGAAGACCACCCGCTCCCCGGTGGGCTCGGCCCCGTACGGGGGCAGCCGGTCCAGGTACAGCCAGTGGCAGGTGGCCCTGCGCCCGTCGAGCAGGCCCGCGGCGGCGAGCAGGGTCGAGCCGGTGCAGACCGAGGTGGTCCACGTGCTGGTGGCGTCGACGGTCCGCAGCCAGTCGAGGACGGCGGGGTTCTTCATCTCCCGGTCGGTGCCCGGCCCGCCGGGCACGAGGACGATGTCCGGGCGCGTCACCTCGTCGAGCCCCTTCGCGGCGACGACCGCGAGCGCGCTCTGGTCGGCCCGTACGGGCCCCGGCCGCTCGGCCACGAACACGGTCTCGGCGCCCGGGAGGCGGCCCAGGGTGTCGAAGGGTCCGATGGCGTCGAGGGCGGTGAACTCGTCGAACAGCAGGACGGCGATCTGCATGGCTCCTCCGGAGCGGTCGGTCGGACGGCGGGCGGCTGCCCGGCGCGTGTCGTCGGTACGGGCCCGCGGTCAGTGGGTGGCGCCGAAGCGGCGGCGGTATTCGGACGGGGGCTGGCCCAGGGATTTCACGAAGGCGCGGCGCAGGGCCTCCGGGTTGCCGTAGCCGCAGGCCCGGGAAATCTGGGCGATGCCCTCGGCGCCCTCCTCCAGCAGCCGCCGCGCGTGCTCGACCCGTACCCGCTCCACGTACCGCCCGGGCGTGACCCCGGTCTCGGCCTGGAAGGCCCGCGCGAAGTGCCGGGGCGACAGCGCCGCCCGCGCGGCGAGCGCCTCCACGCTCAGGTCCTCCCCCGGGTGCTCGGTGATCCAGTGCTGGACCTCGCGGAGCGGCTCCCGCCGCGCCGTCTGCGCGGCGAGCTGCGCGCTGAACTGCGCCTGGTTGCCGGGCCTGCGCAGGAAGACCACCAGGTGCCGGGCCACGGACAGGGCCAGCTCGCGCCCGTGGTCCTCCTCCACCAGGGCCAGCGCGAGGTCGATGCCCGCCGTGACCCCGGCCGAGGTGGCCACCGGCCCGTCCCGGACGTAGATCGGGTCGGGTTCCACCGTGACGGCCGGGTAGTCCCGGGCCATCGCCTCGCACACGTACCAGTGCGTCGTCGCGCGCCGTCCGTCCAGCAGCCCGGCCTCGGCCAGCAGCAGGCCGCCGGTGCAGACCGACACCAGCCGCTGCGCGGACCCGCCGTGCGCGCGGAGCCAGTCCGTGATCTCCGGCGCGAAGTCCCCCGTGTAGCGGCCCCCCGGCACCAGCAGGGTGGTCCCGGCGCCCGGGCGCTCGCTCTCCAGGTCCCCGTCCGGGACGATCCGCAGTCCGCTGCTCGTACGGACCGGGGCGCCGCCCGGGGAGACGGTGCGCAGCGCGTACCGCGCCGGTCCGGGGTGCCGGTCGGCGCCGGAGAACACCTCCATCGGGCCCGTGACGTCCAGGCTCTGCACGCCGTCGTAGAGGACGACGAGCACGTTTCGCGACGACATGGCCCCATCGTGTGACATCCCGCGCGATGGCCGCAATGACGCGTACCCCACCTATTCGGCCATACGGGTCCCGGTGAGATCCTGTCCTGGCCCGCCCGTGCACGCGCACGACCGCCCGCCTCTCCCCCGCCCCCCTCGCTCCGGAGCCCCTCCTGTACCCCGTCGCCGCCGCGTGTCTGTCCGTCGCCCTCCTCCTCGGAGTACTGGCCTTCGCCGTCCTGCGCCCGCGCGGGCTGCCGGAGGCCGCGGCCGCCGTGCCCGCCGCCGGGCTGCTCGTCGTGCTGGGCGTCGTACCGCCCGCCGACGCGTGGGCGCAGACCCGTGAGCTGCTGCCCGTGGTCGGGTTCCTCGCGGTGATCCTGGCGCTGGCCCGGCTCTGCGCCGACGAGGGGCTGTTCCGGGCCGCCGGCGCCGCGGTGGCCCGGCGGGCGGCGGGGCGGGGGCCGGTCGCGCTCCTCGGCGGGGTGTTCGCCGTCGCCTCGGTGGTCACCGCGATGCTGAGCCTGGACGCGACCGTGGTGCTGCTGACCCCGGTCGTACTGGCGACCGCCTCCCGGCTGGGGGCCCGGCCGCGCCCGCACGTCTACGCCACCGCGCACCTGGCGAACTCCGCCTCGCTGCTCCTGCCGGTGTCCAACCTGACCAATCTGCTCGCCTTCGCCGCGAGCGGGCTGTCCTTCACCCGGTTCGCGGGGCTCATGGCCCTGCCGTGGCTGGCGGCGATCGGCGTGGAGTACGCCGTGTTCCGGCGCTACTTCCGCGGTGATCTGGCGGCCGCCCCGGAGCACGTGCCGCAGTCCGTGGATCCGGCGCCGCTGCCCCGGTTCGCGGCCGGGGTGCTCGCGCTGACCCTGGCCGGCTTCGCGCTCGCCTCCTTCGCGGGGGCGAGCCCCGCCTGGGCGGCGCTCGCGGGCACCCTCGTGCTGGCCGTACGGGCCCTGCGCCGCCGGGAGACCACGCCGCTGCGGATCCTGGGCTCCTCGGCGCCGGCCTTCTGCCTGTTCGTGCTGGCCCTGGGGGTGGTGGTGCGGGCGGTCGTGGACCACGGGCTCGGGGACGGGCTGGAGTGGGTGACCCCGGCCGGGGATTCGCTGCCGGCGCTCCTCGGGGTGGCGGCGGTGGCCGCCGTACTGGCCAACCTGATCAACAATCTGCCCGCGGTCCTGGCCCTGCTCCCGGTGGCGGCCGCGGGCGGAGCGGGGCCCGTGCTCGCGGTGCTGATCGGGGTGAACATCGGGCCGAACCTCACGTACGCGGGGTCCCTGGCCACCCTGCTGTGGCGGCGGATCCTGCACGCGGACGGGTACGACGGCGTCACCCTCGGGGACTTCACCCGGCTCGGCGTGCTGACCACCGTGCCGGCCCTCGCCGCCTCGGTGACGGCTCTGTGGGCGGGCCTGCGGCTGATCGGCGTGTGACCGCCGGCCGGCCCCGCCACCGCGTCCCGGCCCCGGAACTCCGACGCGCGGGGCGCGGATAGGATCGGGACATCATGACTGCAACCCTCGTCGCCAAGAAGCTCACCGCCGCGCACGGTGAGCGCACGCTCTTCGCCGATCTCGACCTCGTCGTCGCGCCCGGCGACGTCATCGGCCTCGTCGGCGTCAACGGCGCCGGGAAGTCCACCCTGCTGCGGATGCTCGCCGGGCTGGACGCACCCGAGACCGGTGAGCTGCGGCTCTCCCCGCCCGGCGCCGCCGTCGGACACCTTCCCCAGGAGCCCGAGCGGCGCCCCGGCGAGTCGATCCGCGAGTTCCTCGCCCGCCGTACCGGTGTGGCGGCGGCCCAGGCCGAGCTCGACGCGGCGACGCAGGGCCTCGTGGACGGCACCCCCGGGTCGGACGACGCGTACGCGGACGCCCTCGACCGGTGGCTGAACCTCGGCGGGGCCGACCTCGACGAACGGGCCCTGCAGGTCGCCGGCGACCTCGGGCTGTCCGTCGGCCTGGACCTGCCGATGACCGCGCTGTCCGGCGGACAGGCCGCCCGCGCCGGCCTCGCCTCGCTCCTGCTCTCCCGCTACGACGTCTTCCTGCTCGACGAGCCCACCAACGACCTGGACCTCGACGGTCTGGAGCGTCTGGAGCAGTTCGTGAAGGGACTGCGCGCCGGCACCGTCGTCATCAGCCACGACCGCGAGTTCCTCACGCGCACCGTGACCAAGGTCCTCGAACTGGACCTGGCACAGCAGCAGATCAACCTCTACGGCGGCGGCTACGACGCCTACCTGGAGGAGCGCGAGCGGGCCCGCAACCACGCCCGCGAGGAGTACGACGAGTACTCCGACAAGCGCTCGGCCCTGGAGGACCGGGCCGCGATGCAGCGCGGCTGGAGCGACAAGGGCGTCAAGAACTCCAAGCGCAAGGCCACCGACAACGACAAGTCCGCCCGGAAGGCCGCCGCCGACGCGAGCGAGAAGCAGGCCTCCAAGGCCCGCCAGACGCAGCGCGCGATCGAGCGGCTCGAAGTGGTCGACGAGCCGCGCAAGGAGTGGGAGCTGCGGATGGAGATCGCGGCGGCCCCGCGCTCCGGTTCCGTGGTCGCCACCCTGCGCGAAGCGGCCGTCCGGCGGGGCGACTTCGCCTTCGGGCCGGCGAGCCTGCAGATCGACTGGGCGGACCGGGTCGCCATCACCGGCGCCAACGGGGCCGGAAAGTCCACCCTGCTGGCCGTGCTGCTGGGCCGGCTCGCCCCCGACTCCGGTTCCGCCACCCTCGGCTCGGGCGTCCTGGTCGGCGAAGTGGACCAGGCACGCGGCCTGTTCCTCGGCGAGGAGCCGCTCATCGACGCCTTCTGCGCCGCCGTACCGGACACCGAACCGGCCGAAGTCCGCACCCTGCTGGCCAAGTTCGGCCTGAAGGCGGCGCACGTGACCCGCCCGGCGGCCACCCTCTCGCCCGGCGAGCGCACCCGGGCGGCCCTGGCGCTGCTCCAGGGACGCGGGGTGAACCTTCTGGTGCTGGACGAGCCGACGAACCACCTCGACCTGCCGGCGATCGAACAGCTGGAGTCCGCGCTGGAGGCCTACGAGGGCACCCTGCTGCTGGTCACCCACGACCGGCGGATGCTCGACGCGGTCCAGGTGTCCCGCCGCCTGCACGTGGCGGACGGCAAGGTCACCGAGGTCTAGACCGGAGCCCGCTCAAGATGCCGACCTGCCGGAGCGCGACTAGCGTTTGTTGGTGAGAGCCGCAACCGCGGAGCACGCCCCCATAGCCGGCCGTTCCACGCCGCCGGGGTGGGCGGGCACGTGCTTCCGCATGTTCGGCGGCCCTGTATCCGATCCCGGGCTGCGCCTACGCGTACGCGGTCCGCGGTTCCGTCTTCCTCGCCTCGAAGAGGTTCGGGGAAGGTGGGAGGAAAGGGAAATTCTCATGTCTGCACTGAGAGCGAAGCGTCTCTTCGCGATCTCCGCCGCCGGTCTTCTGATGGCAGGCGGAGCCGCGCTCGGCACGGCGGGTACCGCTTCTGCGGCAACCCCGGCTCAGCACGTGAGCTACAGCACCGGTGGCTGGGACCACGATGACGACGGCTACAACGGCTGGCACCACGGCGGCTGGTGGGACAACGATGACGACTACGGCTACGGAGGTTATGACAACGGCGACTGCTGACCACCCCTCCCGTCCGGACGTGCGCGACCCTGTCTCAGGGCCGCGCACCGGGCTGCCGCGACGCGGTCTCAGCTCCCGTCGGTCCGGTCCGCCGGGGCCCGCCGGGTGCGGGCCATCTTCCGGGCCACGAAGCCGCGCGGAAGGTGCCGGGCGGCCAGCGCGTACGCCTGGTAGCGCCGGCCCGTGATGCTCACCGGGCGGCGCCGGGCCAGGTCCTTCAGGGCCCGGGCCACCACGTCGCCCGGCTCCAGCCACACCGCCTCGCTCAGGGCGCTGACATCCATGCCGGCGCGCTCCTGGAACTCGGTGCGGGTGAATCCCGGCACCACCGCCAGCACGCGGACCCCGTACGGCGCCATGTCCACGCGCAGGGACTCGCTGAAGGCCGTGATCCAGGCCTTCGCCGCGCCGTAGGTCCCGGTCGGCAGCAGTCCGGCCACCGAGGAGACGTTGACCACCGCGCCGCGGCGGCGCTCGCGCAGGCCGGGGAGCACCGCGTGGGTGAGCCGCAGCGGCACCTTGACCAGCAGGTCGAGCATCCGTTCCTCGTCCTCGACCGGGTTGTACGGGAACGGCGCGGGGAGTCCGAAGCCGGCGTTGTTGACCAGGATGTCGACGGGCCGGGCCCGGTCGGCGAGCCGCTCGGCGACGGCTCCGAGCCCGCCCGTGTCGAGCAGATCGGCGGGCAGTACCTCGCATACGGCGCCGTATTCCCGGGCGAGGCCGGCGGCGACGGCTTCGAGGCGGTCCTTGTCACGGGCGACGAGGACGAGGTCGCAGCCCTTGGCGGCGAAGCCGCGGGCGAAGGCGGCGCCCAGTCCTGCGCTGGCCCCTGTGATCAGTACGGTGGTGGTCAAGAGACGTTCACTTCCTGGCTGTCGGGCGTGTTGCGCATCGCGTGTCTCATGCGGTGAAACCGGCCGTGGCCGGTGAGGCGTAGGCCTGGGCCACGTCCACGAGGAAGCGGGTCTCGCCCTCCAGGTCGCCTCCCTCGGCCGAGGTCTGGAGGGCCGCGGGCAGCTCCAAGGCGTTCCCGTCGGACCGCTGTTGCGGGATCCCGGCGAGCTTGGCCTGCCGCGCCTCCTTCAGTACGCAGGCCAGCGCGGCCGCGGAGAGCCGCTGTTCGGGGACTCCGCTGCCGGCCACGTGGCTGCGCGCGAGTTCCGGCACGCCCGGGGCCACGTACTCGCCGAGGATCAGGATGGCGTCGCGGGTCTCGATGACCTTGCGGTAGACGAGCAGATTGCGCGGGACCGGCGGCCACAGCAGTTCCAGCAGCCGGCCGGCGCGCGGCTCGTTGAGGGCGACGTGCGGGACGGCGTGGACCAGGTCGCGCCAGAGCGGCCACAGCCGCCAGGCGGTGGCCGTGTCGGCGGCCGTGCGGCGGAAGGTGAACAGCGTCGGGACGAGGATCGCGGCGGCGCGCAGCAGCCCGTGCACGTTCATGAGCAGCGGGTTCGCGGGCATCGCCCAGGTGAAGCCGAACAGGGCCTTGAGCAGGTACACGAACCAGAACACCCCGGCGAGCGCGGTGCCGAGGCCGAACAGCAGCAGTCCCGCGGCGAGGCCGCGGCTCTCGGCGCGGCGGCTGTAGCGCCAGCAGACCAGCACGCACACGGTGTTGGCGATCAGGTGGGCGGAGATCAGCACCAGCCAGTACGCGAGGGAGGGCACCGGGTCGCCGGCGGGCGGGATGGTGTGCGTGCCGTGTCCGGGCGCGGCCGCGTCCAGGGCGACGAGGACGGTCAGCCAGAGGACCGTGCCGGCGCCGGAGGCGAGCTGGAGCCGGCGGCCCCGCGTGGCGGCGGCCACGAAGTAGAGCACGGCGCCGGCCGAGAGGACGCCGATGAGGTTGCGCACCAGCCCGATGGTGTGGGCGTAGCCGGGGTCGCGGCCCATGGCGTAGGCGACGACGTCGGGGAGGTTCAGCGTCATCGCGGCCGCGGCGGTGGCGACGGCGAGCCACAGGCCCCGCTGGTGCGGGGCGCGCAGGGCGCCGGGTGCGCGGAGCAGGACGGCGATCCAGAGGCATACGACGCTGGGGACGGCGAGCGCGTCGCCGAAGGCGGTCAGATCAGATGCCACGGTGGACCGGCCCCCGCCCGCGCCGTTCGTAGCCCATCGCGGACTCCAGCCGGGCGAGCGTGTCCCGGCCCGCGGCGCCGTGGCCGAGGTGCGGGCCGCGGGTCCCGGTGCGGATGCGGATCATGCTGGCGAGCATCTCCGCCTCCCGCTCCTGGCGGGTGGTGTAGTTGGTGCGTCCGAGGACGGTGGGGACGGCTCCGTCCGCCAGGGCGGCGCCCGGGGGGTCCTCGGCGGGGGCTTCCAGCGAGTGGTGCCCGAAGAGGATGTGCCCGATCTCGTGGAGCACGATGTGCTCGCGGTGCAGCGGGGTGGTCTGGGCCTCGTAGAAGACGTAGTCCACGTCGGCGGTACCGACCCACAGTCCGCACACCCCGGACTCCGCGGCCTCCTTGGGCAGCGGGTGGAGCCGGATGGGGCGGCCCCGCTGCTCGGCTATCCGCTCGCACAGTCCGTCGAGCGAGAAGGGGTGCGTCAGTTCAAGACGGCCGAGAATCGCCTCGCACCGTTTGCGCAGACTGGGCTGAGGGTGGCGCATGTGTTCCCTCTTCGGACCCTTTCTCGGGCAACGATGGTATGCGTGCGTGGGCTGGGGCATGGCGTCCTTGGTCTTCAAGGCGACCTCGGGAGTGCGGTCCTGAGGGGGGAAAAACGGAAGCCCGCTCGCCGGAAGACGAACGGGCGTTCCGTCATGCCTACAGATCATGCGGAGGAGTTGGCAAGGTATGTCCCCATGTCGGGTGCCTATTCAGCCAACCCGGCACGCACTGCCACGAACGGCCAGCGCTCGCGGCTAGCGCTTGCGGCTAGCGCTTGCGGCCACCGCGCTCGTCGCCGCCGCTGAGCCCGGCGCGGCGCAGGGCGTCGGCCATCGCGCTGTTGGCGGGGGCCGGAGCGCCGCCGCCCTGCCGCTGGCCGCCGCCTCCCTGACCACCCTGACCGCCCTGGCGGCGGCCCTTGCCGCCGTCGCGGGAGCCGCCCTGACCGCCCTGACCTCCCTGGCCGCGCTCGCCGCCGCCCTGGCCGCCCGGGCCGCGCTGCTGCGGGGGCCGGCCGCCGCCGCGCCGCTCGCCCCGCTCCTCGCGCTGCCTCGGCGCACCCCCGTCGGCGCCGCCGCGCTCCGCCTCGTCCTCCAGCCGCAGGGTCAGGGAGATCCGCTTGCGCGGGATGTCGACGTCCATGACCTTGACCCGGACGATGTCGCCCGGCTTGACCACGTCCCGCGGGTCCTTGACGAAGGTCTTCGACAGCGCGGAGACGTGCGCGAGCCCGTCCTGGTGGACGCCGATGTCGATGAAGGCGCCGAAGGCGGCCACATTGGTGACCACGCCCTCCAGGATCATCCCGGGGGCCAGGTCGCCGATCTTCTCGACGCCCTCCTTGAAGGTGGCCGTCTTGAACGCGGGCCTCGGGTCCCGGCCCGGCTTCTCCAGCTCGCGCAGGATGTCCGTGACCGTCGGCAGGCCGAAGGCCTCGGTGACGAACTGCTCCGGCCGCAGCGAGCGCAGCACGCCGGTGTTGCCGATCAGGGCCGCCACCTCGCTGCCCGCCGTCTTGCCCATGGTGCGGACCACCGGGTAGGCCTCGGGGTGCACGCTGGAGGAGTCCAGCGGGTCGTCCCCGTCGCGGATCCGCAGGAAGCCCGCGCACTGCTCGTACGCCTTCGGGCCGAGGCGGGCCACGTCCTTGAGCCCCTTGCGGTTGCGGAAGGGGCCGTTGGCGTCGCGGTGGGCCACGATGTTCTCGGCGAGTCCGCCGCTGATGCCCGACACGCGCGAAAGCAGCGGCGCGGAGGCGGTGTTGACGTCGACACCGACGCCGTTCACACAGTCCTCGACGACGGCGTCGAGGGAGCGCGAGAGCTTCACCTCGGACAGGTCGTGCTGGTACTGGCCGACACCGATCGACTTCGGGTCGATCTTCACCAGTTCGGCGAGCGGGTCCTGGAGGCGCCGGGCGATGGAGACGGCGCCGCGCAACGACACGTCCATGTCCGGGAGTTCCTGCGAGGCGAAGGCCGAGGCCGAGTACACGGAGGCGCCGGCCTCCGAGACCATCACCTTGGTGAGCTTCAGCTCGGGGTGGCGGGCGATGAGGTCCGCGGCGAGCTTGTCGGTCTCCCGGGAGGCGGTGCCGTTGCCGATGGCGACGAGCTCGACCGCGTGCTCCTTGGCGAGGCGGGCCAGCTTGGCGAGGGCGTCGTCCCACTTGTTCGCGGGCACGTGCGGGTAGATCACCTCGGTGGCGACCACCTTGCCGGTGGCGTCCACCACCGCCACCTTCACGCCGGTGCGGAAGCCCGGGTCCAGGCCGAGGGTGGCGCGGGTGCCGGCGGGTGCGGCGAGCAGCAGATCGCGCAGGTTGGACGCGAAGACCCGTACCGCCTCGTCCTCGGCGGCCGCGCGCAGCCGGGAGCGCAGGTCGATCCCGAGGTGCACCTGGATCTTGGTGCGCCAGGCCCAGCGGACGGTGTCGGCGAGCCACTTGTCGCCGGGGCGGCCGCGGTCGTTGATGCCGAAGCGGCGGGCGACCATCCCCTCGTACGTGGACGGCCCGGGCGTCTCGCCCGGCTCTTCGGGCTCCAGGGTGAGGTCGAGCACGTCCTCCTTCTCCCCGCGGAGCATGGCGAGCACGCGGTGCGAGGGCAGGGCGGTGAAGGGCTCGGTGAAGTCGAAGTAGTCGGCGAACTTGGCGCCCGCCTCCTCCTTGCCCTCGCGGACCTTCGCGGCGAGCCGGCCGCGGCCCCACATGCGCTCGCGCAGTTCGCCGATCAGGTCGGCGTCCTCGCCGAACTTCTCGGTGAGGATGGCGCGGGCGCCCTCCAGGGCGGCGGCCGCGTCGGCCACGCCCTTGTCCGCGTCCACGAACGCGGCGGCCGCCACGGCCGGTTCCGCCGACGGGTCGGCCAGCAGCCCCTCGGCGAGCGGCGCGAGGCCGGCCTCGCGGGCGATCTGCGCCTTGGTGCGGCGCTTGGTCTTGAAGGGGAGGTAGATGTCCTCCAGCCGGGCCTTGGTGTCGGCCGCGTTGATCCGGGCCTCCAGCTCGGCGTCGAGCTTGCCCTGTTCCCGTACGGAGTCGAGGATCGCGGCGCGCCGGTCCTCCAGCTCGCGCAGGTAGCGCAGCCGCTCCTCCAGGGTGCGCAGCTGGGCGTCGTCGAGCATCTCGGTCGCTTCCTTGCGGTAGCGCGCGATGAACGGCACGGTCGAACCGCCGTCGAGCAGCTCGACGGCGGACTTGACCTGCCGCTCCCGTACGCCGAGCTCCTCGGCGATCCTGCCTTCGATGGACATCGTCACTGTGCGGTCCCGCCTGCCTTCGTATTGCGTGATGCTGGTGCGCGCTGCGTCCTGCGTGCCGCGTGCTGCGTCGGAAGGCTGCCAATTGTGGCAGGTGGCGGGCGCGGACGTCGGGAGCCGGGCCCGGTCCGGGTCTCAGCCCTTGCCCATGAGGTCCCCGGGGAAGGCTCCGGCGACGAAGGCCCGCACGGTGAACCCGCCGCCGATCTCCGCGAGCCGGGCGACTCCGGCCGCGCCGAGGTGCTCGTACGGAGCCTCGTCCAGGCGGTCGGTCTCCGTCTCCAGCGCTTCGCGCAGCGCCGCGCCCTCGGGGGTGAGCTCGGCCCCGGAGTCGAGCAGTCCGCGCTCGCGCAGGCGGTCCGCGGCGGCGTCGAGGTCGGACTGTTCCCAGCCGCGGAGGTGCTTGAGGTACTTCGGGGTCATCCCGTGGCCGCTGGCCGTGTGGCTGACCAGGGCCTCGACGGGGTCCAGGCCGACGGTGAGCAGGGCGGCCAGGTGCCCGTCGCCGCGGTGCTCGCGCAGCAGGGTGGTGGCGTGCCACAGCCTGAGGTGCGGCTCCTCGGGTACGGGGAGGTCCGCGTGGGCCGAGTAGAGCGTACGGGCGTGCCGGGTGCAGGCCTCGGTCGCGCGCATCGCCAGTGCGGCGGCCTCGGTCATCTCGGGGGACGCGAGGGTCTCCTCGCCGAGGAGCCGGCGCAGCGTGCTGTCCGCGGCCCGCAGCCGGGCGGCGAGGACCTGCCCGGGGGTGGCGGTGTCCCAGACGGCGGGCAGGTGCCGGGCTATGAGGTCGTGGCGGTAGTTGTAGAAGGTGGCCGTCACGGTGCCCGCGCCGACCGCGCCCATGGCGGCCGAGCGGGAGGCGAGGTTGACGGCGTTGCGGTCGGTGATGCCGAGGGCGGCGAACTCCTTGCCGAGGTCGGGCGAGAAGTAGACGGTCGAGTGGAGCGGGTTGATCGCCCCGTGCCAACAGCTGCGGGCGGCGTGCGCCGGAAGTGTCATGCGGGCAGGCTAACGACTGCTTGGTATGGAGTGAAGTGCGGAACTGCGGTACGCAGCGGTCCGCTTCCCCCCTCCGGCAAGGCTCCCCCGTGGCCTTGCCGGAGGGGGTGGTCCGGCCGGTGCTCCGGCAGGTTTCCGGGCCGGTGCTCCGGCGGGTTTCCCGGCGGGTGCTCCGGCGACTGGTCCGGCGCTACTTCAGCTCGGCTCCGGTGGCGACGACCACCCCGTAGAGCTCGGTGACCGTGGCGAGGGCCGCCTGGTGGATCTGCTGCGCCGCGAGGGCGCCGGCCGGGCTCTCCAGCGCCCGCGTGGCCGAGGCGTCGGCGACGACGGTCGGGGCGTAGCCGTGGAGGAAGGCGCCCTCGGTGGTGAAGAGGGTGCACATGTTGGTCATGAACCCGGCGATGATCAGGTTCTTGCGTCCGGTGGCTTCGATGATCTCGTGGAGATCGGTCCCGTGGAAGCCGTTCGGGACGGACTTGGTCACGACGGCCTCGCCCGCCCGGGGGGCGACGGAGGCGTGGAGGGTGCCCGGCTCGGTGTCGATGCCGTAGCCGCCGTCACGGACGTGGACGACGGGGGTGCCCGCCTCGCGGGCCCGGGCGAGCAGCTGGGCGGCGGAGGCCAGCGCCGGTTCCCAGCCGTCGAGTTCCATGACGCCGCCGGTGTAGGTGTTCTGGTAGTCGACCAGGACCAGGACCGCGTCCTCGAAGGTCGCGGGGGTCTCGTCGAAGCCGTTGAGCTGACGCAGGGTGGTGGTCATGGGAGTGCCGTTCTCACGAGGGTGGGGTGGGTGGGTGGGCTGCGCAGGGCCACGACGGCAACGCTAGGACCCCGCGAACGCGCGGGCAATGACGGCCGGGCCGCAGATCCGGACATCGGTCCGCGCGGCCGCCGGCGGCGCGCGCGAGGGGGCCGCCCCCCGGAGCGGAGTGTCTCCACCCCCCGGAGCGGCGTGTTCCGCACGGGTGTTTTTCAGACGCGTGGCGATCATGTGACAGGAGGGGCCATGGACATGACGTGGGGTCCCGGGCGTGAATACGGTCGAACGGAAGCCACTCCCCTACCCCTTTGGAGTTCAAGGTGCACCGCAAAGTCATCGCTCCGAGCGTGCTCGCCGCCTCCCTTCTGCTGGTGATCCCGGCGTCGGCGGCGAGTTCCGTTCCGGGCGCACCGGGTATCGGCGATCCCTACTACCCGGCCAGCGGCAACGGCGGGTACGAGGTCTCGCACTACGACCTGCGCCTCCAGTACCAGCCGAAGACGGACCTGCTGGAGGGCACCGCCACCCTGCTGACCACCGCCAAGCAGGACCTGTCCCGCTTCAACCTCGACTTCGGTCTGGACGTCAGCGAGATCCGGGTCAACGGGGTCAAGGCGAAGTTCGCCAAGTCCGGCGCCTCGGAGCTGGAGGTCACCCCGGCGACCCCGCTCGCGCGCGGCAAGCAGTCGAGCGTGGTCGTCAAGTACGCGGGCAAGCCCTCGGAGTTCAAGGTCGACGGCTGGTCGGCCTGGCAGCGCACCCCGGACGGCGGCATCGCCGCCCAGGAGCCCGATTCGGCCGTCTGGTGGTTCCCGAGCAACGACCACCCGCTCGACAAGGCCACCTTCGACGTGTCGGTGAACGTGCCCGACGGCACCCAGGCCATCAGCAACGGTGTGCTGCAGTCGCAGAGTTCGCGGCTGGGCTGGACCCGGTACAACTGGCGTTCGAACAAGCCGCAGGCCACGTACCTCGCCACCCTGGCCATCGGCAAGTTCGACATCACCACCGACAAGACGGCGAGCGGGCTGCCGATCCTGAACGCCTACAGCCAGGACCTCGGCGACAACGCGGGCGCGGCGCGCGCGAGCGTGGAGCGGACCGGTGAGGTCGCGGAGTGGCTGGAGGGGGTCTTCGGGCCGTACCCCTTCAACGCGCTCGGCGGCTACGTGCCGAACGTGCCCTCGGGCTTCGCGCTGGAGACGCAGACCCGGCCGTTCTACAGCCCCCGGCAGTTCGCGAACGGCGCGAACGTCTCCGTGGTCGTGCACGAGCTGGCCCACCAGTGGTACGGGGACAGCGTGTCGGTCGACGGCTGGAAGGACATCTGGGTCAACGAGGGCTTCGCCCGCTACAGCCAGTGGCTGTGGTCGGAGAAGGAGGGCGAGGGCACCGCTCAGGAGCTCGCCGACTGGGCGTACGCGCAGCGGCCGGCCGAGGACCCGTTCTGGCAGGTCAAGCCGGGTGACCCGGGTCCGGAGAACCAGTTCCACGGGGCGGTCTACGACCGCGGCGCGATCGCCATCCAGGCGCTGCGCAACAAGGTCGGCGACGAGAAGTTCTTCCAGATCCTGAAGGGCTGGCCGACCGAGCGGGCCTACGGCAACGCCAAGGTCGGCGACTTCGTCCGCTACGCGGAGAAGATCTCGAACCAGCCGCTCGCGCAGCTCTTCGAGACCTGGCTGTACACCCCGGGCAAGCCGGACGCCTCCGCGCTGAACACGACGAAGAAGCTGCCGGCCGCGGGGGGCACCCGTACCCTGCGCTCCCCGGCCGCCAAGCCCGCGGCAGAGCCGAAGTCCTGGAAGAAGATCGCCGCGACGAACACGGTGCACGACGCGCACTGACCCGCCGCCCCTGCCCAACGGCACGCCGGAGCTGCGCGCCGTCGCCCCTCTAGCGGGCGGCGGCGCGTACGCGCGCCCGGGCGGCGCGGGCGATCGGCAGGTAGCGCAGGCGCTCCGGCAGGAGCGGTACGAGCAGGCGCAGGGCCGTGCTGAAGCGGCGCAGGCGGCGTTCCTGGGCGGGGGTCCACTCCAGGCCGATGGCGGCGCGCGCCTCGGGCGGCATGTAGCCGGCGGTGACGAAAGCCCGGAAGTGCAGGAAGGCGGCCCGCAGGACGGGCCAGGTCAGGCGCAGCAGGAGCCGGACCGGCAGCGGGCCGCCGGCGGGGCGGGGCAGGGGCGCGTCGGTGGCGAGGAGTTCGCGGGCGACCTTGGTGGGCTCGATCTCCTCGGCCAGCATCCGGTGGTAGTACGGCCAGTACTCCTCGATGCTCTGCGGCATGTCCCGGTCGTGCAGACCGAGGATGCGGCCGACCTGGAGCCACTCGCGGTAGAGCTGGCGCTCCTGCGCCGGGGTGAAGGGGCGCAGCAGGTAGCGCCCGGCGTGGAGGTAGACGGGGAAGCCGGTGGCGTGCACCCAGGCGTAGCAGGCCGGGTCGAGGGAGTGGTAGCGGCGCCCCCGGGTGTCGGTGCCCTGGATCTCCTTGTGCAGGCGGCGCACCCGGCGCCCCTCGGCCGCGGCGTCGGCCCCGCCGTACACCCACAGCTGGACGGAGCGCAGGGACCGCTCGCCGCGGCCCCAGGGGTCGGTGCGGAAGACGGAGTGCTCGTCGACCCCGGCGCCGATGGCGGGGTGGGCGACCTGCATCGTGAAGGCGGCGGGCAGCATGAGGAGGGCGCGGACGTCTCCGGCGATGGTCCAGAGCACTCCCCCGGGCGGCGGGGGCTCCGGGTCGCTCCGCTGCGTCGTGCTCATCCGTGTGCCCCCAGGGTGTCGACCTGCCGTTTCTCCCAGTATGCCGGGGGTCGGGCGGCTTCCCCCGGGGACGGGAACACCGAAGAAGTAGGACTGCGTCCAGAAACTCGTGTCACAGGTGTTACCGCGAAGTAACCCTGGCTGCTTGGATGGCGGAGCCGATCTTCCCCCACAGGAACGAGGGAACCTCCATGCTCCGGATCCAGCCCCGCGGGGCCCGTACCGCCGCCGCGGCCGTCGCCGCGATCGCCGTCGGATCGCTCGCACTGACCACGGCCCCGGCCGCCACCGCCGCCGCCGACAGCGCCGCCGCGCCGCGGCTCAGCGTCCTGTCGTACAACACGTTCCTGATGAGCAAGAACCTGTACCCCAACTGGGGCCAGGACCACCGGGCGGCCGAGATCCCCAAGGCCTCCTGGTACCAGGGCCACGACGTGGTCGTCCTCCAGGAGGCCTTCGACAACGGGGCCTCCGACGCGCTGAAGGCCAACTCGGCCGCGCAGTACCCGTACCAGACCCCGGTCGTGGGCCGCAGCAAGAGCGGCTGGGACGCCACGGGCGGCGCCTACTCCTCCACCACCCCGGAGGACGGCGGCGTCACGATCCTCAGCAAGTGGCCGATCGTGCGCAAGGAGCAGGTGGTCTACAAGGACGCCTGCGGCGCGGACTGGTGGTCCAACAAGGGCTTCGCCTACGTCGTGCTGAACGTGAACGGCACCAGGGTCCATGTGGTCGGCACCCACGCCCAGTCCACCGACCCGGGCTGCGGCGCGGGCGAGGCGGCGCAGATGCGCGCCCGCCAGTTCCAGAACATCGACGCGTTCCTCGACGGCAAGAACATCCCGGCGGGCGAGCAGGTCATCGTGGCGGGCGACATGAACGTCGACTCGCGCACCCCGGAGCTCGCCGCCATGCTGGCCAACGCCGACCTGGCGCCCTCCGACACCCGCACGGGGCACACGTACTCCTTCGACACGGCGCTGAACTCGATAGCGAACTACCGCTACCCGACGGACCCGCGCGAGGACCTGGACTACGTGCTCTACCGCAAGGGCAACGCCCGCCCGGCGGGCTGGGAGAACAACGTGGTCCTGGAGCAGTCGGCGCCCTGGACGGTCTCCAGCTGGGGCACCTCCTACACCTACACCAACCTCTCCGACCACTACCCGCTGATCGGCCGCTGATCCGCACCGGCCGGGTGCCCGCCGCCACCGCGGGGCACCCGGCCGGTCCGGTTCCGGGCCGGTCCCGGCTCGGTCCCGGCTCAGCAGGGTCGGGCACGGCTCAGCCGGCGGCCTTCGACCGCTCCCACTCGCTCGCGTAGTCGTTGAAGATCTGCCGCAGGTGGTGGCCGATCTTCAGGTAGTCCAGGTCGTCGAGGTTGGCCAGCGAGACGCGCACCGACCACTGGGGGCCGTCGAAGCCGCCGCCGTTGAGGAGGACCACGGAGGTCTGCTCGGCGAGCCGGAACAGCGGGTCGACGGGCTCGTAGTTCTTCTCCAGGAAGTCCGCGAAGTCCTTGCCGTGGACCCGTTCCGCCTCGGCCAGCAGGTCGAGCTCGATGTAGTACCCGGCCCGCTTGTCGTCCTCGGAGATCTTCATCTGGGCTCCCTCCAGGAGGAGGTCGAGCCTGCGGTGGACGATCTGCCGGATCCGCTCCTTGTAGGCCTGGCCCTCGTCCAGCATGTCGAAGAGCGAGAAGAGCACCATCATCGTCTGCTGCGGCAGCGAGAGGCCGGCCGTGTGGTTGAGGGCCACCGAGCGGGAGTCCGCGACGAGCCGGTCGACGAAGCGGATCTTCTCCGGTTCCAGGCTGAGGGTGCCGTACCGCTTGGCCAGGCGGTCCTTCTGGTCCTGGGGGAAGGCCGCGATCATCGCGTCGATGACGTTGTCGTCGTGCAGCCCGATGACGCCGAGCCGCCAGCCGGTGCAGCCGTAGTGCTTGGAGTACGAGTACACGAGCAGGGTGTTGCGCGGGAGGTCGGCGGCGATCGAGCGGAAGCCGGGCACGAAGGTGCCGTACACGTCGTCCGTGACGATCAGCAGGTTCGGGTTGCTGGTGGCGACGATGTCCTTGATCTGGTTCGCCACCCGGTCGCTCAGCGCGAGCGAGGGCGGGTTGGACGGGTTGACCAGGCACACGAGCTTCACGGAGGGATCGGCCAGCTTGGCGACCTCCTCCTCCGGGTAACGCCACTGGCGCACGCCGGTCTCGGCGAAGAGGCTCGCGGAGACGTTGACCACCTCGAACTCGAAGGTGTCGAGCTCGGGGATCTCGATGTACGGGGTGAACACCGGGGTCATCAGGGCGATCTTGTCGCCCTTCTTCAGGATCCCGTTCTTCATCAGGGAGTCGAAGATGTAGCACATGGCGGCGGTGCCGCCCTCGGTCGCGAACAGCGACAGGTTGTTGCCCTCCGGCGGCTTCTTGCCGAACATCTCGTCGGCGACGTAACCGCGCACGATGTGCTCCGCGTGCGTCAGCATCCGGTCCGGGACCGGGTAGTTGTCGCCCGTGATGGAGTCGGTCAGCTCGTGCACGAAGGCGTCCTTGTCGAACGGCCAGCGCGTCAGGGCGTACTGGACGCAGGCGGACAGCATCTCCACGCCGGGCAGGTCCGGGTGGCGCCGGGTCCAGGACTCGAAGCGCTCCCCGATGCCCTTCTTCTCGGGCATCCCGCCGAGGTTGTCGGCGGTCCACACCCGGCGGGACTCGTCCAGGGCGAAGTAGCCCAGGGCGTAGAAGGCCTCGCGCGGCCCGGTGGCGATCCAGTTCGGGTTGCCGCGGCCCGCGTTGAGCATGGCGCGGGCGGTGGTGTCCTTCTGGCCCGGCTTGTCCTCCTGGGCGGCGGTGGCCAGCTGGATGAACTTGTCCTTCAGCTCGAAGGGGCTGAGCTGAGCGAAGGACTGGATCTCCTCGCGGCTGAAGGTGGTCTCCGGCACGGTGGTTCGCTCCTTGCGTCGGGGGCGTTCGGTTCGTTCGAGGGGGACGTTCACTGAGGGGGGACAGTCAGTGGTCGAGGAGGGCGATCAGTGGTCGGCGAGGACGATCAGTGGTTGAGGAGGACGATCACCGCGCCCCAGATCGTCAGCAGTACGTTGCTGACCGCGTAGGGGATCGTGTAACCGAGCGTCGGCACCTGGGATTTGGACTCCTCGTTCACCGCTCCGATCGCCGCCGTGGTGGTCTGGCCGCCGGCCAGGACACCCATGAGGATCGGGAAGCGGATCTTCTGGATGTGATGACCCACGAGGAAGCCCACCAACAGCGGGATCAGCGTGATGACCGCACCCCAGAGCAGCAGCCCCCAGCCGGCGGAGGCCAGCCCGCTGGTGAAGCTGGGCCCGGCGTTGAGGCCGACGACCGCGACGAAGAGGCACAGGCCGAGGGTGTCCATGAACCACTGGGCCCCGGGCGGGACGTTGCCGTACGTCGGGTACCTGCCGCGGATCCAGCCGAAGACCAGGCCCATGATCAGCGCGCCGCCCGAGGTGGACAGCGAGATCGGGACCCCGCCCGCGGTGAGCGCCGGGATGCCGATGCAGCCGCCGAGGAAGATGCCGAGGCCCACCCAGATCATGTCGGTGGCGAAGCTCGTCGGGACCGGCTTGCCGATGGCCCGCCCGGCGGGGTCCACCAGGCGCTTGGGGCCGGAGAGGATCAGGGTGTCGCCGCGCTCCAGCTGGGTGGAGAGCCGGTAGGGGAACTCCGCACCGGACCGGAAGACCTTCTCGATGTAGACGCCGACCATGAAGGGCTCGGCCCGCAGCTCCGCGATGGTCTTGCCCAGCTGGGCCTTCTCGGAGGCGACGACGTGCAGGTTCTCCGTCTGGTAGCCGAGGAGTTCGACGTCGTCGGCCTCGGGGCCGATGTGGGTGCGGGCGTCGAACTCGACGAGGGATCCGCGCAGGGCGCTGACGGCGACGACGTCGCCCTCCTTCAGCACGGTCTGCTGGGTGTGGTCGATGATCGCGCCGTCCCTGCGGATCCGGGTGAGGTAGATCCGCTGGCCCAGCTGCTTCTGCTGGTGCTCGAAGTCGTCGATGGTCCGGCCCACGAGGTCCGGCCGCTGGATGGTGTAGGCCCGCAGGACGACCTCGTAGTAGCCCTCGTGCAGGTCGGGGTTGTCGCTGGGCGCGTCGAGCTCCTTGGCGAGCTGGGCGCTCTCGGCGGCCAGGTTCCGGCGGTAGAGCCGGGGCAGCACGTTGGCCAGGAGCATCGCGCAGAGGATCGTGCCGAGCGGGTAGGTGACGGCGTAGCCGACCGCGACGAGGTTCTGCTGCTCGGTGACCTCTGACGGGCTGAGTCCGGGGAGGTTGCCGATCGCGTCCTGGGCGACGCCGATGACGGCGGACTGGGTGAGCGCGCCGCCCAGCAGACCGGCGCTGAGACCGGGGCCGTAGCCGAGCATCACGGCGAAGCCCCAGGAGACCAGCAGGCCGGTGACGCAGACGATCACCGCGTTGAGGACCTGGGGCAGGCCGTCCTTCTTCAGTCCCCGGAAGAACTGCGGGCCGACCTTGTAGCCGAGGGCGAACAGGAACATCGTGAAGAAGAGGTTCTTCACGGTCCCGTCGATGGTGATCTTGAACTGGGCGCCGAAGATCAGGCCCATGATGAGGCAGCCGGTGACGGCGCCCAGCCCGATGGCCTTCCACCGCAGCTTGCCGACGAGGAAGCCGAAGGCGACGGTGATGAAGACCAGGAGTTCGGGGTGGGGCTTGAAGATGTTCCGGACAAGGAAGTCGATCATGCTGGTAACCCGTCCTGGTGGGGGTCAGGCTCCGAGGATCCCGACGAGGATCGGTCCGGTGAGTGGGAGCAGGAAGTTGGACAGCGCGTAGGTGATCGTGTAGCCGAGCATCGGCACCGAGCTCCGCGCCACCTGCGTGACCGACGTGATGGCCGGGGTGGAGCACTGCTGTCCGGCGATGGCGCCGATCAGCAGCGGCTTCTCGATCTTCAGGAACTTGCGCCCGATGACCAGCGAGATCGTGGCCGGTACGAGGACCATGGCGATCCCGGCGAACGGGAGCAGGGCCCCGTACTCCTTGAGCAGCGGCCAGGCCTGCGGGCCCGAGGTCAGACCGGTGCAGGCGATGAAGACCGCGAGCCCCATGTCCTTGATGGTGGTGGCGGCTTGCGGCGGGAAGGCGCCGAAGGTCTGCCGGCGGGAGCGGAACCAGCCGAAGAGCAGACCCGAGATCAGGCAGCCGCCGCCGGTGCCGAGCGAGAGCGGGACCCCGCCGGCACGGACCACGATCTGCCCGATGAGCGAGCCGATCGCGATGCCCAGACCGAGGTAGATGAAGTCGGTGGCGTCGTTCTTGGCCACCGTGCCGATCTTCGCCACGATCCGGTTCAGGCCCGAGCGGGCGCCCACGAGGGTGATGACGTCACCGCGTTCGACGACGGTGTCCGGGTTGGCGGGCAGGTGCTGCTCACCGCGGAGCACGTCGGTCACGTACACGCCGCTGCGCCCGAACTCCGGGTGCGTCGAGCGGATCTGGTCCAGCGACTTGCCGGCGACCGACTTGTCGGTCATGGCGACCTGCCGGGTGGCCAGCGGGGCGTCGACCCCCGGGATGCCGGGGGTCTCCGGGCCGATGGCCCGGCCCGCCGCGATGGCCTCGGAGCGCCGGCCGACGACGAGGACGAGGTCGGAGAGCACGAGTTCGAGGTCCGGGGCGGGGGTGAGGTCCTTGGAGCCGCGCCGGACGGCCTCCACGGTGACCCCGCCGTCGAAGGCCGCTTCCAGGTCCCCGACGGTACGGCCGTCGGCGAGGGTGACCAGGTGGGTCCGCCCGACCAGCCCGGGCACCGCCTCGCGCTCGTCGCTCTCCAGGCCGCCGGAGCCGCCGCCGCGCATCTTCTCCCACAGTTCGCGCGAGGCGTCCGCGAGGTTGGTGCGCAGCAGCATCGGCATGATCTGGCTGGTGTAGATGACGATGGTGACCAGGCCGAAGAGGTAGCAGACCGTGTACGCGGTGGCCACGTGGCCCTGGTAGGTGGAGATCTGGTCCGCGGTCAGGTCGGGCAGTTTGCCGATCGCCTCGGTGGCGGTGCCGACCACGGCGGATTCGGTGGCCGCGCCGGCGAGGATGCCGGAGGCGGTGCCGACATCGAGGTCGAAGGCCTTGGCCAGCAGGTAGGCGAGGCCGAGCACGCTGACGAGCTCGATGAAGCAGAGCGCGAAGAAGCGCATGCTCTTGCGGTTGAGGTTGGCGAAGAACTGCGGTCCGGCCATGTAGCCGAGGGCGAAGATGAAGAGCGCGAAGAAGATCGTCTTCACATCCGCGTCGATCTCGATCTTGGCCCAGGCGCCGAGCAGCAGCGACACGATCAGCGTGCCGCAGATGCCGCCGAGGGTGATCGGGCCGACGCGCACCTTGCCCAGCAGGTAACCGGCCGCCAGGCAGAGGAACAGGGCGAGTTCGGGGTGGTCTTGCAGCACACCCATGGGCGATCAGCCGCCCTTGCCGGGCGGCGTGGCGAATTCAGGGCATATGCACATTCCCTCACCCTTGCCCGGCGAGCGATCTTCCGCTCACCGGGCAGGGCCATTCGTGTGACGGACCCTTCTACGGGGCCTCGTACGGCTCCTGCGCGTACGGCTCCGCGTACAGCCCCTCGATCAGCTCCGCGTACTTCTCCCGGACCACCCGGCGGCGCAGTTTCAGCGACGGGGTCAGCTCCCCCGACTCCGGGCCCCACTCCCCGGTCAGCAGCCGGTAGCGCTTGATCTGCTCGGTGCGGTTGAGCCGGGCGTTGGCGGCCGCGACGGCGCGGGCGACCTCTTCCCGTACGGCCGGGTGCGCGGCGAGCTCCGCGGGCGTGGCGGCCCCGGCGTGGATGCCCTGGGCCTGGGCCCAGGCCGGGCCGAGTTCGGGGTCCAGCACGAGGAGGGCGACGAGGTAGGAGCGTCCGTCGCCGTGCACCAGGGCCTGACCGATCAGCGGGTGTTCCTTGAGGGTGTTCTCCACCAGGGCGGGCGAGACGTTCTTCCCGTTCGAGGTGATGATCAGTTCCTTCTTGCGGTCGGTCAGCCAGAGGAAGCCCTCCTCGTCGAGCCGCCCGATGTCCCCCGTCGGGAACCAGCCCGCTTCGTCGCAGGCGCTCTCCACCGAGCCGTCCGGCAGGAGGTAGCCGCCGAAGACCGTCTCCCCGCGCGTGAAGATCTCCCCGTCCCCGGCGATCCGCAGCTCCAGCCCCTGGATCGGGCGGCCCACGGACCCCAGCCGGAAGGCGTCCGGGCTGTTGACCGTGCACACGCCGGAGGTCTCGGTCAGCCCCCACGCGTCCATGATGGTGATCCCCCAGCCCGCCCAGAAGCGGACCACGTCGATCGGCATCGGCGCGGTGGCGCTGGCCGTCCAGACCAGCCGGTCCAGCCCGGCCAGCGTCAGCAGCGGGTCCAGCACCTGCTCCTTGGCCCGGGCGTACGAGGCTTCGAGCGCGGCCGGGACCTCCTCGCCGCGCTCCCGGTGGCCGGCCCGCTCCCGCGCCAGGTCGTTGGCGGCTTCGATGGCGCGCCGCTGCTCCTCGGGCAGCCTGCCGAGGACGGCCCGTACGGAGGCGGCCAGCTTCTCCCACACCCGGGGCACCCCGAAGAACTGCACCGGGTGCAGCTCGCGCACCGCGACCGACACGGCGGCCGGGTCGGCGCACAGCCGGACGTGGGCGGCCCGCAGCAGCGGGAGGTAGATGCCGAGGATCCGCTCCGCGATGTGCGCGAAGGGCAGGTAGCAGAGGTGCTCGGCGTGTTCGGGCAGCTCGATGTGCCCGTCGAGGCGGACGGACTGGAGCAGGATGTTGCGGTGGGTCAGGCGCACCCCCTTGGGGTCGCCGGTGGTGCCCGAGGTGTAGACGACGGTCAGCGGGTCCCCGGAGCGGGACTCGCGCCAGCCCTTCTCGAAGGACTCGGAGCGGTGCAGATGGACGCCGCCGGCGTACACCGAGGCGTAGGTGGAGTGCGGGCCCGCCTCGGGGGCCTCGGCCACGACGAGCCGTTCCAGCGGGATTCCGGGGTCGGCCAGCAGCGGCTCCCACCGCACCAGCTCCCGGGCGCCCTCGACCACGGCGAGCCGGGCCCGGCTGTGGCGGGCTATGTGGGCGATCTGCTCGGGCGCGGAGGTCCCGTACACGGTGACGGGGACGGCGCCGAGGTGGACCAGGGCGAGATCGGTGAGCCAGTGCTCCGGCCGGTTGCCCATCATCAGCAGGACGTGCTCGCCGCGTTCGACGCCCAGGGAGGCGTAGCCGGCGGCGAGGACGGCCACCTTGCGGCGCACGTCCTTCCAGCTGAGGGTGGTCCAGGCCGTGCCGTCGGGGCCCTCGCGCCACGAGAGGGCGGGGAGGTCGCCGTGCTCGGCGGCGTTGCGCGCCAGCAGGGCGGGCAGGGTGAGCTCTTCCGGAGGTGCGGGCAGTGCCAGTTTCGTGGGCATGGGCAGCTCCTTGCCGTTTCACATCGTTGGTGCGACAGCAATACTGTTGAACACGAGCCGTGTCGACGCGCTGATCAGAGAGCAAGGCGGAGAGCCCATGACCACCCAGGCACCGGAGCCGGCGTCGCTGACCGTCGACGAACTGGCGGCCAGGGCGGGTGTGACCGTCCGCACCGTAAGGTTCTACAGCACCCGCGGGCTTTTGCCCCCTCCCGTGATCGGACCCCGTCGGGTGGGCCGCTACGGCCCGGAGCACCTGTCGCGCCTCGCGCTCATCGAGGAGTTGCAGCACCAGGGCATGACCCTCTCGGCCATCGAGCGCTATCTCGACGCCCTGCCCGACGACCTGAGCGCGCACGATCTCGCCATCCACCGCGCGCTGGTGGCGACCTGGGCCCCGGACGCGGCGCTGGACTCCTCGCGCGCGGAACTGGAGAAGCGGGCCGGCCGGACGCTGACCGAGACCGACATCCGGCGGCTGACCGCGATGAACGTGCTGGCGCCGGCCCCGGAGGGCTTCCGGGTGGACGTGGGACTGCTGCGGCTCGGGGTCGCGCTCCTCGACGTGCCGATCGCCCACGAGACGATCCTGGCCGCGCGCGAGGTGCTGCTCGGGCACGCGCGGACGGCGGCCCACCAGTTGACCGCGCTGTTCCGGGACGAGGTGTGGGGGCCGTTCACGGAGGGCGAGAGCGATCCGGAGCGGGTGGAGTCGATGAAGGCGCTGTCCGCGCACATGCAGCCGATGGTGGTGCAGGCCCTGGTGACCGCGTTCCAGCGCTCGCTGAAGGAGGAATTGCGGGCTGCCTTCGTCTCGGAGCCGATAGGTTCAGGCCATGGCGATGATCTACAAGACCACCATGAAGCCCGGTAAGACGGAGCTGCTCACTGCCTGGCTCCCGACGCGGCCGTGGTACGCGTCCACGGGACACGCCCCCGAGCTCGACCGCTCGGGCGGGTTCCGGCTCGATGACCCCGAGGGCGAGGTCGGCATCGAGTTCATGGTGCTCACCGACCGCTCGGGCGGCCGGGACACCTCCTACCTCGTGCCCCTCACCTACCGCGGCGCCCCGCTCGACGGCGTCGAGGCCGCTCTGGTGGGCACCTCCGAGCACGGGGTGCTCGGCACCCGCTGGATCTACGACGGCGCCCACGACCCGGTGCTCCTCGGCCAGTTGCTCGCGCTGATCCAGGGCCGCACGGTGGCGCAGGACCAGTGCGACAGCGGCGTGAGCGACCCCACGGTCACCGCCTGGTACGAGGGCCCCGAGCTCCCGGCGGACCTCTCGCGGGGGTGGCCGGAAGTCACCGACACCGCGCTGGGAACCGGCGTACGGCTGCCGGGCGGCCCCGAATCCAAGATGACGCTCGGCCTGACGCGCGTCCTGCGGCCCGGGCAGGCCGGACCGCAGGACACCGGACCGCGGAACACCGGAACGCAGGACACCGGACCGCAGGTCGGTCCCGGGGCCGTGGGCCGGCTCACCGCCGGCTGGACCGCGCCGGACGGCGTGTCGTACCGGGGCCCGTTCGCGGAGCTGCGTACCGCCGGGCACGCCGGCGCCTGAACCCCGGCGGCGTGCGGTCCCAGGGGTGCGGTCCCGGGGCGGGCTGCCCCGGAACCGCACGCGGGCCGTCACCGGGCCGCTCAGTCGGCGTACGTCTCCCCGCGCCCGGCCTTCTCCACCAGGGAGGCCGGCGGGGTGAAGCGCTCGCCGTACTTCCCGGCCAGCTCCCGGGCCCGGGCGACGAACCCGGCGAGGCCGCCCTCGTAGCCGTTGATGTACTGGATCACGCCGCCGGTCCAGGCGGGGAAGCCGATGCCCATGATGGAACCGATGTTGGCGTCGGCGTAGGAGGTCAGGACGCCCTCGTCGAAGCAGCGGACGGTGTCCAGCGCCTCGGAGAAGAGCATCCGCTCCTTCATGTCCTCGAACGGGATCCCGGCCCCGGCCTTGGTGAAGTGCTCCCGCAGCCCCGGCCAGATCCCGGCGCGCTTGCCCGCCTCGTCGTACGCGTAGAACCCGCCGCCGCCGCTGCGCCCGGGGCGCCCGAACTCGTCGACCATGCGGTCGATGACGGCGTCGGCCGGGTGCTCCGGCCAGTCCCGGCCCTCGGCCTCGAAGGCCTTGCGGGTCTCGTTGCGGATCTTGCGGGGCAGGGTCAGGGTCAGCTCGTCCATCAGGGAGAGCACCTTGGCCGGGTACCCGGCCTGGGCCGCGGCCTGCTCGATGGAGGCGGGCTCGATGCCCTCGCCGACCATCGCGACGCCCTCGTTGATGAACTGGCCGATGACCCGCGAGGTGAAGAACCCGCGCGAGTCGTTGACCACGATCGGGGTCTTGTTGATCTGCCGTACGAGGTCGAAGGCGCGGGCGATGGCCTCGTCGCCGGTGCGCTCGCCCTTGATGATCTCGACCAGCGGCATCTTGTCCACGGGCGAGAAGAAGTGCAGTCCGATGAAGTCCGCGGGCCGTGAAACCCCTTCCGCGAGGCCCGTGATGGGCAGCGTGGAGGTGTTGGAGCAGAGCAGCGCGTCGGGGGTCAGGTACTCCTGGATCTCCTGGAACACCTTGTGCTTGAGGGCGGTGTCCTCGAAGACGGCCTCGATGACGGCGTCGCAGCCCGCCACGTCGGCGGCCTCCGCGGTCGGGGTGATCCGGGCGAGCAGCTCGGCGCGCTTGGCCTCGGTGGTACGGCCCCGGGACAGGGCCTTGTCGAGCAGCTTCTCGGAATACGCCTTGCCCTTGGCGGCGGCCTCGGTCGTGACGTCCTTCAGCACCACCTCGATGCCCGCGCGGGCGCAGGAGTAGGCGATGCCCGCGCCCATCATGCCGGCGCCGAGCACGGCCACCTTGGCGACCTTGCGGGGGGCCACGCCCTGCGGGCGGCTGCGGCCCGCGTTGACGGCCTGGAGGTCGAAGAAGAAGGCCTGGATCATGTTCTTCGCGGTCTGCCCGGTGACCAGCTCGGTGAAGTAGCGGGCCTCGATGGTCAGCGCGGTCTCGAAGTCCACCTGGGCGCCTTCGACGGCGCAGGCCAGGATGTTGCGCGGGGCCGGGTACGGGGCCCCGTTCAGCTGCTTCTTCAAGTTCGCGGGGAAGGCCGGGAGGTTGGCGGCGAACCGCGGGTTGGACGGCGTACCGCCCGGGATCTTGTAGCCGGGGACGTCCCAGGGCTGCTTCGATTCGGGGTTCGCGTCGATGAAGGCGCGCGCCTTGGCGAGCATCTCCTCGGGCGAGGAGGCCAGTTCGTGCACCAGACCGTTGTCCAGCGCGCGCTGCGGGGTGTACTGGGTCCCCTGCAGCAGCACCTTGAGGAGCGCGTCGGCGATGCCCATCAGCCGTACGGTCCGGGTGACGCCGCCGCCGGCCGGGAGCAGGCCGAGGGTGACCTCGGGCAGGCCGATCCTGGAACCGGGGGCGTCGAGGGCCACGCGGTGGTGGGAGGCCAGACAGATCTCGTAACCGCCGCCGAGGGCGGCGCCGTTGATGGCCGCGACGACGGGCTTGCCGAGGGTTTCGATGCGGCGCAGCGAGGCCTTGATGGCGGTGCCGGTGTCGAAGGCCAGCTGTGCGTGCTCGGGGCGCAGCCGGACCATGTCCTTGAGGTCGCCGCCCGCGAAGAAGGTCTTCTTGGCGGAGGTGAAGATGATGCCGCGGATGGAGTCCTTCTCGGCCTCGGCGCGCTCCGCGATCGCGGCGATCGAGTCCTTGAAGGCCTGGTTCATCGTGTTGGCGGACTGGTTCGGGTCGTCGAGGACCAGGGTGACGACGCCGGTCTCGTCCTGTTCCCAGCGGATCGTGGTGGACTCGCTCATGGTTCGCAACTTCCGTGTCGGGGGTGGGATCAGGGATCGGGGATCAGGACGGGTTCAGAGGCGTTCGACGATGGTGGCGACGCCCATGCCGCCGCCGACGCAGAGGGTGACGAGGCCGTAGCGCTTGTCCTGGCGCTCCAGTTCGTCGACGAGGGTGCCGAGGATCATCGCGCCGGTGGCGCCGAGCGGGTGGCCGAGGGCGATGGCGCCGCCGTTGACGTTGACCTTGTCCAGGGAGACGCCCATGTCCTTGACGAAGCGGAGCACGACACCGGCGAAGGCCTCGTTGATCTCGATCAGGTCGATGTCGTCGATGGTCAGGCCGGCCTTGGCGAGGGCCTTGCGGGTGGCCGGGGCGGGGCCGGTGAGCATGATGGTGGGCTCGGAGCCGGAGACGGCGGCCGAGACGATCCGGGCGCGGGGCGTCAGACCGCCCCGCTCACCCGCCTCGCGGGAGCCGATCGCGACGAGGGAGGCGCCGTCGACGATGCCGGAGGAGTTGCCCGCGTGGTGGACGTGGTCGATCTTCTCGACCCAGTGGTACTTCTGCAGGGCGACGGCGTCGAAGCCGCCGAGTTCGCCGATGTCCGCGAAGGAGGGCTTCAGCCGGGCGAGGGTGTCGGCGGTGGTGCCGGGGCGGACGAACTCGTCGTGGTCCAGGACCACGAGGCCGTTGCGGTCGGTGACCGGGACGACCGACTTGGCGAAGCGGCCGTCCTTGATGGCGGCGGCGGCCCGCTCCTGCGACAGGGAGGCGTACTCGTCCACGTCGCGGCGGGAGAATCCCTCGATCGTGGCGATCAGGTCGGCGCCGATGCCCTGCGGGACGAAGTCGGTGTTCCAGCCGGTCATCGGGTCGTTGAACCAGGCTCCGCCGTCCGAGGCCATCGGGACCCGGGACATCGACTCCACGCCGCCCGCGAGGACCAGGTCCTCCCAGCCGGAACGGACCTTCGCGGCGGCCATGTTGACGGCTTCGAGGCCCGAGGCGCAGAAGCGGTTCTCCTGGACGCCGGCGACGGTGTCCGGCAGCCCGGCGGCGATCGCCGCGATCCGGGCGATGTCGGATCCCTGATCGCCGACCGGGCTGACGACGCCGAGCACGATGTCGTCGATGGTGGCGGGGTCCAGGCCGGGGTTGCGCTCGCGCAGGGCGTGGATCAGGCCGACGACCAGGTCGATCGGCTTGGTGCCGTGCAGGGAGCCGTTGGCCTTGCCACGGCCGCGCGGCGTGCGGATCGCGTCGTATACGTACGCTTCGGTGCTCACTGGTCAAGCCTTTCGGGGGTGCGGAGACGGTGGGAGGTCGTGAGGGGTCAGCCCAGCAGGGAACGGCCGATGATCTCCTTCATGATCTCGGTCGTGCCGCCGTAGATGGTCTGGATGCGGCCGTCGGTGAAGGCCCGGGCGACCCGGTACTCGGTCATGTAGCCGTATCCGCCGTGCAGTTGCAGACAGCGGTCGGCGACCCGCTTCTGGAGTTCGGTGGCCCACCACTTGGCCATCGAGGCGTGGACGTGGTCCAGCTCCCCGTTGGAGTGGTCGGTGATGCAGCGGTCGAGGAAGGTACGGGTGACCGCGCACTCGGTGGCCATCTCGGCGATCTCGAAGCGGACGTGCTGGAGCTTGGAGAGCGGCCGCCCGAAGGCCTCGCGCTCCTTGACGTAAGTCGAGGTGATCTCCAGCAGGTACTCGGCGGCGGCGATGCCGGCCATCGCGATGCCCATCCGCTCCTGCGCGAGGTTGGTCATCAGGTGGACGAAGGCGCCGTTCAGCTCGCCGAGCAGGTTCTCCTTGGGGACGCGCAAGTCGTGGAAGAACAGCTCGGCGGTGTCCTGCGCCTTCTGGCCGATCTTGTCGAGGTTGCGGCCGCGCTCGAAGCCCTCCGTACCGCGCTCCACGACCAGCAGGGACATCCCGTGGGCCCCGCCCTCGGGGGTGGTCTTCGCGACCACGATCACCAGGTCGGCGAGGATGCCGTTGGAGATGAAGGTCTTGGAGCCGTTGAGCACCCAGTGGTCGCCCGCGTCCTCGGCGGTGGTCCGGATGCCCTGGAGGTCGGAGCCCGCGCCCGGTTCGGTCATCGCGATGGCGGTGATGATCTCGCCGGAGCAGAAGCCCGGCAGCCAGCGGCGCTTCTGCTCCTCGGTGGCCAGCGAGGTCAGGTAGGGCCCGATGATGTCGTTGTGCAGGCCGATCGCGAGCCCGGCGGCGCCCGCCCGGGTGAACTCCTCGGCGATCACCGCCGCGTACCGGAAGTCGGTGTTCCCGCCGCCCCCGTACTCCTCCGGGACGGCGAGGCCGAGCAGCCCCTGGCGGCCGGCGGCCCGCCAGGCCTCACGGCTGACGATCCCGTCCTTCTCCCACTGCTCGTAGTGCGGCAGCACCTCCTTGGTGAGGAAGGTGCGGACGGTCTCGCGGAACGCCTCGTGGTCGGCGTCGAAGAGCCGGCGTTTCATGGAAGGGGCCTCCTAGGGGGTGTCTTGCCGGTCGGGCCGGATCGGGGAGCGGTGTCTGACGCGTGCGCTCGCAAGGCGGAGGAGGGAGTCGATGCGGAGCATCGGCAAGTGACGACAACGCGGCGAGCGTGCGTGGCAGGCGCCGCGAGCCCGGCCTGATCGGCAAGACACCCCCTAGCCAGTTCTTGACGGTTTCGATGAGCCGGGCCGGTTCGGGCCCGACGGGGGTGACG
Organism: Streptomyces sp. NPDC002104; assembly: GCF_053593795.1. Taxonomy (NCBI): domain Bacteria; kingdom Bacillati; phylum Actinomycetota; class Actinomycetes; order Kitasatosporales; family Streptomycetaceae; genus Streptomyces; species Streptomyces sp. NPDC002104. Next base: position 32,444 of record NZ_JBSFDF010000003.1, on the reverse strand, counting down.
TTGAGCATGGTCACTCCGGCGGCCCGGAAGGCCTCGACGCGTTCGCGCACGTACCCCTCGGGCCCGCACAGCGTGGTGAGTTCGCACAGCTCGTCCGGTACGGCGGCGGCCGCGTCGCGCCTCCGCCCGGAGAGGTAGAGCTCCTGGATCGTGCGGGCCGCCTCCCCGTACCCGTAGGCGACGGCCAGGTCGTTGTAGAAGTTCTTGCCGACCGCGCCCATGCCGCCGACGTACAGGGCGATCTGCGGGCGCGCGAGCTCGCGCAGGGCCGCCGCGTCCTCGCCGATGGCGAGCAGTCCGCCGGCCGTGACCTGGAGCGGGCCCAGCTCGGGTGCGCGCAGGGCCGCGCCATCGGCGAGGGCGCTCCCCCACACCGCGCCGGCCTTCTCCGGCACGAACAGGGTGGGCAGCCAGCCGTCGGCGATCTCGGCCGTCATGCGCACGTTGGCCGGTCCCAGCGAGGCCACGTGGACGGGGATGTCCGCGCGGACCGGGCGGGTCAGCATCCTGAGCGGCTTGCCGTGCCGGCCGCCCTTCTCGGGCGGGAGCGGCATGTCGGTGATGCCGTGGTGGTCGATGGTCTCGCGGCGCCAGATGCGCCGGCACAGCTCGACGGTCTCCCGGGTCCGGCCGATCGGCTTGTCGTACGGCTTCCCGTGCCAGCCCTCGACCACCTGCGGGCCCGACGCCCCGAGGCCGAGCATGGCCCGGCCGCCGGACAGGGCGTCCAGGCCCGCCGCGGTCTGGGCGATGAGGGCGGGGGTGCGCGAGTAGACGTTGAGGATGGCCGAGCCGATCTTCATCCGCTCGGTCCGGGCGGCCAGGTACCCCATGATCGTCGGGGCGTCGAAGCCCCAGGCCTCGGCCACCCACACGGCGTCGAGACCGGCCGGCTCCAGCTCCGCCGCCGCGTCGGCGGCGCGCCGCGGGTCCGCGGCGTAGTCGAGCATCATCGAGAGTTCCATCAGGCGCCGGGCTCCTTGCCCAGGAGCCCCGGAACGCCCCAGTCGGCCGCGACCGACTCCGTGTGCGCGCCCGGCAGCGCGGGTCCGCCCACGGTGGTGGCCGGGGTCGCGGAGAAGCGGGGCGCGGGGGCCGGCTGGGTGATGCCGGCGGCCTCGACGAAGGTGCCCCGGGCGGCCAGGTGCGGGTGGTGCGGGGCCTCGCGCAGGGAGAGCACGGGCGCCACGCAGGCGTCGGTGCCCTCGAAGACGGCCGTCCACTCCTCGCGGGTACGGGACTTGAAGCGCGCGGCGACGGCCTCGCGGAGCTCGCCCCAGCGGGCCAGGTCCTTGCGGGCGGGGGCCCGGTCCTTGATGCCGAGGAGCTCGACGAAGCTGTCGTAGAACTGCTGCTCCAGCGCGCCGACGGCCATGTATCCGCCGTCGGAGGTCTCGTAGGTGCCGTAGAAGGGGCAGCCGCCGTCGAGGAGGTTGGCCCCGCGCCGGTCCTGCCAGCCGCCGGCCGCCATCATCCCGTGGATCATGGCGGTGAGGTGGGCGGTCCCGTCGACGATGGCCGCGTCGACGACCTGGCCGGTGCCGCCGGGGGTGCGGGCGTGCTGGAGGGCGGCGAGGACGCCGATGACGAGGTAGAGCGAGCCGCCCGCGTAGTCGCCGACCAGGTTGGCGGGGACGGCCGGGGGTTCGCCCGGGTTGCCGATCATGCCCAGGGCGCCGGTGACCGCGATGTACGCGATGTCGTGCCCGGCGGTGTGGGCGAGCGGCCCGTCCTGGCCCCAGCCGGTCATCCGGCCGTAGACGAGCCGGGGATTGCGGGCGTGGCAGTCGGCCGGGCCCACGCCGAGCCGTTCGGCGACCCCGGGGCGGAAGCCCTCGATGAGCACGTCGGCACGCTCGACCAGGTCCAGCACGCGGGCCGGGCCGTCGGCGGACTTCAGGTCGACGACGACGGAGCGCTTGTTGCGGTTGGTGATGTCGTAGGCCGGGTTCACGGCCAGTCCACCGCCGCCGGGCCGGTCCACCCGCACCACGTCGGCGCCCAGGTCGGCGAGGAGCATGGCGGCGAACGGCCCCGGCCCGATGCCCGCGAGCTCGACGACGCGCACGCCCGCGAGCGGGCCCCCGCCGCTTGCGGGCACGTTCCCCGACACGTTCCCTGTCACTGCCATCGAGCCCCCAGCATCCGGTGGCACCACTGCCGCCACTGTGTGACACAACTGATGTAACACCAGTGATGCTAGGAACCTGGTCCACTGAGCACAAGAGCAAGCGCTTAGCCGGTTGGCGTGTTTCCCGTCGCGCCCGGTCCGGTGGCGGGTCCGGTGTCACGCCCGGCGCCCGGCGCGGCGGCCCGTGCGTCGAGCTCCTTGAGGTCCCGCTTGAGCGCGACGGTCCGGTAGCTCTCCTCCACCCACTCGCACAGCACCTCGGCGGAGGGCGACCCCTTCTCCCCCAGCGGCACCGAGACCCAGCCGGCCTTCCCGAGCCCGTATCCGGTCGGCTCCGCGCCGGGCGCAGTCATGGCGTGACCGTGCAGCGCCTCGTCCTTGAGCTTCACGGAGATCCCGGGCGACGGACCGTCGGTGTTGCCGAGGAAGAGGAAGATCTTCTTGTTGACCTTCACCACGCAGTCCTCCGGACCCCACGGGAACTCCTCCCGCGCCTGCGGCAGTCCGAGGGCGAACTCCCGTACCGCCTCCCACTTGCGCACCCCAGCCTTCACGCGCACCTCCGCTCGCCGCGGGCCGCACCCGATCGCACGGCCCGTCCTTGCTCCTCACGCTATGCCGTCCGCGGGCGGCGGGGCCGCAGGAGCCGGACGAGGCGGACGACGGCGTCCGACCGGCGCACGCGCTCCCGCCGGCCGGTCCACGCGCACCGTGCGAGCCGAGCCGGGGCACCCGCCCGGCCCCGTACGGCGGCCACCCGCTAGCCTCAGCGACCACCGACACCGTCTGGGAGGCTCCCGATGAACGCAGCTGGCCGGCACGAACCGCGCACCGCGGAAAGGGAGTACGACCTCGTGCTCTTCGGCGCGACCGGGTTCGTGGGGGCGCTGACCGCCGAGTACCTCGCGGCGCACGCCCCCGCGGACTGCCGCTGGGCCCTCGCGGGCCGCGACCTCGCGAAGCTGGAGCGGCTGCGCGAGCGGCTGACCGCCCTCGACCCGCGGTGCGCGGAGCTGCCGCTGCTGCGCGCCGACGCCCAGGACGCGGCGGCGACGCGCGAACTGGCCGCCTCCACCCGGGTGCTGGCCACGACCGTGGGGCCGTACGTCCTGTACGGGGCCCCGCTGGTGGCCGCCTGCGCCGCGGCGGGCACCGACTACCTGGACCTGACCGGCGAGCCGGAGTTCGTGGACCGGATGTACGTCGAGCACGACGCCCGGGCCCGCGAGAGCGGCGCCCGGATCGTGCACGCCTGCGGTTTCGACTCCGTCCCGGCCGACCTCGGGGCGTACTTCACGGTCGGACAGCTGCCGGCCGGGGTCCCGCTGACCGTGGACGCGTTCGTCCGCTCCAACGCCCTGTTCTCGGGCGGCACCTTCACCACGGTGCTCACCGCGCTGGGCCGCGGACGGCAGAACCTGGCCGCCGCCCGCGCCCGCCGGATCCACGAGCCCCGGCTGCTGGGCCGGCGGGTACGGGTGCCCGTGGGCGCGCCCCGATTCAGCCGGGAGACCGGCACCTGGGCGCTGCCGCTGCCCGTCCTGGACGTCCAGGTCGTGGCCCGGTCGGCGGCCGCGTTGGAGCGGTACGGCCCGGACTTCCGCTACCGGCACTACGCCTCCGTACGGCACCTGCCCGTCGCCGTGGGCGGTACGGCGGCGGTCGGCGGGGTGGCCGCCCTCGCGCAGATCCCGCCGGTGCGCCAGTGGCTCGCAGGCCGCTGGGAGCCGGGCCAGGGCCCGGACGCGGAGCGGCGGGCGCGCAGCTGGTTCAGCGTGCGGTTCGTGGGCGAGGGCGGCGGCCGCCGGGTGTTCACCGAGGTCTCGGGCGGCGACCCGGGGTACGGGGAGACCGCGAAGATGTTCGCGGAGTCCGCGCTCTGCCTCGCCCACGACGCCCTGCCCGAGCTCTCCGGCCAGCTGACCACCGCCGTGGCGATGGGCGACGCCCTGCTGGACCGGCTCCGGAAGGCGGGCATCCGCTTCCGGGTCGCCTCCGCCGGCTGAGGCACGGCCGGGGGCGGGCCGGCTACGCCGTGGCCTCGCGCAGGGCCCGCCGGCACAGGGAGTCGGCGTGCCGGGTGGTCTCCGGGATCCGGAAGCGGGGGCTGAGGGCCAGGGCGTGCGCGCAGGCGTTGTCGAGGGACACCCGGTGGCCCACCGACACGTACACGGGCTTGATCCCGTCCTGCGTGCGCAGCGCCCGCCCGACGACCTCCCCGTCGGGTGCGCGGAGCGGGGAGAGGTCGCCGCGCCGGGCGCCCGGTTCCCCGTAGGTGAAGGTGAACGGGTTCTTCGCGACGCCGATGGCGGGCAGCCCGGTGACCACCCCGAGGTGGCAGGCGAGCCCGAAGCGGCGCGGGTGGGCCAGTCCGTAGCCGTCGCAGACCACCAGACCGGGCGTGACGGTCAGTGCCTCCAGCGCGGCGAGCACGGTCGGCAGCTCACGGAAGGCCAGCAGTCCGGGTACGTAGGGGAAGCTGACGCGGCCGACGGAGGTGGCCTCCTCCACGACGCGCAGGGTGGCGGCGTCGAGGACGACCGCGGCGGCGGCCACCAGGTCGCGCTCGTCGTCGTAGGCCACGTCCACCCCGGCGATCAGCCCCGCTCCGGGCGGGGGTCCGGTTTCGGTCAGCACGACCCGGCCGCGCAGTTCGTCCTGTATCGCCTTGGCCTCGGCCTCGTCGGCGGGAGTCTTCGCACTCGTCATAGTGGTGCGAGAGTAGCCTGGCGATCATGTTCGTCATGGAGCTCACCTACACCGCGCCCCTCGAAGCAGTCGAAGAGGAGATGGACGCGCACATCGCCTGGCTGGACGGCTACTACGCGGCCGGCATCTTCCTCGCCTCGGGCCGCAAGGTCCCGCGCGACGGGGGCATGATCCTGGCCGGCGGGGTCTCCCGCCGGGAGATCGAGAGGATCGCGGCCGGGGACCCCTTCACGGTGGCGGGCGTCTGCTCCTACCGCATCACCGAGTTCCTCGCGACGAAGACCTCGGCGGACCTGGCGACGGTGCGGGAGAGCCCGGAGGTCTGACCCGAACAGATGGTCCGGAGCCCGCTTTGGGCCTGTGGAGTGAGCGGGAACCGGCCGAACTGGAACGCCTCCGGGGCCCGCCTGCAGCTCCCGGATCCCTCTGCCGCCCCTCACCCTGTGCGATCACACAGGCGTGTTCAGGCCATTCGGTGACACAGCTCACTCCGGTTCGCGTGCGCGGATTCGCCGCGTCACGCGTCTATCCCGTTGCCGGACCCCCACCCCGCGGTCCGGCACGAGATCCGCCGCAAGGGAGCGAGCCTTGATCACTGTCATCGAGCAGGCCGTGCAGGCCCGACTGATCGCCACCGCGCCGAAGGTCGACACCGTACCCGTCACGCTCTGCTACGACCGGTCGGATCCCTTCGCCGTCCGGATGGCCTTCCCCGCGCCCGCGACCCTGGAGGGCGTCGAGGTCTCGTGGACCTTCTCGCGGGAGCTGCTGGAGTCCGGGCTGGACCGCCCGTCCGGCTGCGGGGACGTGCGGGTGCGCCCGTACGACGCGGACCGGACGACCGTGGAGTTCCACGCCCCCGAGGGGGTCGCGATCGTGCTGATGGTGACGGCCGAGCTGCACCGCTTCCTGGAGCGGGCCTCGACGATCGTGCCGCCCGGCCTGGAGCACCTGTACCTCGACATGGACCAGAGCCTCGCCGAGCTGATGCGCGGCTCCTGCTGAGGCGTGGCTGCTCGATGCGCGGCTGCTCGGTGCGTGGCTGCCTGATGCGCGCCTGCTCGATGCCCGGCTGCTCGATGCCCGGCTGCTCGATGCCCGGCTGCTCGATGCCCGGCTGCTCGATGCGCGGTTCCCGTCGGCGCCGCGGTTAATTCGTTTGCCGCCGGCTCCGGCCGCACCGTAGCTTCGTAGACGCCCCATCGCCGTCGAAACGGAGCAGGACGTTGCTCTTCTGAGGTCCGAGACACCGACTCACCGCCTTCTGCCGCGGTCCGCTGTGTCTCCCCCGCGTTGCACTCACCACTCACGCAACCTGGAGGCCTCCATGAGTCCTGCTCCCTCTTTCATCACCTGCTCCGACCTGTCCTTCGCCTGGCCGGACGGAACGCCCGTCTTCGACGGTTTCCAGCTCACCGTCGGCCCCGGCCGCACCGGCCTGATCGGGCGCAACGGCTGCGGGAAGTCCACCCTGCTGAAACTCATCGCCGGGGAACTGACCCCGGGTGAAGGCCAGTTGGCCGTGTCCGGCACCGTCGGACAGCTGCCGCAGACCGTCACCTTCGACACCGCCCTGCGGGTGGACGAAGCGCTGGGCGTCCACACGACCCGGGCCGCCCTGCACGCCATCGAGGCGGGCGAGGCGACCGAGGCCAACTTCACCGCGGTCGGCGACGACTGGGACGTGGAGGAACGGGCCCTCGCCACCCTCGACCAGCTCGGGCTCGGCCGGATCGGCCTGGACCGCACCACCGGCGAACTCTCCGGCGGGGAGTGCGTCCTGCTCCGGCTGGCCGCTCTGCTGCTGAGCCGTCCGGACGTCCTGCTGCTGGACGAGCCCACCAACAACCTCGACCTGCGGGCCCGGCGCCGGCTGTACGCGGCCGTCGAGTCCTGGTCCGGGGTGATGCTCCTGGTCAGCCACGACCGGGAACTGCTGGACCGGGTCGACCAGATCGCAGACCTCCGCGACGGTGAAATCCGCTGGTACGGCGGCAACTTCACGGACTACGAGGAGATGCTCGCGGCCGAGCAGGAGGCGGCCGAGCGGATGGTCCGCGTCGCGGAGGGCGACGTACAGCGCCAGAAGCGCGAACTGGCGCAGGCGCACGCCAAATTGGCCCGGCGCAAGCGGTACGGCCAGAAGATGTTCGAGAACAAGCGCGAGCCGAAGATCGTCATGGGTGCCCGCAAGCGCGCGGCGCAGGAGTCGGCGGGCAAGCACCGCATCATGCACACCGAGAAGCTGGCGGAGGCCGAGGAGCGCCTCGACCAGGCGGAGCTGGCGGTGCGCGACGACGCCGAGATCCGGATCAAACTGCCCGCCACCCAGGTCCCGCCGGGGCGTCGCGTGCTCACCCTGAGCGGGTTGCACCCGGCGCACGGCTCCGCGATCGCGGGCGAGTGGGAGCTGCGCGGTCCGGAGCGGATCGCACTGGTCGGGGCCAACGGCTCGGGCAAGACCACGCTGCTGCGCACGATCGCGGGTCAACTGGCCCCGCTCGCGGGCGAGTCGGTGACCCATGTCCCGGCCCGGTTCCTGCCGCAGCGGCTCGACGTACTGGACGACGAGCGCTCGGTCGTGGAGAACGTGGCGCGGTTCGCCCCGCACGCGAGCAACAACCTGATCCGGGCGCGGCTCGCGCACTTCCTGTTCCGGGGTGCGCGGGCGGACCGGCCTGCGGGCACGCTGTCGGGCGGCGAGCGGTTCCGGGCGACGCTGGCGGCGCTGCTGCTCGCGGAGCCGGCCCCGCAGCTGCTCATGCTGGACGAGCCGACGAACAACCTGGACCTGGGATCCGTAAGGCAGTTGACCGACGCCCTGGACTCCTACGAAGGGGCTCTCGTGGTCGCCAGCCATGACGTGCCGTTCCTGGAGTCGATCGGCATCACGCGCTGGCTGCTGCTCGACGACGGGCTGCGGCCGACGACGGCCGAGGAGGTCCACCGGTCGCTGTGGCAGGGGTGACCCGCACCGGCGGGTGGCCCGCGCTAACGCGGCAAGGGCAGTAAAGCCCAGGACTTGGTGCCGCCCATCGGGGTGAGCACGGGGGTCAGCCCCCAGTCACCGCCGCAGGACTCCACCACGGCCGACAGCAGCCACATCCCGCGGCTGCGCCGGCGCCGGCACTCCTCGCTCGCCTCGGGCGAGGAGTGCGCGGGGTGCTGGTCGAAGACGACGATCCGCAGCGCGTCGAACTGCCAGCGGACTTTGAGCACCATCTCCTTGTCGGGAGTGAACCGGTAGGCACAGGCGACGAGTTCGGAGGCGGCCAGGGCCGCGTTGTCGCACAGGTCGGGCAGTCCGTGCCGGTCGAGCAGGGAGCGCAGGGCGCCCCGGGCGCTGCCCGCACAGTGGGCGCCGCCCGGCAGACCTATGGAATAGCTCAGTTTCTCCGCCCCTGGCGGGGCCTGCCGGAACTCGTGGACCGACCGCAGGCCACGGAGAGTGCCCGTCATCGTGCTGCTCCAAGGTTCTGAGGTGCCGAAATGCGCTGATCGCCGTGTGGTCATACAAGAGCTGGAGGTCGCCCCGTGTGAGACTTGCGCTACCGACCGTAGCGCAACGTGGTGCACAGTGCTACTACTTGTACGACGACTTGCTGTTTTCTCATGTCATTTCCGGACTCGTGAGGCACTCCCGCATGCCCCCGGCCGGAGGAGGGGGACCCGTGCCACCGAGGAGTACGCCGACCGCACGCCAGCAGCGCCTGGGCGCCGAGCTGCGCAAACTCCGCGAGCAGTCGGGCATGTCGGTGCAGCAGGCCGCGGCGCTCTTGGGGGTGGACCGCACCAGGATCCCCAACATCGAATCCGGCCGGATCGCGATCGGCGCCGAGCGTGTCCGCACCCTCGCCTTCAACTACGACTGCCCCGACACCGGGCTGGTCGACCTGCTCGCCTCGATGGCCCGGGAACGCGAGAAGGGGTGGTGGGAGCAGCACCGGGGAATGCTGCCTCCCGCACTCCTGGACATCTGCGAACTGGAACACCACTCCGTCGCGTTGCACACCGCGGTGACCACGCACATACCCGGCCTGCTGCAGACCGAGGCGCACGCGCGGGCCGTCTTCGACACCGCCGACCCGCCGCTGCCCGAGCCCGACCTGCAGGCGCGGCTCGCCCTGCGGATGCACCGCCAGCAGGTGTTCGCGCGCGAGGCACCGCCGTTGTACGAGGCGGTCGTGCACGAGGCGGCGCTGCGCATGCAGTTCGGCGGTCCGAAGGTGGCGCGGGCGCAGCTCGAACACGTACTGGAGCAGTCGGAGCGGGCGTGCACGACCGTGCGCGTGATTCCGTTCACCGCCGGCGGGTTCCCCGGCGCCGGCCAGTCCTTCACGTACGCGGCCGCCAGCATCCGCGAGCTGGACACCGTGCAACTGGACAGTTCGCACGGATCGATGTTGCTGGATTCGCAGATGAAGCTGCTCCGCTACCGGGGCCTGCTGGAGCGGCTGCGCTCCCTGGCACTGCCGGCCCCCGCGTCCCGCGATTTCATCCGCGCCATCGCACAGACCCTCTGACCGGGCCGTGCGGCCTCCCGGCTGACTGACCACCTGACCGGATCCGACGAGGAGAAGAGAGAACGACATGGGCACGAAGACCCCGACCCCGACCACGACGACCACCCCGGCGCGCCCCTCTGCGACCCCGTCGGCGACGGCGGGCATCGCCTGGGACGAGGCGTTCTGCAGCGAGGGGGCCAACTGTTTCCGCTTCGGGCGGGACGCCGAGGGGAAGGCGTACATCGGAACCACCGGGTCCGCCGCCTACGTCACCGACTCGATCGATGCGCTCCGTGAGCTGATCTCGGCCGTCAAGGCGGGAGCGGCGGACCACCTGCTCGCGTGACTTTGGTCCCTTCAGGCCACCGGATACCCCCCTCACACTGCATAGATAACGGGACGTAACCGGGCATAGGTCCCCTTGGGGCTTGGCTGGTCTTGATGCCGGGCTTAACCTACGACTCCGTAGGCTACGGAACCGTAGGTAAGTCTCTTTGCACTCAGGAGTACCCGTGACGATCACCTCTCCCCACCTCGGCAGCTCGGAGGCGTGGACGGACGCCAAGCTGCTGTTCGCGCTGGAAGAGGTGGTCGAGAAGGAACTCAACCGCCATCTGAAGGTCACCAAGGACTGGATGCCCCACGAGTACGTCCCGTGGAGCGACGGCCGCAACTTCCCCGGTTTCTTCGAGGACGGCGAAGCCTGGGACCCGCAGCAGTCCAAGGTCACCGAGATCGGCAAGATCGCCCTCGTCGTGAACCTGCTGACGGAGGACAACCTCCCCAGCTACCACCACGAGATCGCCTCCCTTTTCGGCCGCAACGGCGCCTGGGGCACCTGGGTGCACCGCTGGACCGCCGAGGAGGGCCGCCACGGCATCGTGATGCGCGACTACCTGCTGGCCTCGCGCGCCGTGGACCCGGACAAGCTCGAAGCATTCCGGATGCAGCACATGTCGGAGGGGTTCGAGTCCGACAACCGCCACTCGATGCTCCACTCCGTGGCGTACGTGGCCTTCCAGGAGCTCGCGACCCGCATCTCGCACCGCAACACCGGCCACCAGTCCGGTGACCCGGTGTGCGACCGCATGCTGGCCCGCATCGCGCAGGACGAGAACCTGCACATGGTCTTCTACCGCAACCTGCTGGGCGCCGCCTTCGAGCTCGCCCCGGACCTGACGATGAAGGCCGTACGGGACGTCGTGGTCGACTTCCGGATGCCCGGACACGGGATGCCCGGCTTCGAGCGGATGGCCGCCCAGATGGCGATCGGCGGGGTCTACAACCTGCGGATCCACCACGACGACGTGCTGAGCCCCGTGATCCGCTTCCTGAAGATCATGGACATCGACGGCCTCGGCCCCGACGGGCAGAAGGCCCAGGAGGAGCTCGGCCTCTTCATGAACGGCCTGGACTCCGAGGCCCGCAAGTTCGACGAGCGGCTCGCCGCCCGCGCGGCGCGCATCGCGGCCCGCAAGGCCTGATCGCGGCGCCGACCGCAGCGCCTGACGGCAGCGCCAGCAGCGCCGAACGGCCGTACCTGACCGCAGCGCCTGACCGCGGCGCCCGGTCGCAGCGCTTGATCGCCGCACGCCCGCCGACCTGACCGGTTTCCGCTCGCTCGGGCGGGTGACGGCGATTGCCCTGGCAGAGCCCCGCTCTGCCAGGGTTTCGCGTCATGACCGCCATGACGCCGCTCCAGGTCGAGATCGACCAGCTGGCCCGCCTCACCACCGCCCTGGACACCTCGCTGGCCTCCCTGCGCGAGGCCCGGCGGGAGCTGGAGCACGTACGGGCCGACCAACTGGGCACGGCCGACCTCGACGCGGCGTGCGACGGCTTCCAGAGGAGATGGGGCCACGGCACCAAGGAGCTCGCCGGGCGGATCAAGACCGTGCGCGAGGGCGTGCGGCGCAGCGCCGCCGAGTACGCGGAGCTCGAGGAGGCCATCCGCGCGGCCTTCCGGCAGGCGGCGGCCACCCGTGGCTGACTCCCCTGCGGCCGGCTCCCCCGCCGCCGGCACCCTCGATCACACCGCACTCGGCTTCGACCCGGCTCCGGGAAGCCCGGACGCGGTACGGGCCCTGGCGAAGAAGCTCCGCTCCTCGGCGGACTCCCTCGCGGAGACCTCCCGCGTCGTCGACGCCCTGGTCTCCCACAGCTCGGCCTGGCAGGGCGAGGCCGCCACCGCGTTCCGCGCCTCCCTGTCGCGGGAACTGCCCCGCCACCTCCACGCGGCCCACACCTCCCTGGCGGAGGCGGCGCGCCGGCTGAGCGGCTGGCACGACACGCTGACCGCCCACCGCACCCTGGCCGACCGGTACGCGTCCGAGGCCGCCGCGGCCACCACCGAGGAGGCCCGCACCGACGTCCGCCGCCTCGCCCGCGAGCTGGCCTCGGAGCATGCGGCGGCGGCCCGCCGGGTGGCGGACACGCTGACCGCCACGGCGGAGCGGCTGGCGCCGAAGGAGCCCGGGGTGCTGGAGTCCGTCTGGAACAAGATCGTCAGTGATCCGGCGGACGCCCTGTCGAACGCGGCGGCCATTCTGGGAGCCGCCGGCGCCGCCGTCGCCCTCTTCTTCCCGCCGGCCGGGATGGCCGTCATGCTCGTCGCGGGCGGGCTCTCGCTGGCCGCCCTGACCGCGCACCTCGCGGACCCCGGCTTCCGCAAGCCGCTGACCGAGGGGCTGACCCGGGGCAAGTTCGACGCCGCGTTCTGGAAGAACGGCGTCACCCTGCTCGGCGACGGCCTCGGCGCCGTCCCGGGCGTGGCCGCCGTCGCCTCGGGCGCGAGGGCCGGTACGGTCGCCGCCCGCGCGGCCATGGCGGTCCCGGAGGCCGGGGCCCTGGCGGGGGTCTCACCGGGCGCGGGTGCGTTCGCCCGCACGGCGTGGCACACGGCGGACGAGCTGCGCAAGGTGGAGAGCCCGCTCGCCGCCTGGGCGCTGCGGTCGTCGACGCCCGAGGTCAGGGAGCGGGTCGCGGTGGGCGTGGCCGCCACCGGAGCCGCCACGGCCGCCGCCGACTACACCGGGGACGACGAGTCCGTGGACCGCGGCTCCACGGCGGTGGACGGTACCCGTCTCGTCGTGGAGGACGGCCCGGGCACGGCCGCGAAGACGGCCCGGCTGTGGACGCTGGTGCAGCCGTGACGCACCCGCCCGTCCCACCCGTCTGGTTCCGGCTGCCTCCCGGTTTCCACGACATCGGCCCCGGGGACCGGGGCGCCCTGGAGGAGATGGCCGCGGCGCTGGAGGAGGCCGCGGGAGGCGGGCCGGCCGCGGGAGCCGAAGCGGGAGCCGGGGCCGGAGCCGGAGCCGGGTCACAGCTCGCCCGGCTGATGGACCGCCTCGACGAACTCGCCGCCCAGCCCGGCCTGCACCTGCTGCACAGCGCGGTCGGCCTCCACCCCGAGGGCCCGGAGACGGTCTCCACCTCCCTGTTCACCCTCGCCGTCCGGGCCGCCGAAGAGGCCGGAGCCGCGGCCGCCGTGGCACGGACGGCCCTGGCGCTCGCCCGGTCCGCCCCCGCGAGCGGCTCGGCGCGCAGCTTCCTCGACCTGGCCTCGGGGCTCCCGTGCGCCCTCGTCTGCGGAGTGCTCCCCGGACCCGCCGCCGGACGGGGGCTGTTCCAGGCCAGGGCGGTCACGGCACATCCGGACGGACGCCACCTGCTCCTGCTCGACCTCACCAGTGCGGCCACCGGGCACGCCGGTGCGTACGCCGAGATCCTGGAGGCGGTCGCGCACACGATCTCCTTCACCGATCCGGGCCCCCGGCCGCCCGGGCCGACGGGCGGCGGCGGGACCTCGCGGATCCTGGAACTGCTGGGGTGACGCGCCGGTCAGGCCCGGCAGCCGGTCGGAGCCTGGCAGTCGGTCAGAGCAGGGCAATCGGTCAGAGCGGCGCAGTCGGTCAGGACGGGGCCGCCGGTCAGGACGGGGCCGCCGGTCAGGGCCGGCCGCGCAGGGCCTGGCGCTCGGATTCGGACAGGCCGCCCCAGACGCCGAAGCGCTCGTCGTTGGCCAGCGCGTAGTCCAGGCAGGCCTTGCGGCCCTCGCAGGCCCCGCAGAGTCTCTTGGCGTCGCGCAGCGAGGATCCGGGCTCCGGGAAGAAGAAGCCCGGGCCCGTCTGGGCGCAGAGGGCCAGCTCGTACCAGGCCGGGGCGGCGGTGGCGGTGTGGGTATCGGTGGTGTTCATCGACATGCCGCAGAGCCTGTCCGCCGGTGATGGACGTCCGATCAACGCCTGATCAACAGCACAGAGTGAACGACCGTGCGTGCGATGACTTCGGTACCATGGCCGCATGGCAGACGGACGCGTGGAGCGCGGGAACCAGACGCGGCGGACCGTCCTGGAACGGACGATGGGCATCGCCTCGGTGGACGGCCTGGAAGGGCTGTCCCTGGGGAGGATCGCGACCGATCTGGGGCTGAGCAAGAGCGGCGTGTTCGCCCTCTTCGGCTCGAAGGAGGAGCTGCAGCTCGCCACCGTGCAGGCCGCCCGGGCGGTCTTCGTCGAGCAGGTCGTACGGCCCGTACGGGACGAGCCCGCCGGACTCGCCAAGGTGTGGCGGCTGTGCGAGAGCTGGCTCGCCTACTCCGGCCACCGGGTCTTCCCCGGCGGCTGCTTCTTCTACTCCGCCGCCGCCGAGTTCGATTCGCGGCCGGGGCCCGTGCACGACGAGATCGCCAGGATCAACGGCGACTGGACGCGGTACATCGAGCGGCTGCTCGACGAGGCCCGGCTGGCGGGCGGGTTCAGCGAGTCGGCCCGGGCCGACGCCGAGGCCGTCGAGCAGCTCGCCTTCGAGATCACGGCGATGATGGAGCTGGCCAACGCGCATTCCGTGCTGCACGCGCAGACCACGGCCTACGACCGGGCCGCGCGGGGCATCCTCGCCCGGCTGCGTGCGGCGACGGCCGCCCCGGAGGAACTCCCGGAGCGGCCGCCCGTACTCGCCTTCCCGGTCGTCGGCTTCTCCGCCGACGACGCCCCGGCCGTCAGCCTCCCGGCCGCGACGGGGCCGGCCGCGCCCGGCCGCTGAGCCGCATCGCGACGCCCACGAGCGCCGCCGCGAGCGCGGACAGCGCGATCAGCAGGAAGATCCCGCGCCAGTGGTCGCCGGGGCCGCCCCCCGTCAGCAGGGCCGCCGTGCCGGCGACTCCGAGCGCCCCGCCGAGCTGGCGGGCCGTCATCAGCAGGCCGGTACCGGCCGCGAAGCGCTGCGGCGGGAGTCCGGCCGAGGCCGTCGTCGAGAGCGCGGTCAGCACCGATCCGATGCCGAGACCGCCGAGGAGTGCGGCGGGCAGGAAGATCTGGGCGTACGAGCTGGACTCCCCGACCCAGCCCCACAGCAGCAGGGCATTGGCGGCGAAGAGCAGCGATCCGACGGTGACGGCGGCCCATTGGAGGCGCTGGGGGACCCGGCGGCCCACGAAGAGCGCGCCGGCCATGGCGAGGACGGCGCCCGGGGTGACTCCGAGGCCGGCTTGCAGGACGGAGTAGTCCCAGTGCTCGACGAGGTAGGACGGGCCCATCAGCAGCCAGGCGTACATGGCGACGCCGAAGAGCAGGGCGCCGACGTTGGCGCGGGCGAACAGCGGTTCGCGCCACAGGTCCCGGTCGACGGCCGGGGCGGGATGACTGCGCGAGCGGCGCAGCGCGAGCGTGCCCGCCAGGGCGCCGCCGATGACCAGGACGAGCACCTTCGGATCGGTCCAGCCCCACTCCGTGCCCTGGGAGAGCCCGGCCACCACGCCCGCGATGCCGAGGGCGAGTGCCGTCGTACCGACGGGGTCGGGGAGCCGGCGTCCGGTGCGGGGTTCCCGGGGGACGACCCGTGCGGCGGCCCAGGCGACGGCCAGGCCGAGCGGGACGTTGATGAGGAAGATCGCGCGCCAGCCCCACCACTCGACGAGCAGTCCGCCGATGCCCGGACCGACGGCTCCGGCGAGTCCGCCCGCCGCCGACCAGGCGCCGAGGGCGGCGGCCCGGCGTGCGGGCGGGGTGTGGGTCAGTACGAGGCCCAGCGCGGCGGGGATCATCCCCGCGGCGGCCGCCCCCTGGAGGGCGCGGGCCGCGATGAGCAGGTCGGCGGTGGGGGCCGCGCTGGCGGCGAGCGATGTCAGGGTGAAGGCGAGGGTCGAGCCGAGGAAGAGGGTCCGGCGGCCCAGGGTGTCCGCGAGCCGGCCGGCCGCGGCGAGCAGGGCGGCGAACAGGACGGCGTAGGCACTGACGACCCAGGTCAGGCGGGCCGGCGACACCTCGGGGAAGGCCCGGCGCAGGTCGGGGAAGGCGACGTTGACGACGGTGGCGTCGAGGAAGGCGAGGAAGGTCACGGCACTGGCCAGCCCGAGCACCCGCCCGCCCCCGGGGCCTTGCCCTTCGGCCCCTTGTCCCCCGGTACGGGGAGTGGACGCGGAGGCCGGAGCGGACGCGGGCGCGGACGCGGTGGGCTCGGGGCGGGTGGAGGTCATCGGGTCGCTCCCGCGGTTTCGGCCGGGCTCGCCGCACGGGCGCGGGAGGGGGCCCCGGTGAGGAACGCGACGGTGGTCGCGATGACTTCGGGATCGAGGAGGATCCGGCGGTGGCCGAGTCCGCTCGTCTCGATGAGGCGGGCCCGCTCGCCGTAGGCCGCCGCGAGGGCGCGGGACTGGCCGGGGGCGGCGGTGTCGTCGTCCACGTCGTGCACGAGCAGGATCTCCGAGGGGATCTCCTCGGGGTTGCGCCGCGCGTCGAAGCGCGCCCAGACGCCGGGCTCGGCCGGAAAGAGCCGGCGCTGGACGTGGCGCCGCATGGCGTCCTCGACGGCCTGGTTCACACCCAGCAGCGCGCGGAACCGGGCGGCCAGGAAGTCGAATTCGGCGATGGCTCCGATACCGGCGATCCGGTCGGCCCGGATCCCGTCCCGCAGCGCGAAGAAGGTGGACACCACTCCGAAGGAGTGGGCCAGGACGGCCGAGAACTCCCCGTGCTGGGCGTGCAGTCGGCGGATGATCTCGCGCTGGCGGAGGATGGTGGTGGCCCGGCCGCCGGAGGCACCGTGGCCGGGCGCGTCGAAGGAGACCACGGTCCGGCCCTCGGCCAGCAGCGCCTCGACGAACCCGGCGAAGCGCGAGGCGCGCGAGGTCCAGCCGTGCACGACGAGCACCGGCCGGCCGCCGTCGCCCCAGCGGTACGTGGTCACGGGTATCCCGTCCACGACGAGCCGTCCGGTCACGGCCCGGGCCATGATCTCCGCCTCGCCCGGTTTCACCTTCGGCCGGCCGAGCGGCCGTACGAACAGCGCGAACGCCACCCGCCCGACCGGGCCCGGGGCGACCCGGGCGGTGATGTTGAGGGTCGTGCTCAGGAGTGAAGCCATGGGGTGCATGCCCGGTTCTCCGGATCTCCTCAGGGTGGCCGGCGCAGCGCCGGCTGGTCAGGATGATGGCAAAATATTAGCACGATCGTTCGTGTTGTTATGGATGGACCGCACGAGCAGGCTTCCGGGCAGGGCCGCCCCCGCCAACGAAGGTAGACGACGCCGATCCGCAAACCAGGACGAACTGCCTCCCGTATCAGGGAATGTGATGACCACCCACGCCGACCGGGCCGACCGCGTCCGGGGGGTAGCCCCACCCGCGGCGGGTGGGCCGCCGGATGTCACCGGCCCCCGGCCGCCCCGGATCCTGGTGCGAGTCAGGGAGACGTCGGCGAACGGGGACAGCACGATGACCGGTACGGGCACCAGCACAGGCACGGGAACTGGCGCGGGGACAGGCACGGCCACTCGCTCCCGCACGGCCATGCGGCACCGGCGCGCGGCCGTGGCGGCGGCGCTCCTCGGCCTCGCGGTCGCCACCGCGGGCCCCGCCGCGGCGGCCACCGCCGCCTCGGGCCGCCCGTCCCCCGGACCGGTCGCACCGGTCGCACCGGTCGCACCGGTCGGGATCTGGCGGCTCGACGGCTACGGCACCGTGCTCCGCGTGGAGTCCGGACGGCTCCAGGAGTACCAGGTCACCGCCATCAGCTGCCTGCCCGGCGCGAGCGCCCGGCGGGTACCGGGCAGCGGCGGCTCCGCGGCCTTCCGCTACGCCACCGGGGACGGCGAGGTGCTCACCGTGCGCCCCGGATCGGTGCACGTGGAAGGCTCGGTCGGCGACCGCGCGACCCGGCGTCTCGCCTCCCTGCCCGAACGCTGCCGCGAGGCCCCGGAGCCCGGCCCCGGCGCGGACCCGGTCGCCAGCTTCGACGTGTTCTGGCAGACCTTCGCGGAGAACTACCCCTTCTTCGCCGCCAAGGGCGTCGACTGGAACGCGGTACGCGCGAGCCACCGCCCCCGCGTGCACGCCGGCACCACCGAGGAGGAACTCTTCGCCGTCTTCCGGGAGATGCTCGCCCCGCTGCACGACGCACACGTCCACCTCTCCGACGGCGGCGACCGGTTCTTCGGCGAGGTCCGCCCGGGCACCGTGATGCCGACCCTCGCACTGGAAACCCGCGTCAAGGCGTACATCCAGGAGGCGGACCTCGGCGGGCGGGCCCCGCGGGAGTTCGCCCAGGGACGGATCTCCTACGCCGACCTCCCCGACGGCCGCGGCTACCTGCGCCTCTCCGGCTTCGGCGGCTACACCGCCCGCGGCGACTTCGCCTCCGAGAGCGCGGAACTCGACCGCGTCCTGGCGAGCGTCTTCACCGCCGAGCGCACCGCCCGGCTGCGCGGGCTGGTTATCGACCTGCGCATCAACGGCGGCGGCTCCGACGAGCTCGGCCTGCGCCTGGCGGCCCGGCTCACGGACCGCCCGTACTTCGCCTACGCCAAGCGGGTGCGCAACGACCCTGCCGACGCTAGCCGGTTCACCCGCCCGCAGCCCCTGTACGTCCAGCCCGCGCGGGGCCCCCGGTACACCGGACCGGTCGCCGTGCTCACCGGCGGTTCCACCGTGAGCGCGGGCGAGACCTTCACCCAGGCCCTGCTGGAGCGTCCCGGCCGGACGGAGCGCATCGGCGAGCCGACCCAGGGCGTCTTCTCCGACGTCCTCGGCCGCACCCTGCCCAACGGCTGGGAACTCGGCCTGCCCAACGAGCAGTTCCTGACCCGCACCGGCAAGACCTTCGACGGCCCGGGCATCCCGGTCGACGTACCCACCCCGGTCTTCACCGAGGAGGAGTTCGCCACCCGCCACGACTCGGCCTTCACCGCCGCCCTGCGCCGCCTCCCCCGGGCCTAGGGAAGACGGCCTGGCCGTCAGTCCTCGTGCTTCGCGCGGCTCGGCTGTACCCGCTTGGGCTCGCCCGGCATCTTCGGGTAGTCCGGGGGATACGGCATGTCGCCCAGGCCGTGGTCGTGCTCGTGCCGGTCGGCCAGTTCGAGCGCGGCGTCCAGTGCGAAGGCGTGCTCGTCCATGTCCGCGTGCAGATCGCCCAGTTCCGCGAACCGGGCCGGCATCGTCACGATGTCGAAGTCGCGCGGCTCCGCCTCGTCCAGCTCGTCCCAGCGCAGCGGCGCGGAGACCGGGGCGTGCGGGCGCGGCCGGATGGAGTAGGCCGAGGCGATGGTGCGGTCGCGCGCCGTCTGGTTGTAGTCGACGAAGATCCGCTCGCCGCGCTCCTCCTTCCACCAGGCGGTGGTGACCTTCCCCGGCATCCGGCGCTCCAGGTCCCGGCCGATCGCGATGGCGCACCTGCGGACCTCCGTGAAGGTCCAGCGCGGAGCGATCGGCACGAACACGTGCAGGCCGCGGCCGCCCGAGGTCTTGGGCCAGCCGCGCAGGCCCAGCTCCTCCAGGAGCCCGCGCAGTTCGTGGGCGACGGCGACCGCGTGGTGATAGTCGGTGCCCGGCTGCGGGTCCAGGTCGATGCGCAGCTCGTCGGGGTGGTCGGTGTCGTCCCGCCGGACCGGCCAGGGGTGGAAGGTGAGGCAGCCCAGGTTGGCGGCCCACAGGACGGCGGCCGGCTCGGTCGGGCAGATCTCGTCGGCGGTGCGACCGCTGGGGAAGGCGATGTGGGCGGTGGGGATCCAGTCGGGCAGGTTCTTCGGGGCCCGCTTCTGGAAGAAGGACTCGCCCTCCACCCCGTCGGGGAACCGCTCCAGGGTCGTGGGCCGGTTGCGCAGGGCCCGGGTGATCCCGTCCGCCACCGCGACGTAATAGGCGGCCACGTCCCCCTTGGTGAGGCCGCGCTCGGGGAAGTACACCTTGTCCGGGCTGGACAGCCGGACGGCCCGGCCACCCACCTCCAGCTCGATCGCTTTGCCCGCTGCACCCATGTGCGCCACGGTAGGCGGACCCGCGCGGCCCCGCACACCGAGCGGTCCCGGGCGCGGCGCCCCAGAATCGGAACCATGGATCTGCCGGTCATGCCACCCGTGAAGCCGATGCTCGCCAAATCCGTGTCCGCGATCCCGCCGGGCATGCAGTACGAGGCCAAATGGGACGGCTTCCGTGCGATCGTCCACCGGGACGGGGACGAGATCGAGCTCGGCAGCCGCACCGGCAAGAGCCTGACCAGGTACTTCCCCGAGCTGGTGACGGCGCTGAAGGCCAATCTGCCCGACCGCTGCGTCGTCGACGGGGAGATCGTCGTCATCCAGGGCCGGCGGCTCGATTTCGACCGGCTGAGCGAGCGGATCCATCCCGCCGCCTCCCGGGTGAAACTGCTCGCCGAGACGACCCCGGCCTCCTTCGTGGCCTTCGATCTGCTCGCGCTGGGCGACGAGGCCCTCCTCGACGCACCGCTCGCGGACCGCCGCGCCGCCCTGACCCGCATGCTCTCCACCGCTCGGCCCCCCGTCCACCTCGCGCCCGCGACCACCGACCCCGCGCTCGCACGGGAGTGGTTCGAACGATTCGAGGGCGCCGGGCTCGACGGGGTCGTCGCCAAACCCCTCGATCTCCCCTACCGGCCCGATGCCCGCCTCATGTTCAAGATCAAGCACGAGCGTACGGCCGACGTCGTGATCGCGGGTTTCCGTTTCCACAAGAGCGGTCCGATTGTCGGATCGCTGCTCCTGGGACTGCACGACGCCCACGGCACGCTCCAGCACGTGGGCGTCTGCGCCGCCTTCCCGATGAAGCGCCGCGCCGAGCTGATCGACGAGCTCGAACCGCTCCGGATGCCCGATCCCACGGGCCACCCGTGGGCCGCCTGGGCCGAGGAGTCCGCCCACGAGAGCGCCCGGCTGCCCGGAGCGCAGAGCCGCTGGACCGGAAAGAAGGACCTGTCCTGGGTCCCTTTGCGCCCCGAGTGGGTCTGCGAGGTGGCGTACGACCACATGGAGGGCGACCGGTTCCGGCACACCGCGCAGTTCCGCCGCATGCGGCCGGACCGGGAGCCGCGGAGCTGTACGTACGCCCAACTGGAGGAGGTCGTCGGCTACGACCTCGCCGAGGTCCTGAGCGCGCGGGCGACGTGAGGTCCGGGGAACCCGGCAGGACCCGGCCGTCAGCGCGCGGTCAGCTCCTCCCACTCCGCCCGGCTCGGGCCGGCGGTGTTCGGCGCGTAGTCGGGGTGCGCCTCCAGCCAGTGCGCCACCCGTGCCCGGAGCTCCGGGTCGGCGTACGTCCGCTCCGGCGGGTCGGCGAGGTGGCGGACCCTCGCGCGGGCCCGCATCACCTCCGGGTCCTCCAGCGCGCAGTCGAACAGCGCGGCGACCTCGCGGGCCGTCCCCGCACGCGCGGCGCGGGTCGCGAACCGCTCCCCGACGGCCCCGTCCGCGACCACCTGGAAGTCGAACCACGGCTTGAGGGTGCGCACCGCCCACGCGTGGTACTCGGCGGCGAACCGGGCCGATCCCGGGTCCTGGTGGGCCGTACGGGCCACCCTGCGCGCGGCCCACAGGGTCAGCGAAGTGCCCTGCGCGAGCGTGGGGTTGGTGTGGGTGACGGCGTCCCCGACCGGGACGAACCCGCTCACCACGGGCCCCCGCCCGTCGGCCGGGGCGCTCCAGCGGTTGTCCAGGCCGGCCGTGGCCAGTACCCC
This sequence comes from Streptomyces sp. NPDC002104, assembly GCF_053593795.1. Lineage (NCBI taxonomy): Bacteria > Bacillati > Actinomycetota > Actinomycetes > Kitasatosporales > Streptomycetaceae > Streptomyces > Streptomyces sp. NPDC002104. The sequence goes on along the minus strand of NZ_JBSFDF010000003.1, from coordinate 11,136 downwards.
GGACAGCGGTTCGGCGCCCAGTCCCAGCCAGGCCGCGCCGGGCGGGAAGGTCCGCGCGGCGGCCTCGAACACGGCCGGATCGCGCAGCGCCGCGCGTGTGGCGTCGCTCGTGTGCACGAACAGCGTCACCGCGAACAGCCGGTTGTCCGCCGGGAAGACCGCGCACCCCGCGAAGCTGCCGCCCGTCACCGCCCAGGGCCGCCGGGGCCCCTCCTCGCAGCCTTCCGGCAGCCGGTACCAGCGGCAGAAGTAGACGAGGCCCGTGCGGTGCCGTTCCACGACGCCCGGCCGGCAGCCGATCGCCGCGAGCCACCGTTCGGAGCCGCCGCGCCGGCCGCCCGCGTCCACGACGAGGTCTCCCCCGTACGTCCCCGCCTGCGTGGTCACTCCCGTCACCCGGACCTCGGCAGGGTCCGGGTCCCCGGCCGCGGTCAGCCCGCTCACGGGTTCCCCGTACCGTGCGACCACTCCCGGCTCGTCCCGTACCGCCGTGGCGAGCGCGCTCTCCAGCACGATCCGCCGTGCCTGGAGCATCACCAGGTCCTCGTCGCCGGGCCGCGCGGGCGGGCGTACCTCGAACCAGTCCAGCTCGTGCCGCTCCCGGGCTCCGAGCCGGAGCATCTCGGCGTGCACGTCGGGCAGTTCCTCGCGCAGCACCCTGCGGGCGGCGCCGAGCAGCACGTGCGGCTGGTTCGCCTGGGGCACCGCCGTCCGGTGCCAGCCGAAGAAGTCCCGGTCGAGGGCCGTGCCGGGGGCCCTCGTATCGCGTTCGAAGAGCTCGGCGGTGTGTCCGTGGCGCGCCGCGAGCAGCGCGGTGGCCAGCCCTCCTATGCCCCCGCCGACGACCAGTACGTGTGCCATGGAGCCCCCCTGGACCCGGTCGGCCCTCTGAGACGGCCGGCCGGCGAGTCGACGAACCGATGCGCCGTACGACGATCGGACCGCGAGAAGCCTGCGCGGGCGGCGCCGGGCCGAAACCCGCACGGCCGCTCCGGACGTAGGGTCACAGCCGGGCCGCACCGCGCGCGGCCCGGGCACACCGATCCACCAATCCACCGAAGGACACTCATGAGCACAGAACCCGGCGGGCCGGGCGGATCCACCGGACGCGCCGTCCCGCGCGCCCACGGCGTCATCGGAGTCGGCGTGATCGTGGTCGGCCACGACGGCCGGGTGCTGCTCGGCCAGGCGCACGACGGGCGTTGGGAACTGCCCGGCGGCAAGGTCGACCCCGGGGAGGGGTTCGAGCAGGCCGCCGCCCGCGAACTGGCCGAGGAGACCGCGCTGCGGGTCGCCCCCGAGGAGGTCCGGATCGTGTCGATCATGCTCGCCGGCGACACCGGCGCCGCCACCGACCCCGCCACCGACTCCGGCTCCGGCTCCGCCACCAGCACCGGCCCCGGCCCGACCCGGCTGACGGCCGCGGCCGTCACCTCCGCCGCCGAGGGCACCGCCACGGTCACCGAACCCCACAAGATCGCCCGCTGGTCCTGGTTCGCCCCGGCGGAGATCCCGGCGGCCCTCTACGCCCCGTCGGCGGCGGCCCTGCGCGCGTGGCGGCCCGACCTGGCGGAGCACTTGCCCCACGTACCGTCGTACGACTATCCGACCACCGCGGCGCTGGGCCCGGCAGCCCCGAAGGACCCGACGGACCCCACGAACCCCACGAACGGCCCGGAACCGCGCTGAGGGCCGGCCCTCGCGCCGGTGTCCCCCGGCGCGGCAGCGGGTCTCAGACCGCGGTCACCGCCGCCGTCGTCGTGGCCACCGTGACGGCGACCATCGCCAGCTGCATGTCGCGCAGGGCGGTGCGGATGCTCTCGGCCGCCCACTGCCCGTCGGCTATCTCCGCCGTGCGCGCGGAGACCTCCTTGCGCGGCACTCCGGGGAAGGCCAAGCCGTGCAGGCGGACCGCGTGGATCACCGCGATGAGGCCCGCGGTGCGCTCGTCCGGCTCCGCGCCCTCGGGGAGCGCCGAGGCGAGCCGCTCGCGCAGTTCGCGCTCGACCTCGCCGTCGGCCTCCGGATAGCGGCGTACCGGGAACAATCCCAGGGCCTTGCGCCGCTCCTCCACGACCACCCCGCGCCCGCACAGCCGCTCCACGACCGGGCCGACGGCCTTGGCCTGGTCCTTCGTCAGCCATTCGGTCACCCGGCGCCTGGTGCGGCCGCTCATCCAGGTCCGTATCGACTCGATCCGGCCGTCGAGCAGTTCCTCCCCCGTGGGCGAGGCATCCACCAGCTCCAGGTACGTGCCCGAGACCCGCACCCGCTCCGCGAGGACCAGTTCGAGCAGCAGGGCGCCCGCCACGGCCCAGCCCACCGACTGCCGCTGCTTGACCGACCCGGACTCGTCGTCCAGCGACAGCAGCATGATCTCTTCCGCCAGTGTGATCCGCATCCCGGCACCCCCGCACCCGTAGAACCAGGTCGACTCGCCGATCGAGTCGACCCCTTTCCCCACCAGACGTCCGCGCCCGCCGGAGAGTTCCCCGCCTAGGGCCGCCCCGCCATCGCGCGCGGGGCGAAGTTTCCGTCGCCCAGGTCCTCCGCGAGCAGGCGCTTCGCGATCGCGTCGGCCGCGGCCCTCAGTTCCGCGCTGCGCGGCCGGCCCCGGTCCTTCTCCAGCTGGTCGCCGAGCCATTGGGCCCACGCGGCCGAGATGACGCCCGCTTCCCGCTCCCCCGCCGGGGTCTGCGTGTAGAAACCGTTCTGCCGCGTCATGTAGCCCTCGTCCACCATCCGTTCGAAGACCGGCAGCAGGACCTCCGGGGGCAGGTGCCGGCGCGAGGCGATGAGTCCCAGGCTCGCGTAGCCGACGGTGCGGGTCATCAGGTCCACCTGCATGACCGCCCACGCGCCCGCCATGTCCAGCCGGGTGTCGGAGGAGTTCACGATCCCGCGCGCCGTCTCCGGCCCCATGCCGCGCACCAGCTTGCCGACCGCCAGTTCCAGCAGCTTCGCCGAGTCCCCCGAGGCCGTGGCGGGCGAGCCGAAGCCGTCGCCCATGTCCGTGGAAGCGGCCCGGGCGCTGTCGCGCAGCTTGACCTGCTTGAGGAACAGCGCGACGACGAACCCGACCACCGCCACCGGCACGGTCCACAGGAACACCGTGTGCAGGGTGTCGGCGTACGCGTTGATGACCGGCCCGGCGGCCGCCGTGTCCAGCCCGTGCACGCCCTGCGGGCTCTGCGCGGCGACCGCCAGCTGCTGCGGGTCCTGTCCGGTGGCGCGGGCTGCCTGCGCCACGCCCTTCGCGAGGGCGGGCTTCAGGGTGTTGGCGTAGATGGTGCCGAAGACCGCGGTCCCGAAGGCGCTGCCGAGCGTACGGAAGAAGGTGACGCCGGAGGTCGCGGTGCCGAGGTCGGCGTAGTCCACGGTGTTCTGCACGGCGATGGTCAGCACCTGCATGCACAGGCCGATGCCGGTGCCGAGGACGAACATGTAGAGGGATTCCAGCCAGGCGCCGGACTGCGGTCCCATGCGGGAGAGGAGGTAGAGGCCGAGGCCCATCACCGCGCAGCCGACGATCGGGAAGATCCGGTAGTGCCCGGTCTTGCTGGTGACGTTGCCGCTGAAGACCGAGGCGATCAGCAGGCCGATGACCAGCGGCAGCGTCCGTACGCCCGAGACGGTGGCGGAGTCCCCGTCGACGTACTGCAGGTAGGTCGGCAGGAAGGTCATCGCGCCGAGCATCGCGAAGCCGACGACGAAACTGAGCACGGAGCAGACGGAGAAGACGGGGTTGCGGAAGAGCCTCATCGGCAGCATCGGCTGTGCGGCACGCATCTCGACCAGGCAGAACAGGGCCAGTGCCAGGGCGCCGCCCGCGAAGAGCCCGACGATGAGCGGGGAGCTCCAGGCGTACTCGTTGCCGCCCAGGCTCGTGGCCAGGATCAGCGCGCTCGCGCCGATCGCGACCATCGCGATGCCCAGGTAGTCGATGACCGGTTTGCCGGCGGCGCGTACGGAGGGGATCGTCTTCGCGGCCGCCACCACGACCAGGATCGCGATCGGCACGTTGACGTAGAACGCCCAGCGCCAGGTCAGGTGGTCGGTGAAGAGTCCGCCGAGCAGCGGCCCGATCACCGTGGCGACGCCGAAGACGGCGCCGATCGCTCCCTGGTACTTGCCGCGTTCGCGCAGGGGGACCACATCGGCGATGAGTGCCATCGCGGTGACCATCAGGCCGCCGGCGCCGATGCCCTGGATGCCCCGCCAGACGATGAGCAGGGTCATGTTGCTCGCGAGGCCGCACAGGAACGAGCCGGTGATGAAGACGATGGCGGAGATCTGGAAGACCAGTTTGCGGCCGAAGAGGTCGCCGAACTTGCCGACGAGGACGGTCGCGACCGTCTCGGTGAGCAGGTAGGAGGTCACGACCCACGACATGTGGTCGCCGCCGCCGAGGTCCGCCACGATCGTGGGCAGCGCCGTACCCACGATCGTCTGGTCCAGGGCCGCGAGCAGCACGCCGAGCATGATCGTGCCGAACACGATGTTGCGCGAGCGCCGGTCGAGCACCGGCGGCGGCGCGGCGGATATGGCGGGGCCCGCACCTTCGGCTGTGGCTGCACCTTCGGCTGTGGTCACACCTCGCACTCTCACAGCGCGCCCGCCCCGGCGCATGCGGCGCTAGCCCATCCGGGCGGCCCGCCGGGGCCCTCAGCGCAGGTGGCCCAGTCCCGGGTGTTCCGCCGCGTATCCGGCCACCAGCCGCCGGGCCACCGCAACCGAGTCGACCAGCGGATGCAGTGCGAAGGCCTTGACCGCGTCCGCCCGCGATCCGCTCGCCGCCGCGGCGAGGACCTCGCGCTCGGCGGCCTTGACCGAGGTCACCAGGCCCACCGCGTGCAGCGGCAGCGGGTCCACGGCGACCGGGTGTGCCCCGTTGGCGTCGACCAGGCAGGGCACCTCGATGACGGCCTCGGCGTCGAGCACGGACAGGGTCCCGCGGTTGCGGACGTTCAGGATCAGGGTGGCGCGCTCGTCGCGGGCGATGGCGCGCATCAGGGCGAGGGCCACCTTCTCGTACCCGCCCGACTCCAGGTCGCTCTCCTCGCGCTCGCCGACGCCCGCGACCTCGCGGTTCTCGGCCATGTACGTGGCTTCGCGCTCGGCCCTGGTGCGGTCCCAGGCGGCCAGCGCCGCGCCGGGCGCCGGATCCGGCAGGCCGGCCTCGGCGTAGAAACCCCGCTGCTGGTCGCGCAGGAACGCCCCGCGCGTCTGCTTGACCTCCTGGTAGGCCCGTACCGTGTCACGGTTGAAGTAGTAGTAGTGCAGGTACTCGTTCGGGATCGCCCCGAGCGAGCGCAGCCACTCGGCCCCGAACAGCCGGCCCTCCTCGAAGGACTCCAGCGCCGCGGAGTCCGCCAGCAGCCGTGGCAGTTCGTCGCGCCCGCCGATCCGCAGCCCGCGCACCCAGCCCAGGTGGTTGAGGCCGACGTAGTCGATCCAGGCCTCCCCGGGCCGGGCGCCGAGCAGCCGGGCGATCCGCCGGCCGAGCCCGACCGGGGAATCGCAGATGCCGATGACCCGGTCCCCGAGCTCCTCGGCCATGGCCTCGGTGACCACCCCGGCCGGGTTGGTGAAGTTGATGACCCATGCGTCGGGGGCGGTACGGGCCACCCTGCGCGCGATCTCCCGGGCCACGGGAACCGTCCGCAGGCCGTAGGCGATCCCGCCCGCGCCCACCGTCTCCTGGCCCAGCACTCCTTCGGCCAGGGCGATCCGCTCGTCGGCGGCGCGTCCTTCGAGTCCTCCGACGCGAATGGCCGAAAACACGAAGTCGGCGCCGCGCAGGGCCTCGTCGAGATCGGTGGTGGCGGTGACGGCCGGGGCGTCCGCGATGCCCGCGGCCTGGTCCGCGAGCACCCGGGCCATGGCACGGAGCCGGCCGGGGTCCTCGTCGTACAGGGTCACGTGCGACACCCTGCCCTCGGCGTGGTCGCCGAGCAGGGCTCCGTAGACGAGCGGTACCCGGAATCCGCCCCCGCCGAGGATCGTCAGCCGCACGCCCTTACCGCCTTCCGCAGTGCTCCGGTGCCCCCGTGCCGGGGTGTCCTGGCACCAGTCTCCCCCGAAGGATCACTCCGCCGGGGTCGGCACGGCCCTCAGCCGCGGCGGCTGGTGCTGCTGCGCCCCCGGGCCGCCCGGGAGCGGACCGGCCGGCAGGCCCTGCGGCGCGGAGAGGACCAGGGTCATCCGGGTCAGCCCCATGCCGTCGAGCATCGGGCCGGATTCCGCCACCATCCGGCAGCGCACCAGGCCCCAGCCCGGGTCCGGGTGGCGCACGGTGCGCACGGCGCCGTCCTGTTCGGCGGCCTCGGCCCCGTGGGTCGTCAGCCAGTGCGGCACCCCGTACCGGTAGGCGGCCTCCATGAACGGGTCACGGGCCACCTCCTGACGGATGCTGCGCAGCCCCTCGTCGTCGGGGGCGGCGGCCAGCGCCGTCGCGAACCGGGCCAGCAGCGGTACGCACCAGGCCGGTTCGTGGTCCTCCAGCACGGCCGCGGCGTCCGGGTGGAAGAGCACGAAGCGCAGGAAGTTGTCGTCGGGCAGGGCGGTCGGATGCGGGCGCACGGACTGGAAGAGCCGGTCGAACGCCGAGTTGGTCAGGGCCACGTCCCAGCGGTGGTCCACGAGGAAACTCGGGTACGGCACGGCCTCCATGAGGGCCGCGTAGTCGCACAGGTAGTCGCGCTGGGCCGGGTCGTCGGGCAGCCGGTTGTCCTCGGCCGCGCGCCAGGTGGGCGGCGGGTCGCGGTCGACCATGATCCGGAAGAGCCAGAAGCACTGCCGCTCGCTCATTTCCAGGGCCTCGGCCAGGGCGAGCAGCTTGCGGTCCGTCCACTCCTTGACCAGGCCGCGCTCCCAGTTTCCGTACGCGCGCACGCTGATGCGCAGGCGCGCGGCCAGGTCTTCCTGGCTGAGCCCCAGCTCCTCCCGGCGCTGGCGCAAAATCTCCTTGCGTCGCTCCGACCGCACGGCGCCGCGTGCGGACTCCTCGCCCGCGAGGCGCTCCCCACCGATGTGGGCGAGGCCATCGGACGGGCCCACCGCTGCGAGATGTGGCACCGAGAGCTCCCCCCTCTTCCTTACGGTCTGGATCTTCATTTCCGTGTGGCGATCCTGCTACCGACTTCATTCGAGTGTCAACTATTGTGGCAATTCCAGCCTCTTGGCAGCTCGTTCCCGCCACAGATGTGGCACGTTCTAGCCGTACGGACCGAGACCGGATAGATTCCAGAGGCCGACCACGTGCCCGTACCCCGACCTCGCGCGATCTAGGAGAACCACTGGTGACAGACGGCTTCCCGGCTCCCGTCGCGGTGGCCAACACGCTCCTGGCAGCCACCGTCACGCGCGTCGCAGAACTCGCGGGCAAGCTGGGCCGCGACCTGAACCAGGTCTTCGACCTGCGCCGCCTCTCCGAGGCTTCGGGCGTACCCGCCGACGTGGTGCGGAGCCTGCTGGACGGCCGGCCCGCCGGCGAGCCCGATCTCCAGACCCGGTTCCTCCAGCGCCTCGACCTCCTGCGGCGCACCCGTGTGAAGCCCAACGGCCGCCGCTACACGCAGCAGGAGATCGCCGACGGCGCCGCCATGTCGCGCCAGCAGGCCGGGGCCCTCATCAACGGCGACCGGCGGCCGACCATGGAACACTGTGACGCGATCCAGCGCTTCTTCGGAGTGCACGCGGGATTCCTCACGGCCCATGACGCGGACGCGCTCACCGACGCCCTCCAGCGCACCGAGCAACAGCTGCTCCAGGACTTCGCGGGGCGCGCCCGGGAAACCGCACCCGCTCCGGCCGCTTCGACGGGCGATCCGCTGGCAAGACTTCTCCAGAACCACGGCGTACGGGGCATCGCCTGGAGAGCCGCCCAACTGCCCAGCGACAAGCACCGGGACAAGGTGACCGAATGGCTGGACATGCTCCTCGAAAGCGTCAAACCGAACGAATCCTGACCCAGTCGAAAGTCTGGGTCTGATCCTTGAGTCCTGATCCGGATCCGCGCCGACGGGGAGAACGGTGAGCATAGGCAGAGAGCAGCGGCGGTTGTGCGGGGAGCTGGTGGCAGGCATCAACCTGACCGCGCCCGTGGAACCCGTGGACCTCTACGCCGCCCTCTGCGAGGGCATGAGCAAGCACCGCGGCCGCCGGGTGGATTTCCGGATGGCCTCGTTCCCGCCGGGAACGGCCAGCGGCCTGTGGCTCGACATGGCGGACCGCGATCTGGTGGTCATCGAGGAACGCACCGCGCCCGACCACCAGCTGGTGATCCTCGGGCACGAACTGTGGCACATGAAGGCCGGCCACTGCAGCCACCACGTCGACGGCGCCGCCGTCGCCGCCCGGCTGCTGTCGGACGAGGCCGACATCGGCGAGACCGTGCGCCGCGTCGCCGCGCGCACCCGCGCCGACGTCCAGGAGGAGACCGAAGCGGAAACCTTCGGTTTACTGCTGGGCAGCCGGTGCAGGACCTGGCTCGCCGGATCGGCGAGCCACCGCGCACCGGCGCAGCGTGATCAACTGGCGGGCCGCATCGAGGCCTCGCTCGGATACCGGGGGCACAGGAACGACCGTTGAACGGCAAGGACTACTACATTCCGGCCGCGGCCCTGGCGATCGCACTCGCCTTCAAGCTGCCGGCCCTACGGCACAACTGGCGTGAGCCGCTGCTGCGATCGGTGTGCGCCCTGCTCACGCTGGCCGGCGCCGTCTTCACCTTCGCCGCTCCGCCGACCATCGAGGCGGTCAACCGCTGGACCGGGATCACCAACTTCTCGGCGCCGCTCGTCTACTGCCTGATCAGCGCCTTCAGCGCGTCGTGCCTGGTCCTCATCGTCAACTGGCGGGGCGGCCCGCCCGAGCAGACCCGGCGGATCTCCCGCCGGTGGATCGTGGGCTACGGCACCGTGATCGTGGCCCTGATGACGCTCTTCGTCCTCGGCGACGCACCGGTCGAGCGGCTGCGCGACTTCGACACCTTCTACGCCAACACCCCGTACATGGGGCAGATGATCGGCCTCTACCTGCTCGCGCACAACGTGGCCGCCTTCGTCATGGTCGCGATGTGCTGGCGCTGGTCCCTCCAGGTGCGCGGCTGGCTCCGCACCGGCCTGGTGATCATCGTCGTCGGTTACATCCTGAACCTCAGCTACGACGCCGCCAAGATGAGCGCCGTCGTCGGACGCTGGGCCGGCCTCGGCCCCCGGCTGGACGACCTGAGCACCTTCGTCGCCCCGCCGCTCGCCGCCGTGGGCGCCCTCATCAGCGCGATCGGCTTCGTGCTGCCCCTGCTGTGCCAGCGCCTCTCGGACAGCTGGCAGCACTGGTCCACGTACCGCCGGCTCGGCCCGCTGTGGCACGAGGTCCGGATCTCCGCGCCCGAGGCCCCGGCCGGGGTCCAGATGTCCTGGTGGTCCGCCGCCGACATCCGTGTCATCCAGCGCGAGTCGGACATCCACGACGGCTTCCTGCACCTCGGACCGTACTTCGACCAGGAGTACCGGGACACGGCCCTGGCCCGGGCCGTCGCCGCGGGCGCCGACGAGGAGACCGCCCGGGCCGTCGCCGACGCCGCCATGGTCACGGCCGCCGTGCGCGCCCGGGCCGCCGACCCCGAGGGCCGGGTCATCGGGGCCAGCGACGAGGGCGCACCGCCCGCCGACGGTCCCCGCGACCTCGTACGGATCTCGCACGCGCTGCGCAACTCCCGGGTGGTGGCCGAGTGCCGGCGGCAGTGGTCCCTGTCCGGAGGCTGAGCCCCGGCGGCGGGGGGCTGAGCCCCGGCCCCCGCCGTGGTCGGCGCCCGTCGACGCCCCGTCGGTGCCCCGGCGGTGCCCCGTGATCGCCGCCCCGTGATCAGCGCCCGGCGGCCAGGGCCAGCGACGGGAACAGGTCCTGGAACGGCGCCGCGGAGTCGATGCCGTCCCGGCCGAAGGGCGCGTCGAAGCTCCACACCATGAAGAGCAGGAACACGATCAGCGCGCTGAACAGCCCCGCGAGGAGCAGTTCCCGGCCGGACCGCCGGATCTGCAGGGTGAAGATCAGCCCGACGGTGACCAGCCCGCCCGCGACCAGTCCCAGCCAGACCACCCCCGGCAGCGTGGACTCGTCGCTCTGCGTCCGCTCGTGGCGGGCGTCGTCGGCGGCCGCGATGTGGTCCAGCAGCGGCTGGTAGGCCTGCGCCTGGAGCTCGTTGCCCGGGCTCTGGTGGGTGACGTCGGTGCGCAGCTTGCCGAGCAGTTCGCCGCCCTCCGGCGACACCGGGGCACCGGAGGTCAGGCGCGGCCAGTCCACGGCCACGGTGTGGGACACGTACGCGTCGACCTCGCCGCGGATCCGGTCGCGCACGGCGGCCGGATAGACGTCGGCCCGCTGGGTGACCTCGTAGAGGGACTGCGCCTCGCGGCGCACGCTGTCCTCGGCGGCGCCGCGCGCCTCCCAGACGCCCGCGATGGCCAGGCCGAGCACGATCGCGTAGACCACGCCGACCATCATCACCATGTATTCGAGGACGTCGGGGGTTTCGCTGGTGTCCTCGTCGGCGGCGACCCGGCGGTGCCGGATCGCGGTGAAGGCGAGGACGAGGGCGCAGACGAGCGCCATGGCGATGGCCAGGACCAGCCATTCGGACACGAGGGTTCTCCGTAGGTCGAGACGGGCGGACTGAACGTGGAGGGGCGGGCGGTCTCAGCCGCGGCTCCTGGAACGGGGCCGCAGCGCGACGGCCGCGAGCACCGCCGGGGTGGTGACGACGACCATGAGCATCAGCGTGGACATGCCGTCCGGGCCGCGTCGCGCCAGGGCCGCCGAGTGGTACGGGCGCACGTGGAAGCGCCCCGCAGCCGCCGCCACCGCTGCGGCCCGCGGCGGAGCCACCGCCGCGCCCGGAGCCGCCTGCACGGCCCCGGGGAGCTCCGGCGCGGCCGTCCGCGGCTGCGCCGCCGGGGGCCCTGCCTGCGCCGTCGGCCCGGGGCCGGGCTCCGCCGCCGCGCCGGGCGGCGCGGGGGCCAGCGGTCCCCGCCCCGGGTGGCCGGGCTCGACCAGCTGGGCGTCACCAAGGACGTGACCCTGGTGTCGCACTCCCAGGCCGGCGAGATCGCGAACTACTTCGCCCAGGCCCAC